>CALXHF010000010.1 GCA_944388035.1 uncultured Clostridia bacterium | reverse complement strand
CATATATACCAACAGATGGGATAGTTTAGAGTTGCTTTTTAAAATTATTTACATTTTAAGTTATTTGTGCTATAATCACTCTTGGAAAAATACAGTAAATGGAGTGATTTATAAATGAACGAATTTAAAGAAGGTTTACAAGTGCCAAAAGATCATTTATTAGAAACCTCTGAACTTAAAATTGCCAGAGACTCAAAGATTGGTAAAGAAGCTTCTTCATATAAAGAATTATATGATAATCCAGAATATAGAGAATATTTCAAATATCTAATGGCAACTATTATGTTTTACCAAAATAAAAGATATCCTTCTTATGTAGTAAGTATGACATCTAGATTTAAGGCTTCAAAAAGTATAAATAACAAAGTACGCAAAAGATATATGGAAGCAGATAAAGCATATGATGAAACAGGAGAAAATTTGCAAGAGCTAAATTTAAGGCCATTTTCAGATGCTTTTGCAATTACATTTGTATCTGAAAGTACACCACCTATGTTTTACTCTACATATCCTCATATAAGTGAGCTAATTGCCAAAAGAGATAAAAACAGAGAATTTCTAAAAGAGATGCAAATATTTAAAAGTAGATTAATATATGATGATTTTAGAGACAGAGAAGATTATGAGCCTAGACCAAATGTGCCAAAAACAGAATATTATCAAAATTGTAGAAAGTTACTCGAAAAATTACTAGAATATGTTGCTCCTACTGAAACAGACCTGATTGAAAGTTATAAAACAAAAATAACAGATATAGACAATAGACTAAAATTATTAAGAGCTTCACATTTGGAAAACTCACCGAAAGGTATGGTTGATGAAAAAGATATATCACCAAATAACAAAATAGATTTCTTCGCTTTACTTACTGATTGTGAAGAAAAATATAATAATGAAACAGATATTCAAACTGCTACAATGCAATTTTTATCTCTTTTCGAAAACAACCCTGTTTTTGAAAAATTAGGTGTCACAATAGATTACTCTTCACTAGAAGAAAAACGAGCTGTAAGTGGTTACGAATCAAATTTTGTTATTTTAAACACTCCTCTTCGGGCCAGTAGAGTGTCAAATACAAACAGAAAGACAACGTAAGTTTGGTTCATATGGTCCTGGTGCACATACAAAACTAGAAGGAAAAGCTATAGAACCAATTGATATACCAGATAAAGATGATGAAGAAGGTGTTAAAAATTTTGTTAAATTAATTAACGAAATTGCACCTAGATATTTTGAAGTTGATATGGACCCTCACGAACAAGGAAGAGTTATGGTTAGACAACTTCGGAGATTACCAAAACTATAAAGCTGTAATATCACAAGTTAAAAAAGGAGACCCATTAGAAGAATTGATATACTTACATTTTGATGAATTATCTGCATTAACTGATAGTGAAGCATTTAAAGAAGCAGAAATGACACATGAGGCTTCTGAAGGTTTCACAAGAATTGATATCGAAAAATATTTAGATAGTGAAACTTTAGCAAGAATTAAAGAACAATCAAAACAAAGAAAACAAGAAAAAACTATAGAAGAAAAGCCTAATACAGATATAGAAAAATAGAGCAAATTGCTCTATTATTTTTTATCAAAAATGGTTTTAAATACTCCCCTATCTATTAAATTAGAAAAAATATTTTTAACAATAATAAGAACTATAGGACCAATAAGAAGCCCTATTACCCCTATTAATTTAAAACCTGTATACATAGCAATTAAAGTAAAAATAGGATGAATTCCTATGTTTTTACTAACTAATTTAGGTTCTAAAAATTGCCTTACAATACTCATTATAATTAATAAAACGATGATTGCAATTCCTAGATTAATATCTCCATTTAAAGCAGATATTATTGCCCAAGGTATCATAAAGCTACCAGAACCTAAGATAGGAAGACTATCCACAAAACCTATTGCTAGTGCCATAAGCAATGGGTATTTAATATTAAAACCACAGAACTGTAAAATATATAAACCAAACAAAGATATAACAAAAGAAATTAGAATAAGCATTATTTGTGCTTTTAAATATCCGCCAAGTGTTCCGTGTTAATTCTTTTAAATGTATCCATATTTTTTTAACCCATATTTTGGGCATATGGTATTCTATTTGGTCTATTATATATATCTTGTCTACACATATAAAATATAAAGCAATAACAGTAATACCTATGCAAATAGCTATCGAAGGAATACTAGTTACTAAATTTATAAGAGATGTTAGACTATTTCTTACCCAATTTGATACAGTATCTAAAATGTTGCCTGTAGAATTTTCCACTACTTGTAATAATTCATCAGACAAATTAATTTTATCAAAATTAAAGCTAGATATAAACTCCTGAAATTTCACATAAGCTTTATCAAAATAATTATTAATTCCTTGTAACAAACTAGATGCTTCCGAAAAAATTGTAATAATTAGCCAAGTAAGTATCCCTATTATTAACAAAGAAACAATAACAAAAATTATAATTGAACTTGTTCTTCTAGTAAAACCAGTTTTTTTCATAATAAATTTTATAGCAGGTTCTATTATAAGTGATATTATAAAAGCAACTAAAAATGGCATATAAAATACAGATAGTTTTAATCCTATATATAACCCCACTAAAATAAATAATACATATAATATTCTTTTTAATACTTTAGACCAATAAGAAATATCCCAAACCATACCTTACTCCTATTTTTTATTATATGTAGAAAAAGCGGACAATATCCGCTTCTTTTTGTATTTTTATGTTTCTTTGTTTTGTTTTTTGATTTTTGTCTTTTTTATATTTTATAATTACATATTATTTTGATTTCCATTACAATTACAAATATCTTCTAAAGTAGTACAAAATTCTTCCTTGTTTACTTTTTTATTTGCTAAATCTCCTATAGTTAATATACCTACTATTTTGTTGTTTTCATCACACACAGGAAGTCTTCTTATTTGTTTTTGTCCCATTTTAGTTTCTGCATTTGTAATATCATCTGATTCCTTACAAGAACAAACATTACAAGTCATAATATCACTTACTTTAGTATTATTGATATCTTTATTACAAGCAATTCCTCTTAATACTAAATCTCTATCTGTAATAATACCACAAACGCAATTGTTATCATCGCAAACAGGCATACAACCAATATGCTTTTCAGACATAATTTTCGCAACATCTCTTAGAGTACTTTCTGGTCTTATAGAACACACATCTTCACACATACAATCTTTTACTTTCATAAAATTACCACCTTTCAATTTTATTAATATTATTTTTAACCAAAATTAAAATAATATTCTTGAAAATTTAATTATGGAGCAAAACAAAAATTTAAATTTCTATCCTTAGCATTATTTTTATTATGTATTAAACTTTTCTAGTATATAAAAAATAATAAGAATGTTCTTTATTGGACAAAATTTCCAAATCGAAACATTCTTATTATTAACATATATCCTAAAATAAAAATTTAATTATGAGCCATCATATCTTTCATCCCAACCACGATCAAGATTTTTATATGGTATAAAATTAGAATCTTCTTGTTCAAACTCTTTTTCATCAAAAGGTCTTACTGTCATTTCATCAACATCAACAAGATAAGATTGATTATCTATACTTAAAATCAAGCATCTCACAAATCTTGTAGATTTTTCATTATCTCCCTTTAATTTTTTCCATACTTTTTTTCTTCTTTCTGGTCCTAAACTAATATCTATTATTTCTTTCATATACTCATATATTCCTTGAGAATCTAAGTTATGTTCATTTGCTAAAATTTCTACAGCATTTCTTAAAAAAGTTACATCGTCAGGTTCTTCCACCTCACTTTGATTTCCTTTTTGACTTTCTTTTTTCTCAGAAACTTCACTTTCTATTTTCTTTATAGCATCTTTTGCTTTTCCTTCATTAAACCTATCGAGAGCTCTACCAAATTTTCCATTTTCATCATCTAAAATATTTATCCCTTGTGCAGTTAAACCTGCTTTAACTCTCGTTAAATCTTTTATATTATTAAAATCATCTAAATCTAAAGTTATACTATAATCATCAGAAGTCAGAGCAACAAAATAGTGTGTAAGACCTTTATCCCAAAGGATACATACATTAAAATCGTCATTATCTTTAAATATTTCATTAAGTGATTCTGCAAGATATCTTGATACTTCATAGCAAACCCTTCTATTGTGTAATTCTCTATTTTGTTCCCAATTTGAATCCACATCTCTTCCATACCAATCGGGTAAATCAAATGATTCATCATCAACTTTTTGTATGTAAGATATCAAATTATCATCATATATGTAGTCTTGACATAATCTCTCATAAATTAATAAAATTTTATCTTCATCGCTTAGATAACTACTTCTTGATAAATCATTAACAAAAACTTTAATATTATCAGGTATTTTCCAATCACTTTTATCATATTGTATGTTTGAGTTTGTATTATTCTCATCTATTTGCTTATCTCTTGGATTTAAAACAATTATATGTTTTCTTCTAAAAGCCAAACTTACTAAATCATTTAGTTCTATAAGTTTTGATATATCTTTACTCATTTTTATTTCTCCTTAATATTATCTAATTCTATCCTCCATAATAAGAATAATAATTTTCTTCTGGTTTAAAAACAAAAATCTTTTTATCTAATTTTTCTTTGTCTATTACTTTTAAGGTTTTATCAAGACTATCTAATAAATAATCTTTAGAATTAAAGTTAAAAATTAAACATCTTACATATCTTTTTTCTTCTACATTTTTAACTTCTTTCCAAATTTTTTCTATCTCGATTCCTTCACTTTCTATTATTGCTCTCATATATTCAAAAAAACCTTGTGAATCAAGATTGTAAAAATTTAGTATTTCTAAAACTTTATTAAAATATCCAATATTATCTTTACCTTCTAAAGTATTTTTTGCTTTTATAATTTCTGGTAATTCTTCCAATTTATTTTTATTAAAATTATCTAAAGTTTTCTTAAATTTACCAAAATTATCTCGTAAAATTCTTATTCCTTTTATTGAAAGACCTAATTTTAATCTTGTAAGATCTTTTATATTATTAAAATCGTCTAAATCTAAAATAACACTATATTCTTCTCCGCTTAAACCTACAACATAATGTAAATTTTCTCTATCTCCTAACATAAAAGCTTCTACTTTATCATTAGGAGTTATTAATTTGTTTATAGCTTTTGCATAAAATCTAGCAAATTCATAGCAAATTCTTCTATTGTGTTTTTTTCTATTTTCAATCCATTGGCTTCCTACAATTCTTCCATACCAATCTACTGCAATATATTTTATATTGTTAGGATCACTTAAATCTTTTTTAAAGAAATATAATACATTAACATCATATATATAATTAAGGCATATAAATTCATATAATTTTAATATTTTTTGTTCTAAAGTTAATTTGTTTTCTTTCACAAGTTTTTGAACTAAATCTTTCATTGAATCTTCAATTTCCCATTTTACTTTGTCATATTCAATCCATTCTTCATTAATTTTTCTTCCAGGTTCTAATATTATCTTATATTCACCTTCTAAACTATTCTTTACTTCATTGTAGAACTCTATTATATATTCATCTTTCATTTAAAATTCTCCTTTAATTTTTCTTTTTAAACAAATCCTCTGAATTATAAGTATCATACTTAATAATTAAGTTAGTATCATTTATATCTATTTTCCCTCTATTTAGTAATGTATAAAACTCATTAGGTGATATAAGTTTTTTATATACGTTTTCTATGTTTTCTTGTTTTACCCCTACATTTTTTAATATTTCGACAGCTTCTTTTTTATTAATCTTAAAAAATAGTGATTCATCTTCTAAGCCTTTTCTTATTTTCAAATTGACACTATAATCTTTGTTTTTATCTTTTAATAATTTTAACATTGCCTCATTCATAACAACAATAACTTTAAATTCACTCAACTTTAATATCTCCTTACTTTCTTTTATATACATAATATATGATAACACAAAATATTATATATTGTCAATTTTAAAAAGTGCGACTAAGATGTGAATCTTAATCGCACTTTGTGCTATAACCTCCTAGAAGCAAGAGCAAGTTCTACTGCTTCTGAAATAGCTTCACTCCTAGAATGAGTAGCACCAAGTAGCTCATCTATGCTGCTTATTCCCTTTTTCCTTAGATAGACATCAAGATTAGTTTTTCTAATTTCCTCAATGTCATCATTTGGAATTGACCATCCTGCACTCTTTCCCCAGAAAAACCTTTCGGACTTTGAATCATATATGCATACAACCTGTACATTGAAGTACTGACCAAATGCATTTTCTATACCAGCTTCACAGCTGATATAAAAGTCCTTTTTGGGAAACTCTTGTCTTATATTGTTTACTCTGTTTAATGCCCCTTCATAAGTCTCGTCTCCAAAAGGTTGCTCTGAGACACCAGAGTCAACAGCCTTTGAAGAAACTTCAATTTCCGATTCTTCCAAAAAGAAAAACCGAGAAATTGCTGACCGAACTCCCTCAATTTTATCAGAGGAACTTGTTGCAATTGCAACACTGAGTTTCATTGATGGCCTCCTTTGCCAAATCTTATTAGATTACATTTTAATTATATCACTTTTCAACTAATTTTTCAACTTATGCAGTTATTATGCTATATGACTTAATTTTTTACATCTCATAAATATCCATATAATTATATCTTGGCATTATTGGTGGTCTGTTTGGTGGAAATGGTGGTCTTGGTCCAGGTTTTGGTCTTTTCAATAATTCTCTTATTAATAAAATTTTAATTAAATCTCTTAGTCCAGTATCTCTTCTATCTTGTCTATTTTCCATTTTCACATCTTGTTTTATTTCCTTTGTTTTGCTTTCTTGTCTATTAATTCTATTGCTTGTGTTATTACTATTGTTTACCTCATTTTGAGAAGCAATATTTACATTGTCAATATTTATTTCATTTGTAACTTCTATTGAAGAATAAATCTCATTTGTAATACTTTCTATCAAATCTTCAGTCAATGGCTCAGTTATTCTTTTACACCTATTTTGTATCATAGGATATACAATTTTATATATTTCTGGATAACATTTTTCTATTTCTTGGTTATTATTAGTATCTACAGTATTATTTGCACTATAATTATAATAACTATTGTAATTGTTATTATTTTCTGGAACATATATGTTATTTGTATTTGGATATCCTAAAATAGACCTTATGTAATCATCAAATGGCTCATTATTATACATAAAAAAACCTCCTTTTCTTTTTATATAATATGGAGGTTTTAAAAATATGTTACGAATTCTATAAGTTATTTACCAAGTCTTTAAATTTATTTCCCCTTTCTGCAAAATTCTTAAACATATCAAAACTTGCACTAGCAGGTGAAAATAGTACAACTTCGCCTTTTTTAGAATATCTTTTTGCTAAATTTACTGTTTCTTGTAAATTTTCACACATATAAATATTAATATCTTTTCTTTCTTTTTCTTCTTCATCTTTTACTGCATCAAATATTTTCGAAGAAGTAGCTCCAATTAATATTAAAGTTTTAACTTTTTCTAGTATGGGTTTTGCAAGTGGTGTATAATCTAAATTCTTATCATATCCTCCTGCAATCAGTACTATATCTTCATCAAAAGAATTAAGTCCTGCTATAGTTCTTGTAGGTGAAGAACTTACTGAATCATTATACCATTTAACACCATCTATTTCTCTTATAAATTCAAGTCTATGTTCTACTGCTCTAAATTCTTTTACAGCTTCTACGGCTATTTCTTCATCTACTAAATTTTCAGTTGCAGCAAGTGCTGTACAAATATTTTCAAAATTATGATTTCCACGTAGTAAAATATCCTTTGTATCTAATATATGTTTTCTAATTCCATCATTACACCTTTTTATTATTTTATTATCTACAATAAAACCATTATCTAATTTTTCTCTACTACTAAAATATATAACTCTTGAAATTGCTTCTTTTCCGCAATTTCTTGTTATTTCATTATCATGGTTTAAAACTAGATAATCATTTTCATTTTGATATTTAAAAATAGTTTTTTTAGCTTCTATATATTCATTATAATCTTTATGAATATTCAAATGATTTGGTGTTATATTAGTAATAACAGAAATATTTGGGCTAACTGTCATCCCCATTAGTTGGAAACTACTTAATTCTAAAACAAGTTTATCTTCTGGTTTTATTTCCTCTAATTTAGTAAATAATGGTTTTCCTATATTTCCACCTAAATAAGTATTATAGCCTTGTCTTTTTAATATACTATAGATAAGGCTTGTTGTTGTTGTTTTTCCATCACTTCCAGTTACACCTATAATTTGACAAGGAGCTAATTTCATAAGCATTTCTATCTCAGTTGTTATTATTGCACCTCTTTGTTCTTCTAACACTAACGCTTCTCTTGTTGGCAGACAACTAGGTGACCTAAATATAATATCATAATTTTTTAAATTTTCTAAACAATTTTTTCCAAAAAAAGCATATGCACCATATTTGTCCAATTTCTCTAATAATTTTCTTGGTATATCTTCTTTTTCCTTTTCATCAAAAATAGTAATCTTAGCATTTTGGTTATTCATATATTTTAGAAGGGGTAAATTACTTACTCCTAAACCAATAATAGCTACTTTTTTTCCATTTAAATAATTATTGAATTCAATTAATTTTTGATTTTTAAATTTCATTTTATCCCCCAAAGAATATATATATTTTATTATTACTCATTTTTAAAGTATTATATAACAATTTTTTTGAAAAAACAATTTTTACAAGAATATTTTTTATATTTTAGTAAACAATAATATTAGATTTGATTGGAGGTGCTTTTCTATGTCAAAGAAAAATAAAGAAAACAAAAATAATAACAAAAATAACCAAAACAACAATAATAGTGAAAGACAAAACAATAATAATAAATAGTTTTTAAGAAGACATCAATTATTTGGTGTCTTCTTAATTTTTTATTCTTTTTGTTTTTTATGAATTTTTTAGAGCACCTCATAAAAAGTGCTCTAAATTAATATTAATTATATTGGTTTTCAATTTCTTTTAAAATAACATCGTGTGCACTACCTTCTGTTATACTTACATCTGATACAAGCGTTAGTCTTGCTTTTTCATGTAATTCTTCTATTGTTGTGCTTCCACAATTACACATTGTTGATTTTATTTTTGCAACTGTAACTTCTAAATTATCTTTTAATCTTCCAGCATAAGGTATATAAGAATCGACACCTTCTTCAAAAGAAAGTTTTTTATCTCCTCCCATATCATATCTTTGCCAATTTCTAGCTCTATTTGAACCTTCTCCCCAATATTCTTTTACATATGTGTTTCCTTTTTTAACAACTCTTGTTGGGCTTTCATCAAATCTTGCAAAATATCTTCCCATCATTACAAAATCTGCTCCTAATGCTAAAGCTATTGTTATATGATGGTCATGTACTATTCCACCATCTGAGCATACTGGAATATAAATACCTGTCTCTTCAAAATATTCATCTCTTGCTTTTACTACATCAATTAAGCTTGAAGCTTGTCCACGACCTATTCCTTTTGTTTCTCTTGTTATACAAATAGATCCTCCACCTACACCAACTTTTATAAAATCTGCACCTGCTTTAGCTAAATACATAAAACCTTCTCTATCAACCACATTTCCTGCACCTATTTTTACAGAATCTCCATATGTTTTTCTTACAAAATCAATTGTATTTTTTTGCCAAACTGAGTATCCGTCAGAAGAATCTATACAAAGTAAATCTACTCCCGCATCTACTAAAGCTGGTATTCTTTCTTCAAAATCTCTTGTATTTACTCCAGCCCCTACAATATATCTTTTATTTTCATCAAGAAGTGAGTTTGGGTTATTTTTTCTGTCTTCATAATCTTTTCTAAATACTAAATATTTTAAATGTTCTTCTTCATCTAAAATTGGTAAACAAGCTATTTTATTTTCCCATATTATATCATTTGCTTCTATTAAATTTACACCTTCTTTTGCCCATACGACTTTATCTTTTGGTGTCATAAAATCACTTATTGGTGCTTTCATATTATCTCTTGATATTCTATAATCTTTATCTGTTACTAAACCTAAAAATTTACCATTTTTAGTTCCATCATCTGTTATTATTACAGTTGAGTGTCCAGTTTCTTTCGTTAAATTTAATACTTCTTCTAAAGTAGTTTCTGGTTTTACATTTGAATCACTTACAACAAAGCCTGCTTTATGTTTTTTTACTCTTTTTACCATTTTAGCTTGTGACTCTATTGATTGTGAACCATAAATAAATGCAACTCCACCTTCTCTAGCAAGTGCTATTCCCATTTCTTCTCCAGATACTGATTGCATAATTGCTGAAACCATTGGTACATTTGCATAATACTTTGCTTCTTCTCCCTTTTTAAATTTAACAAGTGGTGTTCTAAGTGATACATTTGATGGTATACATCTTTCATCTGTTAAATTTGGTAATAATAAAAATTCATTAAATGTTCTTGAAATATCTTCTAAAATTTTTGACATTTGTGTTCTCCCTTCTATTCTTTTTCACATTATATTACAAGATTTTTTTAATGTAAAGAATTTTTTATTTATTTGGTTCTAATATTTTATGTGGACTGCCCATTGTCTAAAGCCAATGGGATTGCGGTTGCCTATATTTCAAAACTTATTCTAAAAGTACACGAAAACTTACTAAATGTCAAATAAGAAGTTAGAAGATATCCTTTTTGAAAATTTTAAAAAGAAAAAATGCTAAAACATATATCTTTGTTAGAGAAAAAATCCTTCCCTACAATACTATAATTATAGTATTAAGGATTTCTTAAAATTTAAGCAGTGCTTTTTTATGTTTTTTACTTTTTTATGTTTTTTACTTTTTTATGTTTTTTACTTTTTTATTTACTTTTGCTATTTCATATGATAACATTAATAAAAATAAAAAATTTGGAGGAAAATGAAGTTTATGAAAAATGAATTAATTTTAATTTTAGATTTTGGTGGACAATATAATCAATTAATAGCAAGAAGAGTAAGAGAGTGTAATGTATATTCAGAAGTAGTTCCTTTTGATATATCAATAGAAAAAATAAAAGAAAAAAAACCAAAAGGAATAATATTTACAGGAGGGCCTGCAAGTGTATTTGGAGATGATAGCCCTAAATGTGATAATAAGATATTTGATCTAGGTATTCCAATACTTGGAATATGTTATGGTATGCAACTTATGACTGTAACTTTGGGAGGAACTGTTGAAAAAGCAAATAAAAGAGAATATGGAGTAACAAGTGTTAACATAGATAATAACTCTTTGTTATTTAAAGGTTTTAATTCTTTTAATAATTTCTTAATGAGTCACACAGATTTTGTAGAAACTGTTCCAGAAGGCTTTAAAAACATTGCCTCTACCCCATCTTGTCCAAATGCAGGTATGGAAAATAAAGAAAAGAATTTTTATGGAATTCAATTCCATCCAGAAGTAGTTCATTCTGAAAATGGTATTAATGTAATTAGAAACTTTTTATATGAAATATGTAAATGTACAGGAGATTGGGAAATTTCTTCATTTGCAAAAGAAAAAATTAAAAGTTTAAAAGAAAAAATCGGAGATAAAAAAGCATTATGTGCTTTGTCTGGTGGAGTTGATTCATCTGTTGCAGCAGTATTGTTACATAAAGCAATTGGTAAAAATTTAACTTGTATATTCGTAGACCACGGCTTGCTACGTAAAAATGAAGGTAATGAAGTTGAAGAAGTTTTCAAGAAACAATTTGATATAAATCTGATACGTGTTAATTGTAAAGCTAGATTTTTACAAAAGTTAGATGGTATAACAGATCCAGAGAAAAAAAGAAAAATCATAGGCGAAGAATTTATTCGTGTATTTGAAGAAGAAGCTAAAAAAATAGGAACTGTAGACTATTTAGTTCAAGGAACTATCTATCCTGATGTTATAGAAAGTGGTCTTGGAAAATCAGCTGTAATAAAAAGCCATCATAACGTTGGAGGCTTACCTGACTATGTTGATTTTAAAGAAATTGTTGAACCTCTTCGTGATTTATTTAAGGATGAAGTTAGAAAAACAGGTTTAGAATTAGGTATACCAGAAAACTTAGTTTATAGACAACCTTTCCCAGGACCAGGTTTAGCAATTCGTATTATTGGAAACATTACAGAAGATAAATTAAATATTCTAAAAGAAGCAGATAGCATATTTAGAGAAGAAATTGCAAATGCAGGACTTCATAAAACTATTAACCAATATTTTGCAGTATTAACAAATTTAAAATCTGTTGGAGTTATGGGAGATGAAAGAACTTATGATTATACAATAGCACTACGTGCAGTAGAAACAACAGACTTTATGACTGGCGTTTGGAGTAAAATACCCTATGATGTATTAGAAAAAGTATCTTCTAGAATTGTAAATGAAGTAGAACATGTAAATAGAGTAGTTTATGATATAACTTCAAAACCTCCTGCAACAATAGAGTGGGAATGAGACAAATAGGGACGGGGCATTTTTTTCTCACTTTTACATTTTTTAGAAAGTGAGAATTTTTTGCCCCGTCCCTATTATGTCTCAAAATTGTATTTTTCTCTTTCTTCGTAATGTGTATGTAAATATTTGTGTGCTAATTCTCCACCAGGTTTACCTAAGTAATCTTTATATATTTTTTGAAGTATTGGATTTTCATGTGATTTTCTAATTGTAGATTTTTCATCAATTGTATATAATGCACTCGCACGTAATTTTCTCACATCTATTTCTGAACGTGTTTTAGCATTTTTTATTGGTTGCCCTCCACCCATTATACATCCTCCTGGGCATGCCATTATTTCTACAAATTGATAATCAGCTTTTCCAGATTTTACTTCTTTTAATATTTCTCTTGCATTTTTTAGTCCACTTGCTGCAACTACTTTTATTTCCTTTCCTGCAATATTTACAGTTGCTTTTTTGATTCCTTTTCCACCTCTTACTGCTTCAAAGTCTATTTTTTCTAAACTCTCTCCTGTTAATAAATCTCCAGCTGTTCTTAATGCTGCTTCCATTACTCCACCTGTTGTTCCAAATATTGCAGCAGCTCCTGTTGCTTCTCCCATTGGGTTATCAAATTCTCCATCTTCTAGCTTTGTAAATTCAATATTTGCTTGTTTAATCATCCTTGATAATTCACGTGTTGTAATTACATTGTCTACATCATAAAGCCCGTCATTTTGCATTTCTGGACGTATTGCTTCAAATTTTTTAGCAACACAAGGCATTATTGATATTATATATATTTTACTTGGATCTATTCCTTCTTTTTTAGCATAATAAGATTTTAAAACTGCTCCAAACATTTGATGTGGTGATTTACAACTTGATAGATGTGGTAATAATTCAGGATAGTTTTCTTCTATATAACGTACCCAACCAGGGCAACAAGATGTAAACATTGGAATATTATCATTATTTTTAAATCTTTCTACAAATTCTGTTGCTTCTTCCATTATTGTAAAATCTGCTCCTGTATTTGTATCAAATACTCTATCAATTCCCATCCTTTTTAAGGCTGTTATCATTTTTCCTTCTACATTTGTTCCAATATCCATCCCAAATTCTTCACCTAAAGCCACTCTAATTGAAGGTGCTGTTTGTGCTATTACAAATGTGTCTGGGTCTTTTATTTTTGCCCAAGCTTCTTTTATTGTTTCTTTTTCGTGAAGTGCTCCTGTAGGACAAGCCTCTATACATTGCCCACAAAATGTACAGTTTACATCATTTAGGCTATGGTCTCCAACTGTAGAAATACAAGATTCAAAACCCCTATTTATACAATCTATTGCTCCTATTCCTTGTACATTTTTACAAGTAGCAACACATCTTCTACATAATATGCATTTATTGAAATCTCTAACTAATGCTGGTGATTTATCATCTATTTTGTGTTTTGTCATCTCTCCTGGATATTCTACGTGTAAAACATTAAATTTGGTAGCAAGTGTTTGTAATTCACAGTTTCCCGAACGTGTACAAGTTAAACAATCTTTTGCATGATTTGATATTATTAAATCTAAAACTGTTCTTCTTGCTTCTAATACATTAGGTGTATGAGTATGTACTACCATACCTTCTTCTACTGTTTGAATACATGATGTTGCAAAACCACGTCTACCTTCAACTTCAACAATACACATTCTACAGTCTCCCATTTCATTTATGTCTTTTAAAAAACATAATGTTGGAATATCTATTCCAGCAGATTTTGCAGCTTGAAGTATTGTAGTTCCTGCTTTTGCTTTTACAGTTTCTCCATCTATTGTTAATGTAACCATTTTTTCTTTCATTACTTTTCCTCCCTATTTTTAACTTATTGCGTGAAATGGGCAAGTTGTTATACAAGTACCACATTTAATACACAAATTAGGATCTATTCTTCTTTTATCTCTTCCCTCGCCTTTTATTGCATTTACTGGACAATGTTTTTGGCATAATCCACAGCCTTTACATTTTTCTTCATCTATTCCTATTTTTGCTAAAGCCTTACACTCTTGTGTTCTACAAGCTTTATCTATTGCGTGTTCTTTAAATTCTTCTCTAAAATAGTTTAATGTACTTATTACTGGATTTGGTGCACTTTGACCTAAACCACATATGCTTGCTTTTTGGATATTTTTTGCTAATGTTTCTAATCTATATATATCTGATTCTTCTCCTTCTCCATTACAAAGTTTTTCTAATATCTCAAGCATCCTTTTTGTTCCTATTCTACAAGGAGTACATTTTCCACAACTCTCACTTACTGTAAATTCTAAATAGAATTTTGCAAGAGAAACCATACATTTAGTATCATCCATTACAATTAAGCCACCTGAACCCATCATAGAACCTATTTCTTTTAATGATTCATAATCTATTGGAGTATCTAAATGTTGTCTTGGAATACAACCTCCAGAAGGACCTCCTGTTTGTGCTGCTTTAAAGTCTCTTCCATTCGGTATTCCTCCACCTATATCATATACTATTTCTCTTAATGTTGTTCCCATTGGTACTTCTACTAAACCAATGTTATTTACATTTCCACCTAATGCAAATACTTTAGTTCCTTTTGATTTTTCTGTTCCGATTGATGAATACCAACTTGAACCTTTTAATATTATTTGTGCTATATTTGCATATGTTTCTACATTATTAATTAAAGTAGGTTTTCCCCACAAACCTGATGCTGCAGGATATGGTGGTTTTACTCTTGGTTGACCACGTTTTCCTTCTATTGATTCTAATAATGCTGTTTCTTCACCACATACAAATGCTCCTGCTCCTAATCTTATTTCTATATCAAAATCAAAACCTGTTCCAAATATATTTTTACCAAGTATTCCATATTCTCTTGCCTGATTAATTGCAATTTCTAATCTTTTTACAGCTATTGGATATTCTGCTCTTACATATATAAAACCTTTATTTGCTCCTATGCAAAAACCTGCAATTTCCATTGCTTCTAAAACAGAATGAGGGTCTCCTTCTAATATGCTTCTATCCATAAATGCTCCTGGGTCTCCTTCGTCTGCATTACATACTACATATTTTTGGTCTGCTTCATTTACTCTAGTTAGTTCCCATTTCTTACCTGTAGGAAAGCCTGCTCCACCTCTACCACGAAGTCCTGATTTTGAAACAACATCTATTACTTCTTCTGGCTTCATAGTAGTTAAAACTTTTTCTAGTGCTTTATATCCGTCAAATGCAAGATATTCATCAATATCTTCTGGATTAATAACACCACAATTTTTTAAAGCTATTCTTTTTTGTTTTTTATAGAAATTTAATTCATCTAATGAATTTACTACTTTTCCGTCTATGTCTTTACAAAGTAGTCTTTCTACAAACTCTCCCTTTACTATGTGTGTTTCTATTATTTCTTCACAATCTTCAGGTTTTACATTTGCATAAAAAGTGTCTTCTGGTCTAATTATTACAATTGGACCTTTTGCACATAAACCAAAACATCCTGTTTTTATTACTCTTACATTTTCTATATTTTTTTCTTTTAATATTTTTCTAAAATTTTCTAGAATTTCTGGCGATTTAGAAGATGTACAACCAGTTCCTTGACATACTAAAATATGTTTTTCTCTTGTATCTGCCTTAGTATTTACTCTTAAATCTAATTCTTTTCTTTTTTCTTCACTTATTTTATGAAGTTCTTCTAAAGTTTTCATATTTACCTCCTATTTTGCTTGTTTTTCTTTTTCAATTAATTCGTCCAAAACTTGGTCTAATTTTTGAACACTTGCTCTACCATATACTTCACCATTTACAGTAAATACTGGTGCTAGACCACAAGCTCCAACACATCTTGTTTGTTCAATTGTAAACAAACCATCTTTAGTTGTTTCTCCTTCTTTTATTTTAAGTCTATCTGTTAGCCTATCCATTATTTTTTGAGAGCCTTTAACAAAGCATGCTGTTCCCAAACATACTGATATTTTATATTTTCCTTGTGGTTCTAATGAAAATCTCGAATAAAAAGTAACAACTCCATATATTTCTGCCATAGGTACATTTAAAAATTCAGATAACTCTTTTTGTACGTGCATTGGCACATAACCATAATGTTCTTGGACTTCATTTAACATTTGAATCAAATTGTCTTTTACTGGTAAATACTCCTTAAATAATTTTTCTAGAAATAAATCTTTTTTTCCTTTGCAATTACATTTATTCTCTTCTTCCATATGTTCCTCCTTCTTAAGAGTTTATTATTAAGATAAGTAGATTATATCAAAGCCAAGAATTTTATACAACTATTTTTTAAATTTTTATTGACAAATTTCTACAAAAATGTCAAAATATAGTTACAGAACTAAAAAATGTAAAGGGGTGAAAAAAATGGACGAAAACAAAACTGAAAGCAAAGGACTTAGCATTGCTTCTATGGTATTAGGTATAATTTCTGTTGTACTATGTTGTTTTGCTTATATTTCAATACCTTGTGCAATACTTGCAATCATATTTGGTATTGTTGGTATGAAAAAAGGTGGAAAAGGTATGGGTATTGCAGGTTTAGTTTTAGGAATTATAGCAATTGCTTTATATGCATTAGCAGTTGTAGGTGTATTATCTTTAGGAACTGCAATTGGTACATCTTTAATGTAGTCAATAATAAAAATATAAATAAATCGCAATTTAAGTTTTATTGCGATTTATTTTAAGTTTTTTAGGAGAATAAAATAAAATTATGAAACTTATAAACAAAAAATATTCTAAATTAATATTTATTGAACTTTGTATTATAATTTCTTTAGTTATAATTTTTCTTTTTGTGCACTCTTCATATGTAAGCTTAATGCCTAGTTGTTATTGGCAAGAAAATTTTGGTATTTTATGCCCTAGTTGTCGGTGCTACTAGATGTGTTATAAGCTTTTTTAATGGTGATTTTTCTACATCATTTTTATATAACCCATTTACTTTTATTTTAATAATATATTTATTTTTATTAAATATTTTATATATGATAAATACCATCTTTAATAAAAAATATTTAAAATTTTTCTATCCAAAATGGTATTATATTATTATTTATTTTTCTTTATGGGCTGTTTATACAATTGTATTTAATATTATTTCCATAAATCTCCATTAATAAACCTTGTAAGTGCCATTATAAAAGCATTTTTGCTCAAGTCTATTCTTGTTATTTCTCCTTTGCTTAAATAACTAATTCCTCCATTTCCTTTTCCTGTATCTTTTTTATTAAATAATCTATCCATTATTTTTCCAAGTTCTGTTTTTCTTATTTCTTCAATATATTTTTCAGGAATCGGAAAACCTTGGCTTGTTCCTATACTTTGAAATCCTTCTTTATTTTCTATTACAGCACAATTAATATCTATCCACTCTCCTAAAGAATTTGTAATTCCCGCTTCACTTGCAATGTAAAAATCTGATTCTATTTTATTTTCTTTTGCATATTTTTTTAAATTTTTAATTCTGTTTTTTGCTCCTTTTAATATCTCAGAATTTATCGGCTGGTCAGGAACTTCTGAATCTACTGCTATTCCCTCTATATCTACATTACTAAAATATCTCTCAAAGGCTTTTTTAGCACCTTCTATTTTTCCAGGATTTTTTGTTCCAATTAATATTTTCACTTTTTTCATCTCCTTAATTCATTTCTACTTTTCCTACAATTTCATTTATTCTTTCTATATTATACTTTTGCATATAAGTTTCAATTTCAGAAATCACATTTAAGCTAGTATATGGATCTATAAAGTTTCCTGCCCCTATTGATATAGCACTTGCTCCAGCTAACATAAATTCAATTGCATCTTCTCCTTTTACAATTCCGCCCATACCTAAAATTGGTATATCAACAGCTTTTGCAACGTCATAAACCATCCTTACAGCAACAGGTCTAATTGCAGGTCCTGACAAACCTCCTGTATTATTTGCTAAAACTGGTTTCCTTTTTTCTATATCTATTTTCATACCAAGTAAAGTATTGATCAAAGAAACACCGTCTGCTCCTCCGTCTTTTGCTCCTTTTGCAATTTCTGCTATATTTGCAACATTTGGTGTTAATTTTACAATTAGAGGTTTATTTAATACTTTTCTTACTTTTGATGTTACTTCTTTTACCCCTTCATAAGAACTTCCAAATGCCATACAACCATTTTTTACATTTGGACAAGATAAGTTAAGTTCTACACCATCTATATCTAATGTATCTAATATTTTACAAACTTCTATATAATCTTCTATAGTACTTCCACAAGCATTTACAATAATTGCCGTATCAAATTTCTTTAAGAACGGTAAATCATTTTCTGCAAAATATTCTACACCTGGGTTTTGAAGTCCAATGCTATTTAACATACCAGATGGTGTTTCACAAACTCTAGGTGGTTTATTTCCGCTTCTTGGTTTAATTGAAGTTCCTTTTGTTATTATTCCACCGAAGTTTATTTAAATCAAAGAAATTACTATATTCTCTACCATATCCAAATGTACCAGATGCTACTGTTACAGGGTTTTTCATCTTTATTCCTGCAAAATCCACACTTAAATTCATTTATTTTAAACCTCCCATCCCTTTTTCTTCTATGATTTTAATAATTTTTTCTAAATCTATATTAGACATCTCATCAATAAAATCTTCTACTTTATCTATTTTTAAGTATTTTGGTTCGTTATTATTTTTTTTAGTTATCATATACTTTTTTATATTGTCTAATATTTTCACATTATATTTATTTATTAAATCATAGTTTAGACAATCATAATCATCATAAAATCTATCATTATTTAATTTCATTTTTTGATGTTCTTCTTTAAAAACTTTATTATAGAAATAATGGTCTGATATTAAATGTAATAAATATCCTTTATAATAATCTTTATTAATATCTACATTTTCATCTTCTAAAAAATCTTTTATATTTGTTTCTACTTCATATTTACCCCATTTTCCATAATGAGTTTTTGATTTTTCTTTTGTTATCTCTGTCATATCTTCGTTTAAATCAGGGGCAATAGTCCCTTTTAAAAATTCTTTTTTATCTTTAATTTTGTTTTTATTTTTTCTTATATATTCTTTCCCTATTGCCATATGTATTGTAAAACCTGGCATCTTTTTATTCCTCCTTATATATCTACATCTTTTGCTTGAAATACTGGACCACCCTTACATACGTGAAAATATTCTGGGTTTTCATTTGTACTTTTTGCTTTTTTTACTGCACATCCTAAACATACTCCTAAACCACAAGCCATTCTTTCTTCTAAAGAAATTTGACAAGGGATATTTTTTTCCATTGCTAATTTTTTAACTGCCTTAAGCATAGGAAGTGGCCCGACAAGCATAAATACAATCTACATTATTTAAATCTTTTTTTAATTCTTCTATTGCAAAACCTTTTATTCCATAAGTTCCATCATCTGTTGTAATTACTAATTTTTTGCTTACATTTTTAAATTCATCTTCTAATAAAACATTTTCTTTATTTCTAAAACCCAAATATATATTAACATTTCTATTTTCTTTATCTGCTTCTTTTGATAATTCATATAATGGAAATACTCCTATTCCACCACCTATGATTGCTATATTTTTGTAATCATTTAATTTAAAAGTTCCCATACCTAATGGTCCTACTATATCTATTAAATCTCCTTCTTGTTTTTTAGAAAGTAACCTTGTTCCTTCACCTTTTATTTGGAATATAAATTCTAATGTTCCTTCTTCTTTTTCTAAATTATATATACTAATTGGTCTTCTTAAAAACGGCTCTGTTGTATCAGTTACTCTAATTTCTATAAAATTACCTGGTTTTGCTGTTTCTACTATTTTATTTGCTTCTACTTTAAATCTTAAAATATCATTTTTTAAATATTCTTTTTCAATTAGTTTTGCTTTTATAGCTTCTGGCATAATCTAGTCCTCCTTAATAAAATTTAATTCTTTGTTCATCTTAAGAGCTTCTTTTCTTGTTGCTAAACCATATTCTTCTTCTGAATAAATTTCCTTCCACTCTTCTTTTTTATACGCACACATTAAACTTCTAGAAGCATTTACAATTCCACCTAAACCTTTATTATCAAACCCAAGTCTTATATCTTCTACTTTTCCTCCTTGTGCTCCATATCCTGGTATTAAGAAAAATGTATGCATAGCTAATTTTCTTAATTCTTCTAATTGCTTAGGATATGTTGCACCAACTACTGCTGCTATACTGCTATATCCATATTTTCCTCTTAAATCTTCTCCCCATTTTTCTATTAGAGAAATTACTTTTTTATATACTTCTTCTCCATTTTTTAATTTTTCATCTTGCAATTCTCCAGATGATGGGTTTGATGTTTTTGCTAATATAAATATTCCTTTATCATATTTTTTACAGTCTTCTACAAATGGTTCTATACAGTCTGTTCCCATATATGGGTTCACTGTCATAAAATCCACATCAAATATACTTTCTTCTATATCTCCTATTTTTGTTTTTCCTAAATATGCATTTGAATAGCCTTTTGCAGTTGAACCTATATCTCCTCTTTTATTATCTGCAATTACTATCATACCTTTTTCTTTTGCATATTTACAAGTGTCTAGAAATGTTTTCATACCAAGGATTCCAAACATCTCGTAAAATGCCATTTGTGGTTTTATTGCAGGTATTATATCATATGTGTTATCTATTAATGTTTTATTAAATTCTAATATTGCTTTTGATACTCCTTCTAAATCTAAACTATATTTATTTCTTACACATTGTGGTATCATTTCATATCTTGGGTCTAATCCCATAACAACTGGGCTTTTTAATTTAATTATTTTTTCTATTAATTTATCAATTGCAAGCATTATAATTCCTCCTATTTATCTTGATATACTATTTTCCCACCTACTATTGTATATTTTACTTTTCCTTTTAGTTTTCTTCCTATAAATGGACTGTTTTTTGCTTTTGATACTATGTTTTCCTTTTTATAGATATATTCTTCATTTGGGTCAAATATTGTTATGTCTGCTATTTTTCCTTCTTCTATAGTTCCTTTATCTATTTTTAGTAATTGTGCCGGGTTATATGATGTAAGTTTTACTAAATCTAGATAACTGATATCTCCAGTATCAACTAAATTCATTATTTCAGAAGATAATGCTGTTTCAAAACCTATTATTCCATTTGGTGCTTTAGATAAGTCTTGTTTTTTTTCTTCTTCACTATGTGGTGCGTGGTCTGTTACTATACAGTCTATTGTACCTTCACGCAAACCTTCGATTATTGCTTTTCTATCTTTTTCTTCTCTTAGTGGAGGGTTCATTTTTGCATTTGTACCTGATTTTAATACTTCATGAACTGTAAATGTAAAATAATGTGGACAAGTCTCACACGTTATTTTTACTCCTCTTTTTTTAGCATCTCTTACCATATTTTTAGTTGTCTTTGTACTTATATGGCAAATATGTGCTCTTACATTATTTGTTTCTGATATTACAATTTCACGAGCTGCCATTATTTCTTCTGCTTCTGGATATACTCCTTCTACTCCTAATCTATCTGCTATCTCTCCTCTATTTATTGCTCCACTTGCAACTGATTTTTCCTCACAATGTGATGCAACAAATGTTCCAACCTCATCTGCTTTTATTATTGCTTCTCTCATTAGCTTACTATTTACAACTGGCATACCATCATCTGAAAATGCTATTGCTCCTGCTTTTTTCATTTCAGAAAAATCTACTAATTCTTCTCCTTTTTCTCCTTTTGTTACTGAGGAATATGGAAATATGTTACAACAGCCTTCTTCTTTTCCTTTTTTAATAATTTCACCCAAAATAATAGCACTGTCAGGAACTGGTTTTGTATTTGGCATTGGACATATCGTCGTAAAACCACCACTAACAGCGCTTTTACTACCTGTTTCTATTGTTTCTTTATATTCAAAGCCAGGTTCTCTTAAATGACAATGAATATCAATCATACCAGGTATTATTATTAAATTAGAACAATCAATTATTTTATAGGCATCACCATTAATTTCGTCTGATATTTTTTCTATCTTTTCATCAGAAATTAATATATCTTTTTTTCCGTCTACTTTTGTCTTATAGTCTACTAATCTTCCATTTTTTAATAATATTTTCATCTAAAAAACCTCCCACACATATGTTATCATTTTGTGAGAAGTTTTTCAATATTTATTTATATTTTTCTAAATAACAAGTTTTCTAATTTTTAATATTACATTTTTATTATTTTGTTTGACATTTTTTATTTTTTTGTTACAATTGTTTTAGAATATTTTAATTTTAAGGGGGAATATAAATTGAGTAATATTATTTCATATTTATTTGAAACAAATGCAATTAGATTTTGTGAAGAAAACAAACCATTTTGGTATACATCAGGAAAAATAGGGCCATATTTTATAAACACACATTTCATATATGGAAGTGAAAAAGAAGCAGTTTCATTACTTAAATTTATAGACGAATCTCTATCAGATAAAATGACATTACCAAAAAAAGTATTTGAAAAAGTTTTAAAACAGTACAACGAAAACAAAATTTATAAAAATGTAATAAACTCTATGAAAACATATATTGAGGAAAATATTGATATTTCAGAAGTTGACTTTATTTCTGGTGGCGAAAGACGTGATTGGTTTTTCTCTAATATACTTGCTTATTTATTTAAAAAACCACATATAACAATATATAAAGATTTATCTTCAGTTATTTCTAATTATGACTTTTCACAAACTAAAGAAAGTTACAATATTTCTGGTAAAAAAGTATTACATATAGCTGATTTAATAACAGTGGCATCTAGTTATATACGAGCTTGGATACCTGCAATAGAAAATTTAGGTGGAAAAATAATTTGGTCTTGTGTTGTAGTAGATAGAATGCAAGGTGGAAAAGAAAAATTATCTGAAAAAAGTGTAAAATCTTTATCTTTAGTAAAAGTAGATAAAAACTTATTTAAAAAAGCATTAGAAATGGGAATAATAAATGAAAACCAATTAGAAATGTTAAATAAATTTTTTGATAATCCAGATAATACAATGAAAGAATTTTTAATAAACCACCCAGAATTTATAGAAAACTCTCTAAATTCAGACGAAAAAACTAGAAAAAGAGCTAAACTTTTATTAGATAATAATTTATATAATATATAAGATAAAAATTCGCATTTAGAATATTTATATAAATTTGTCCTAAATGCGAATTTTTCATTTTTTTATTTTTAAAAAAACATCTATATTAACTTTTCTAATTCCTTTATTTTATCACGAAGTTCTGCTGCTTTTTCAAATTCCATTTCAGCTGCATATTTAAGCATCTCATCTGTAAGTTTATTAATAGTTTCTTTAATATCATCTTCTTTCTCTAATTTGTATTCTACTTCTATATCTTTTACATCTGTAACTGTTATTGAATCTCTTACAGATTTATTAATTGTCTTTGGCGTAATATTGTGTTTTTCATTATATTCTTTTTGTATTTTTCTTCTTCTATTTGTTTCTGTAATTGCTTTTTCCATACTATCTGTTAATTCATCTGCATACATAATAACAGTTCCGTCTGTATTTCTAGCAGCCCTTCCTATTGTTTGTATTAATGACCTTTCTGAACGCAAGAAACCTTCTTTATCAGCATCTAATATTGCAACTAAAGATACTTCTGGTATATCTAGTCCTTCTCTTAAAAGATTTATTCCAACTAATACATCAAACTCTCCGAAGTCTTAAATTTCTAATAATTTCCATCCTCTCTAAAGCTTTTGTGTCTGAGTGCATATAGTTTACTTTAATATCTAAACTTTTTAAATATTCTGTTAAGTCTTCTGCCATCCTTTTTGTTAGAGTTGTTACTAATACTCTTTCTTTCTTTTCTACTCTTATACGTATTTGTTCTATTAAATCATCTATTTGATTTTCGACTGGTTTTACTTCTATTTTAGGGTCTAACAAGCCTGTTGGTCTTATTATTTGTTCTACTACATTTTCTTTGCTATGTTCTTTTTCATATTCTGCTGGTGTTGCACTAACAAATATTACTTGATTTATTCTTTCCTCAAATTCTTTAAATGTAAGTGGTCTATTATCAAATGCTGAAGGTAATCTAAAGCCATAGTTTACTAATGATTCTTTTCTTGCTCTATCTCCATTATACATTGCTTTCACTTGTGGTATTGTTGCGTGTGATTCATCTATTAATAGTAAAAAATCTTTTGGAAAATAATCAAATAATGTATATGGTGGGCTTCCTGCTGGTCTTCCACTTATATGTCTTGAATAGTTTTCTATTCCTGAACAAAAGCCAGTTTCTTTCATCATTTCTATATCAAAATTTGTTCTTTCTTCTATTCTTTGTGCTTCTATTAATTTATTTTGTGATTTAAAGTATTTCACTCTTTCTTCCATTTCCTGTTCTATTGTTACTATTGCTCTTTCCATTTTTTCTTTTGTTGTAACATAATGTGACGCAGGAGATATTAATATGTGACGTCTTGTTCCTATTGGTTTTCCTGTTAATGCATTTATCTCTGTTATTTTTTCTATTTCATCTCCCCAAAATTCTACTCTTATTGCATTTTCTGATTGGTCTGATGGATATATTTCTACAATATCACCTTTTGCTCTAAAAGTTCCTCTTTTAAAATCTATTTCATTTCTTGTATATTGCATACTAACTAATTTTTTCAACACTTTATCTCTAGACTTTTGCATACCAGGTCTTAAAGATAACATCATTTCTTGGTAATCTACAGGGTCTCCTAAACCATATATACAAGAAACAGAAGCAACTATTATTACATCTCTTGTCTCAAATAATGATAATGTTGCTGAATGTCTTAATTTGTCTATTTCATCATTAATAGAAGAGTCTTTTTCAATATACGTATCTGTTGAAGGTATATAACTTTCTGGCTGATAATAATCGTAGTATGACACAAAATATTCAACATTGTTTTCTGGAAAAAACTCCTTAAACTCACTATATAATTGCCCAGCTAAAGTCTTATTATGTGCTAAAACAAGTGTTGGTTTCTGAACTTTCTCTATTATATTTGCCATTGTAAATGTTTTTCCAGAACCTGTAACACCTAACAATGTCTGGTATTTCTTACCTTCTAAAACTCCCTTACTTAAATATTCAATTGCTTGTGGCTGATCGCCAGTTGGTTTATATTCTGAATGTAATTTAAACATATTTTACTTCTACTCCTTATAATAAATTTTATTCTAATGACTTCTTTACATTTAATATTTCTATAATAACATATTTATTAATAGACTTCTAGAAAATTAGCTTAATATTTTAAACTTTAACAAATAGTTTTCTAAAATATACAAAAATCCTAAGCTAATACATTTTATTTATTTTCATATTTATTATTAATATTACAGAAATCGTTATTTCTATTAATCATATAAAATATTTGTCATCTATAAATTGTAGAATAATTTTAACACATTTTTATATCCTGGAAAAGCTTCATTTTTTATTTCTTTTATAACTTTTTCTTTATTATAACTACATTTTAATTCTTTACACTTTATATTATTGTTATTTATTTCTAATATTATATATGGAGCAAAATTTGTATTTCCAGGGCACCCCAATGCTCCAGGGTTTATATATAATTTATCTTCACTTTTATTTAATATCTTTTTATGTGTATGTCCATACAAGTATATATCTGCATCAACTTCTTTAAACATACAATTATTTTCTTCTATATTAGCATTTTTTATATGTTTTTTGAAATTGCCATTATTATCTAATGGATAATGTGTTATATATATAGTTTTTCCTTCTACTTTAAAATAAAAATCTCTTGGTAAACTTTCTATGTATTCTAAAGAATTTTTACTTAAATTGTTTTTTATCCATTTATTTTTTTCCAATTCTTCTTCAGAAACTTTAATCTTTTCATCATGAACAATTTTAGGCATACCCTCAATTAAATATCTCTCACGATTTCCCATAACGCAAATACATATATCTTTTAGACATTTTATTCTTTGTACAACTTCTTCTGATTTTAAATTTCCGTTCTATTAAATCTCCTAAACATATTATTTTTTGAACATTTTCACGTTTTAAATTTTCTAATACTGTATCTAATGCTACAATATTCCCGTGTATATCTGATATTATTCCTATTTTCATATTATTTTTATTCTCTTTTCTTTAATTTAAATATTTATTAACATTTATATTCATATATTTATTAGTCTTATCTTTAATAGTTTTTACAAGTTCATCTTTTGTTTTATTTGCTAAATCGAATTGTTCTTTTGTAATCTCTTTGTTATTTAAAGCTTCTTGTAATTCATTTTCATCTAAAATTTCTATTTTATTATCTTTTACAGTTATATCCAAGTATAAATCATCATAATAAGGAATATTACTTTCCTCATCTAATCCATTTCTTAAGGTAATATCAAAATAATATTCTAATGTTTCTTTTTTATCATTTAAAAATATTCTTATTGCATAATTTTCATTTTTAGGTATTATTTCTACAATAAAATATCCGTCATCAAGTAAACAATTTCCATTTAATGTTATAAAAGGTTCTATTACCTTTTTAAATTTCTTAACTATTAAATAATAATCTTCCTTATCATAATAAATATTAATCTCATATTCTTTTGCAATATCTAAAAATATTTTACTAGAATATTTTCTTTTCATTAAATCTCTCTCCTTTAAGTTGTACATATTTAATATTTTAACATATGGAAAACAAGTAATATTCCAATTTCATTTTCTCTTTTCAATTTAATATTTTGTTTTTAGCTCTTTTAATTTATTAAATAATTCTTTTCTGTAATCGTTGTATTCCCACTCTCTAACATAACAAATATAAGTTTTTTCATCTTTTTTCTCTTTCCAATTTGAGGAAACCTCTGTTGTATCTATATCTTTATATTGTAAAGAATTTTTATTATAATCTTCTATTGATATTTTAAATTTTAACAAATAACACTCTGTAGTATCTCCAAAACCTAAACTAACACGTTTTATCGATATAGGTAAAAATGTTTCTGAATTATTAATTCCTAACACTTTCATAAGTTCTTGTCTATTTGCTACAAAAACCTCTGTTTTGTTTTTTATATCTCTTATTATTAAAATTGTAAAAATTGCTATTATTAAAATAATTGGAATTATTATTAACACTTTCTTTTTCATTTGCCTTTATTCCTCACTATTTTTTATTTTAAATATTTCTTAACATTGTAACAGATTAAAATTAGCCTTCTAAAAGTGCATTTTTAAATTTATATATAGTTTACATCTGTAAACAGTTGTTGTCAAGAAAAATCTCAAAAAGAGACATACCTTATATAGATATGTCCCAAATGCGACATAGATGGGTACAAAGGAAAAATCCCTTATTCACATTTATAGCTTCCACACATTGATTCATCTTGTTTTTTTGTATTACAGTTCGCTTTTGGTGTTACTTGTATTTCTTCTAAATTACAACCATTGTTTTTTCTATCATTATATTTACAACTGCTAACTGTACAATTAATTTTTTGATTATTTTCCATAACAAAAATCCTCCTTTATCTTATTATGGCTTTTTGCTTTAGTTTTTATTAATTTATCTTTCTTCTACTTCTTCATATCTTTTTATTAATATTTTTTACTTTTCTACATGGATTACCATATGCTATAGAATTATCTGGTATATCTTTTGTAACAACACTTCCAGCACCTATTACTACATTATCACCAATAGTTACTCCTGGAAGTACTACTACATTTCCACCAAACCACACATTATTTCCAACTTTAATTGGTTTTGCATATTCTAGTCCTTTGTTTCTTTGTATATAATCTATTGGATGTCCTGCTGTATAAAAACCACAATTTGGTCCTATAAATACATTATCACCAAATTCTACTTTTCCTGCATCTAATATTATACAATTATGGTTCATATAAAAATTTTCACCAACATAAATATTATACCCATAATCACAATAAAAATTAGATTCTATTAATACATTTTCTTTCGTTTTTCCTAATATTTCTTTTATAAGCTCTTTTCTTTCTTTTTGTTTAGAAGGTTCTAAATTATTATATCTATAACATAAATCTTTAATACTCAATCTTTCTTTTTCTAAATCTTTATCATAATTTGCATCATAAAGTTCTCCATTGTCTCTTTTTTCTTTTTCTGTCATTTTTTCCACTTCCTTTCAGGTTATAGTATATTATTATTCTTTAAATTTTTCAATAAATTTGATTTATTAAATTTTAAAAAAATTTCTAAAAAATGATATATTTAATATTATTTTCTGTTATAATATTAAATATACAATAGATAATTTTTAAAATGGAGATGATTCATTTTGCCTAAAGGTAAACATGTAAAACCAAGTTCATATTCCAAACCTAAATTTAAAAAATCACTTTTATTAGTTTTAATTTCTCTTGTTGTTTTATGTATTACTTTTGATATTTTAACTCCAGCGACAGATACAAAAAGTGTAGCTTCTACAAATGAGCAAGAAAATGTTACTGCTTCTGAAGCTTCAGTTGAGCCAGAGCCTGTTGTTATAGAACCTTCAAAAGATGAGAATATGGAACTTTTAATTAAATATGAAATGGAAAAATATAATTTAAATGAAAATAATTTTTATTTTTTCTTCTACAATGTTAATGATAAAAAATATTATTTCTATAATGAAAATACGTATTTTACTGCAGCAAGTACAATTAAAGTACCAGTTGCTATGTATTATTATGATGAAATTAATTCTGGTAATTATACTTTAGATACTGGTATATTATATGCTAGTGGTTGTTATGAAGCTGGTGGTGGAAACATTGGTTCTTTATATTCTGTTGGAGATAAAGTTCCTTTAAAAAACTTGCTTGAACAAATGATAGTAAATAGTGATAATACTGCAATTAATATTTTAATGGCAAATTTAGGTTATTCAAATGTAAAAAAAGCAATCACAAAATATTCTGATGAAACTATTCCTGATGACTTCTATACAAGCAATATCGCTTCTGCTAGTTTTTATTTTGATGTTATAAATTATTTATATGAACACCAAAGTGAATATACTACGTTAATAGACCATATGAAAAAATCTTCTATGGGGATGTATTTAAAAGAATATATTACAGATTATGATGTTGCACATAAATATGGTAGCTATTCTGGATATGTTCACGATTATGGTATTGTATTTACTGAAAGTCCTTATCTAGTAGGTATATTTACAAAGGGGATTCCAGATTCAGATGAAGTTATTGCAAGTATTAGTAAAGATATTTTAGATTATAATTTAGGAAATTTAGATGTAAATTCTTTATTCCCAGAAGAGGAAAATGCCAATACATCTAATACTATATCTTCTACTACAAATGCTAATTCTTAATAGAAAAATATCCACTTTTAAATTAGTGGATATTTTTTAAATATTAATATATTTTATACTTGATAAAACAAAATCTACAATTAATACAGATGCTAAAGAATATATTGTCGCTCTTTGTACATTTATAGGAATCTTATATAATATTTTTTCTGTTTTCTTTTCCATAAATGGATGTAAAAAATTAGAAAATATCACCCCTGCTAGTCCCCATACAATTGAAAAACTTAAACAAATTCTTCCTCCTATATTAAACATTGCATCTGAATAGTCCCACCATCTTTGATGAAACACTATTTCTAATATCCAAGAAGCTAAAAATTCAAATACAGAAAATACTATCATAGATATTAAAAATTTCTTAATATTATGACCTTTTAAACCGTCAAAAATAAGTATAAATATAACTGCTCCAAAACCATATATTGGGCAAATTGGTCCAAATAAAAAACCTCTTTTTACAAAATGACCAAGTACTAAAATTGCATAAAAAGTCTCAAAAATCCATCCTAAAAATGAATATATTAAAAAATACATTATTAATTTATCTTTTGTGGATAATTTTTCATATTTAATAAGTGCTAAACTTTCTTCCAAAAAATTTTCCCCCTTTTATTTTAGCTAAAAATTCCAATTATCCAAAAAATAATTTTTAAAATAATACTCATTTGTGCTATCCCTGCTAAATTTCCTGTTAAAAATCTTCTTATATTTGTAGATTCGCGTATCTTTTTATATTGAATATACCAATCTAAAAACATTATTAAAAGAAATATAAAATCTATATAAAAAGGTGTTCTAATTCCCAAAACATATAATATTATTCCAATAATTTGTCCTGTAAGTATGCCAAAACATCTACTACATACTGGAAATTGCCACTCACCTAAAAAGAAACTTCTATCTTCTCTTTGGTGGCAACCACATCTATTTCCTAGTCTCATAAGAAATGCCCATATTTTTATTTTCGTACTTTTTTTCACTTAAAATTTATTTCCACAATCATTACAAATATTAGTCGTTCTTGTTGTAGTTGTAGTATCTCCTGTATTACACAATCCACAAAGCACTCCTGGCCAACCAAAAAGTAAATATCCACAACAAGCATCTCCACCATCAAACCCTTTTGTATGTGTTTTTGTATCTATTATACTAGAAATATTTTCACTTCCACATCTTGGACATCTCATATTATTTTCCTCCGTTCTTGCAATATTATACCATATTTTAAAGAAAAAAACAATTATAAAAATCTTAAGATAATATTAAGTAGGGAAAGTTTTCTACACTTTCCCTACATCAGTACAAAATTATTTGTTGCTTTCGCTAATTTTTTGAATTATTTCAGTTGTTGAAATAGTCTCTCCTCTGGGTTTTGATACACACTTAAACCCAAAATACTGAGAAGCTCTATCTCTTGCAGATTGCAAAACAGGATTCCCTTCAAAGAAGAGGATATCTGGTCTTAGCTTATCAAAAACCTTCTCAAAGGCATTAAGCCACTCTCTTTGTTTGTCGTTATCACACTCTAACATTGTTTCTAGATTATCTTCTACACCTACTAGAAGTGTATAATCTACACATTTTAGAGCATCTACGATTGCAATTCTTTGTTCTTCACTAATTATTGGTCTACCTTTTCCCTTTCTTCCTGCAAATTTATTGTCTTTAACTGCTACAACTAGAGTTCCTCCACACTCTTTTGCCATTTGAAGATACCGCAAATGGTCATAGTGGAACAGGTCAAATGTACCAGTTCCTAAAATGACTTTTTCCTCACGTTCCCTAACAATGTTAAGGTCATTGATTCCAATAATCATTTTAAACCCCTTTCTAGACTGTTTCTTTCACGAAATAATCACAATAATTAGCTATACTAAGTAATTATTGTGATTTAATTATATATTCTTTTTATATCAAAGTCAATATTATTTTTATGTAAATTTAATATTTCGAGTAATTTTAAAAATTTTCACACAAAAAGCACCAAAAATGGTGCTTTCTATTTTTTATTATTCTGCTGATTCTTCTGTTTGTTCTGGAGCTTCATAAGCTTCTAAAATAGCTTTTTGAATTTTCTCTCTAGTTTCAGCATTGATTGGATGAGCTATATCTTTGAATTCTCCGTTAGGAGTTTTTCTGCTAGGCATAGCTATAAATAATCCATTTTGACTTTCGATAACTTTAATATCGTGTACTGCGAACTCGTTATCGAATGTTACAGAAGCAACAGCTTTCATTCTGTTCTCTGAATTTACTTTTCTTAAACGTACATCTGTTATTTGCATTTTGGTGCACCTGCCTTCCTTAAGTTTTAAAAATTTTGTACATACCGTTTAATCTTATGTACAATTATATTATTCTTCATAAAAAAATTTTTTCCTTCTTTTTTTTACAAAAAAATTAAATTTGTTAATATAATTTTATTTAATCTGTAACATTTCTCTATTTTTTTAATATTATATGATGTAAATACTTGAAATTTTACTAATATAATTATATAATTTGTAATCATAAGAGGAGCGTGTTTTTAAAATGCCAAATATAGAACATATAAAAAAATATAAAAATATACATATGATTGGAATTGGCGGAATCAGTATGAGTGGAATAGCCGCAATACTTCAGAACTGGGGTTTTACCGTTACTGGTTCTGACGCATCTGATTCTGAAGCAGTACAATTATTATTAAAAAAAGGAATTAAGGTTGTTATTGGGCACAACATAGAAGATGTTAGAAACTCTGATGTTGTGGTTTATTCTGCTGCAATAAAACAAGATGACCCAGAAATGTTAGAAGCAAAAAAATTAGGAATCCCAGCAATAGAAAGGGCTGACTTTTTAGGTGAAATAACTCGTTGTTATAAAGATACTATTTGTATATCAGGAACACACGGAAAGACAACAACAACTTCTATGATATCTCTATGTTTTTTAGACGGTTTAAAAGACCCAAGTATTCAAGTAGGAGCATTATTAAAACCAATAAATGGAAATTATAGGGTTGGAAATAGTGAGCATTTTATAATAGAAGCTTGTGAATATGTTGAAAGCTTTCTAAAATTTAGTCCTAAAGCAGAAGTAATTTTAAATATAGATAATGACCATTTAGATTATTTTAAAACATTTGATAATATAAAAAATGCTTTTATAAAATATGTTAAGCTACTTCCAAATGATGGTATATTGGTAATAAATGGTGATGATAAAAACTGTTTAGATTTAAGAAAATATACTGGAGCTAAAGTTTATACATATGGAATTGATAATCAGGAATCTGACTTTACAGCAAAAAATATTTCTTTTGATGATGATGGTTTTGCAAAATTTGATGTTTATTATAAAAATGAGTTTTTTGTTACAATAAAACTCTCTGTTCCAGGAAGGCACAATATCTTAAACGCCTTAGCTTGTGTAGCTTTATGCACAGAATATGGAATTGATAGAAATGATATTGTAAATAGCTTAGAAAAATTTACAGGAGCACATAGAAGATTTGAATTTAAGGGAAAAATAAATGGAAATGTTAGTGTATATGATGATTATGCACATCACCCAACTGAAATTCAAGCAACATACAACTCACTATCTAACAAAAAATATAATAAATCTTGGGTTATATTCCAACCACATACTTATAGTAGAACAAAAACATTATTAGATGATTTTGCTAAAGCATTAATCAATTTTGATAATATCATTATTTTAGATATCTATGCTGCTAGAGAAAGAAATACCTATAATATTTCTTCTAGAGATTTAGTAGAAAAAATAAATTCTTTAGGAAAAGAATCTAAATATCTACCAGATTTTGAAAATTGCGTTAAATATATAAAAGAAAATATTAAACCAAATGATATTGTAATTACTTTAGGAGCTGGAACTGTAACAGAAATCGGACCAATGTTATTAAAATAAAAGTTTTAAAAAACCACTATATAAAGTGGTTTTTTCTATTTAAAAATCTCAAACTTTTCTATTTTATTTCCTCTTAAAAAACTAGCTATATCCATTTTTTTACCATTTTCGCCTTGTATTTCTAGTACTTTTATTATTCCCTCTTTTGCTTTTATATATAAACCTTGTTTTGCATCTGAAATTAAAACTGTTCCATTTTCTAAATTTTCTTTATTTTCTTCTATATTTATGTCATTATTATTTACTATATCAACTTTCCAAAACTTAATTTTCTTACCATTTAGAAAACTATAAGCACCCATTATAGGGTTTAATCCTCTTACTAAGTTTTTAATTTCTATAGCTTTCTTATTTTTCCAATCTATTTCAGCAATAGACTTATCAAGCATTGGTGCAAGTGAAAAATCATCATCTTGTTTTATACGCTTTACTGTTCCATTTTCTATTTCTTTTAAAGTTTTAACTAAAAGTTTTCCACCTATTTTTGATAATCTATCCCATAACTCTCCTGTTGTCTCATCATCTCCAATTGTAACTTTTTCTTTTAAAATCATATCTCCCGTATCCATACCAACATCCATATACATTGTAGTTATACCAGTTTCTTTATCACCATTTAAAACTGCCCATTGTATTGGTGCTGCACCTCTATATTTTGGAAGTAATGAGCCGTGTACATTAATACAACCATATTTTGGAATCTCTAAAATTTCCTTTGGAAGTATTTTACCATAAGCAACAACACATATAACATCTGGTTTTAACTCTCTTATTTTAGATATAAACTCTTCATTTTTTCTAACCTTTTCTGGTTGTAATATTGGAAGTCCTTTTTCTTCTGCAAATTTTTTAACAGGAGAAATAGACATTTTCATACCTCTACCTTGTGGTCTATCTGGGTTAGTTACAACTGTTAAAATTTCATAACCAGCTTCATAAACAGCTCTTAAACTTTCTTCTGCAAAATCTGGCGTACCCATAAAAACTATTTTCATTAATTTCTTCCTTTCTAAACATTAGTTATTGTTTTTCTGGTTCTACATATTCTAATGTTCCCGGTATTATTTTATTTATAAATAATTCTCCATTTAAATGATCTACTTCATGTGCTATTGCTTGTGCTAATAATTCTTTAGCTTTTACTCTCATACGTTTTCCTTCTCTATCAGTATATTCTGCAACTACTTCTTGTGGTCTTATAACTTTTGCAAATTGATTTGGAAAACTTAAACATCCTTCTTCTACTTCCTGCTCACCTTTTGTTTTAATAATTACAGGGTTTATTAAAACTATAGGTCCATTATCATCATATAAATCTATTACAATTAGTCTCTTTAAAATCCCAACTTGTACAGCTGCTAATCCTACTCCATTGTATTTATGCATTGTTTCTATCATATCATCTATCAATGTTTGTATTTTTTCCGTCAAAATATCTTCTTTTGGTATTTCTCTTGATTTCTTTTTTAATATTTCGTCTCCTTCATATCTTAAATTTCTAATTGCCATTTTCCTTTATCCTCCTTTGCTTATGCCATATTATTAGGGTTTACATCTATTGATATCCTAATATCTTTTAAATCTTTTTGATAAACCTTTTGTAAATATTCATTTAAAACATCATTTATTTTTTCGTTCATTTTTCCTTTTATTATTATTCTATATCTATATTTATTTTGAATTTTATCTATAGGTGCTGGCATTGGTTTAAATATTTTGATTTGATTTTCTTTTCTTTTATTTTCTAATTCTTCTATGTTTTCTAATTTTCTTCTTAAATAATTATAAGTCTTTTTACTAATATCTATTATTTTATCTTCTTTTAAACCACTAAACCCAATTACTATTATATCGCAAAAAGGTGGATATTTCAACTGTTTGCGTATTAATATTTCTGTTTCGTAAAATTTCTTATAATTTTGTTCTTTTGAACATTCTATTGTAAAATTATCTGGGTTATATGTTTGAATTATTACTTTTCCTGGTTTATCTTTTTCTCTTCCTGCTCTTCCTGCTACTTGTGTTAATATATCAAATGTTCTCTCATTTGCTCTATAATCATCTATATTAAGCGAGCTATCTGCTGTAATTACTCCTACTAATGTTACATTAGGAAAATGATGTCCTTTTACTACCATTTGTGTTCCTATTAATATGTCTATATTTTCTTCTTTAAACTTATTTAATATTTCTTCATGTGAATTTTTCTTACTTACTGTGTCTACATCCATCCTAATTGTACTAGCATCTGGAAATTCTTTTTTTATTTCTTGTTCTAGTTTTTGAGTTCCTGTTCCAAAATATCTTATTTTATCACTTCCGCACTCTGGGCAAATTTTGACAACATTTTCTTCATATCCACAATAGTGGCATTTTAGTTTTTTCTCATAACTATGATATGTAAGGCTTATATTACAATTTTTACATTTAGCTACATATCCACAATTTCTGCACATTACAAATGTAGAATATCCTCTTCTATTTAAAAACAATATTGTTTGTTTTTTACTTTTTAAATTTTCTTCTATTTTTTTATATAATTCTCTACTTAACATTGATTTATTTCCACTTGCAAGTTCTTCTTTTAAGTCTATTATTGTTACTTTTGGAAGGCTTGCTTCATTTGCTCTTTTTGTTAATTCTAATAATTCTATTTGTCCTAATTCTTTTGCTTTATAATAATCTCTTAAATCAGGAGTTGCACTTCCTAAAAGTAATGGGCATCTATTTTGTTTTGCTATATATTTTGCTACTTGTTTTGCATCATATTTAGGGTTTGATTCTGATTTATAAGAACTGTCATGTTCCTCATCTATTATTATTATGCCTAAGTCTTCTATAGGTGCAAATATTGCAGACCTTGCTCCTATTACTATTTTTGCTTTTTTATTTTTTATTTTATCCCACTCATCATATTTCTCACCAATTGATAGTTTACTATGTAATACTGCTATCTTTTCTTTTCCAAATCTTGATATAAATCTATCTAGCATCTGTGGTGTTAAAGATATTTCTGGCACTAATACTATTGCTGTTTTTTCTTTCTTTAAAACTTCTTCTATTAATTGTAAATATACTTCTGTTTTTCCGTGAACCTGTTACTCCATATAATAAAAACTCATTAAAAGTATTTTCATAAATTACTTTCCTTACTCTTTCAAATGCGTTTTCTTGTTCTTTAGTTAATTCTAAGAATTTAGTTTTTTCTATTTTTTTATTTCTTAGCGGATCTCTTTCTATTTTTTTATCTAATATTTCTAAATAACCGTTTTTTACTAAAGTTTTTACTATTGCTCTTGAGCAATCTAATAATGTTTCTATTTCTGGTATTGTTACACCTTCATTTTGTTTTACAAAATTTAATATCTTTTTTTGTTTTTCTGATTTTATTTTTCCATCATCTATATCAATTTCTATTTCCTCTATATTTTTTTTCAAATACACTGCTTGTATTTTTTTATCTTGCATCTTTCTTTCTTTGGTTCTTGTTCCTGGTTGTAACATTAATTTTATACAATCTGACACATTACAAAAATATCTTTTTGCCATCCATTTTGCAAGTTCTATTCTATCATCAGTTAAAGAGTCCTCTATTTTTTCTATATTTTTTACTTCATATTCAGATTTTTTCTTTATTTTTACTACAAAAGCTTCTTCTAATTTTCCATTTTTTCCAAATGGTACTAAGACTTTGCTACCTATTATAACAAAGTCTTCTAATTCTTTTGGTATATTATAATCAAAAGTTCTATTTAATTTCTTAGCTGTTCTGTTTATTATCACTTCTGCTATCATCTTTACCTCTTTTCAAAAAAAAGTGAGTTTATTTTAAATCTCACCTTTTATTCTTCTAGCCATTTTTTATATTCTTCTTCTATTTTATCTGCCACTTCATTTGGCGTTAGATTACTTGTATCTAGAACTAAATCATAGTTAGATTCATCTTCTTTTCTTACTCCATATAACTCAAAATATCTTGCATTTTCTAAAGTATATCTTTTTTCTATATCTTGTTTTTGTTCTTCTACTGTTTCAAATTTTTTTTCACTATCTCTCCTTGTTTCATCATTAAATACTCTTTTAGCTGCAATATTAATATCTACTTTTAAATATACTTTGAAAGATTCTGGCACAGCATACCAACCGAAGACGTGCATCTATTATAAAATTATCATGCTCTTTTGCATATTCAGATGCACTATTTTCTATATTCCTATCTATTTCCGGATGTGATTTTACATATTCATTAAAAGTAGTAACATCCATACCACTTTCTTTGGCTAGTTTTCTAAAATAGTCTCCATTTCTATATACTGTATAATTTAATCTTTCCATTAATATTTTTGATACTGTACCTTTTCCACTCGCAAGTTCTCCACCTAGTGAAATTATATGTTTCTTTTCCATTATTTTCTCCATTTCTTTATTCTACTTTTATATCTTTTTCTATATCATCATTTTCATCTTCTGGTTCTTCTACTATAGATACTTTTCCTTCTGCAATTTCGTTTGCAGCAAGTGTTACAGGTGATTCTTCTTTTACATCTGTTTTTGGTTCTGCTCCTGATGCTATTTGTCTCGCTCTTCTTGCTGTTGCTATTACTAATTCATATCTGTTGTTTGCTTTTTTTAATAAATCTGCCACTGTTGGTTTTACCATCATTTTTCATCAACTCCTTTTAAATTATCTATTTTCATACTCTCGGCTAATTGTTTTCCTAGTTCTTCAGGTGATATAGTTTTATCTATTCTTCCACCAACTGTTTCTGGTTGTACTGCTGATAAAATAATATGACCTGAATCCATAACTAATGCTGCTCTTGTTCTTCTTCCACAAGTAGCATCAATCGCTGTTTTATTATCTTTTGCTTCTTGTATTAGTCTTTTTATTGGTGCCGACTCTGGGCTTACTATTGCTACGATTCTTTGTGCTGAAATAATGTTTCCAAATCCAATATTTACTAATTGCATAAAATCACGACTCCTTTCTATTCTATATTTTGTATTTGTTCTCTAATGTTTTCTATTTCAGTTTTTAAATCTATAACATCATTAGTAATTTCTAGACTACCTGATTTTGCCCCTATCGTATTAGTTTCTCTATTCATCTCTTGTACTATAAAATCTAATTTTTTTCCAATTGCCCCATCTAAATTTAAAAGACTTTTAAATTGTGATATATGACTATTCAATCTTGTTATTTCTTCTTCTATAGAGCATTTATCTGCATATATTACAACTTCTTCAGCTAATCTTGATTTATCAATTTCTTGCTCTTTTAGTAATTGTTTAATTCTCTCTTCCAATTTTACTACATATTCTGAAATAAGTCCAGTAGAAAGTTCAGATAATTCATTTATTTTTCCTTTAATAAATTCTAATCTATTGTTTAAATCTTTTGCTATCTTCTCTCCTTCTAGTTTTTTCATGTCTAATAGATTTTTCACTGCTGTTTCTACTGTTTCTATTATTTCTTCTTTGATAGTATCATCATCTTGATTATCTTGTATACTTAAAACTTCTGGATATCTTGCTATATCATTAACTTTTATTTCTGATACCAAGTCTTCTTCAATTGCTAATTCCTTTAAATTTCTAATGTATTCTTTTGCTAGTTCTTTATTTATACTTATTTTTCTTCCTTCCATAGAATTATTTTCAAAACTTATAAAAACATCTAATTTTCCTCTTTTTATATTTTTAGATATTTCACCTTTTACTGTTTCTTCTAAATAACTTAATGCTCGTGGCATTTTTATAGAAATATCTAAATATCTATGATTTACACTTCTTATTTCTACTTGATATTTTCTAGAGTTTTTTTCTAGATTTGCTTTTCCATAGCCTGTCATACTTCTAATCATTTTTTTCTACCTCTTTTTTTGTTTTTCTTGTCTTCTTTTCTACTTTTTTTGTTTCTTCTTTATTTTCTTGTTTTTTTGCTTTACTTGTTTTTCTTTTTTTTACAGTATTTTCTTTCTTTGTTTTATCTTCTCTTTTTACTTCCACTTTTGTTTCTGTTTTTTCTTCTTTTTTATTATCTTCTTTAATTGTTTTCTCTGTTTCTTTTTTTATTTCATTTTCATTTGTTTTAACAACTTTCTTAGTCTTTCTTCTTTTCTTAGCCTCTTTTTTGACTGGTTCTTCTTTTACTATTTCTGATATATCACTTAAACTTTTTAGATATTCTCTTTTTTCTTTTGTATAAATTATTACTGATTTTAATACATAGTATATTGCAAACACATATGAAGATACTAATAAATAAAACCTAAAGTCATATTTATAAAAAGTAATTATATGGTTTATTGATAGTGAGTGCATTGATAGAACTAATAATTCTATTCCACTTATTGCTGATTTTCCACTATCTTTTTTATATGCTATTTCTAACATTACTAGACCTATTACTAAAAATATTCCTGAAAATACTTCTATATCATTTATTAATCTATCTGTATTCATTCTAGTATAAGCAAAGTTTAATATTATGAAATAACACATTATTCCTATTGCTTTTAATAAGTTTTTAAATATTATTTTCATTTGTTTATCTACCCCTCTAATTCATACATTATTATACTTAATACATTTAATGCGACTGTCTCTGTTCTTAATATTCTTTTTCCGAGTGATACTGTTATTACATTATTATTTTCTTGTATCATTTCTACTTCTTTTTCTGAAAGACCTCCTTCTGGTCCTATTATAATTGCTAGTTTTATTTCATGTTCTTTATAATTATAATTTTCTTTAATTTTTCTTAAAGCTTCTTTTAACATTGTTTTTTCTTCTTTTTCATATGCTAATATTACTATATCATATTCACCCAACATTTTACAAATACTTTTTAAAGTTTTTATTTCATTTACTTTTGGGATAAAATCTCTATCACATTGCTTTGCCGCTACTTCCGATATTTTTTGCCATCTTTCTACTTTTTTTATTTTATCTTTTTCATTATATTTTACTATACATCTTTCCATATCTACTGGCTGAATACAAAAACTTCCAAGTTCTACAGATTTTTGTACTACTAAGTCCATTTTTTCTCTTTTTGGTAGTCCTTGCATTATTGTTATTTTTATATTTGATTTAAAATCTTCTAATTCTTTTGAAATTTTACAGATAATAAAATCTTTTTCTATTTTATAAATATCACAAAAATAGTTTTTTTGATTATCACTATCACAAATAATCATTTCGTCTCCTACTTTTTTTCTTAATACATTTTTTATATGATTTACATCTGTTCCTTCTATCCTAATTATATTTCCTTCTACATTTTCACTTTTAACAAAAAATTTTGACATAAACTTTTCTCTCCTTATACCAAAACATTATAACATAATTCTTTTCATTTTTCCAGCAAATTAAATATAGAATAAATAATTATTTATTTTTCATTTTCTACAAAAAACAAGCTCACATTTAGCAAGCTTGTTTTAAATTATGCCCATTTTATTAAATTAAGCAAGCTCCATAAATGTACATAAGTCTTCTTGCCTTTCTACTTGCTCGAAATTCTGAAAGTGTCCGACTAAAAATAGCGTCATATGACCAACTATCTATTGCCTTCCACTTCTTTCCGCTCTTAGATAACCTATATAGTATGACTTCAGTCTCAACCCAAGCATCAAAACAATTGTAAACTTTCTCAATTGAAACAGCATACCTTCTCATTTTTATATCCTCTCTTTTTAAGCTAATAGGCATAATTTTTTGTATAACTCCTAATGGGAATATATTACATAATAAATTATACAACAATATAGAAAAAAAAGCAAATGTTACTAATTATCTTGTTTGATAACTAGTAAATATTAACAAATCAAAAAAGATTGCTAAAATAATTTAGCAATCTAAACTCATTATATATTATTAATAATTTTCTGCTTTTATTTCGAAATATGCTTTTGGATGACTACATACTGGGCAAATTTCTGGTGCATATTTACCAATTACAATATGTCCACAGTTTCTACATTTCCATATTCTTTCATCATCACGGCTAAATACTAAACCACCTTCAACATTTTCGATTAATTTTTTATATCTTTCTTCATGTTCTTTTTCTATTTTAGCAACTTCTGAAAATAAGTATGCAATATGGTCAAAACCTTCTTCTTTTGCTTCTTTTGCCATTCTATCATACATATCTGTCCATTCGTAATTTTCTCCTTCTGCAGCTGCTTGTAAATTTTCTAATGTTGATTTTATTTCTCCACCTTGTAATAATTTAAACCACATCTTAGCATGTTCTTTTTCATTATCTGCTGTTTCTTGGAATATTGCTGCTATTTGCTCATATCCTTCTTTTTTTGCTTTGCTTGCAAAATATGTGTATTTATTTCTTGCTTGTGATTCTCCCGCAAATGCCTCCATTAAGTTTTTCTCTGTTTTTGTTCCTTTTAGCTCCATTTTTATTTCCTCCTTTAATTTTTTATTTTTTATCAATTAGTATTTTATAATAAAAATCTCAAAAAGTCAATTGATTTATTTTTTCCAAGATTTATTCTTACTGATTTTATTTTTCCAGCAAAGTAGTAATGTAATATAACATATCATATAATGGGTTCTTTCCTATTAAATAATCATCTACTCTGTCCAATTCTATTCCGTCTGATATCCAACCACTTTTCCACAAAAACCTTGTAATGTCATATCATTATTATTTCTACTTATATCTTTCTAAACAACCGTTGTATCACTTATGTCCACTTTCTGCATTATTAATTACGTCATAACGTGTAATTAGTCTCCATCTGTTATATAACCTAAATGTATAGTTTTTATTTCTGATGATACATCTCCATTTTCTATTATTATATTATAATCTCCGTCTTTATCTATTTCAAAACTTAAATCTTCCGTTGTATTCCAATAATCACTTCCCTTTTCTTGGTATTTTATATTCCATTTTTTTATATATCCATTATATTCTATATCTGATATTATAACCTTATATTTATTCTCACCTATCACTTCATAATCTACATTAAACGTTGGCTTTTCTGTATTTTTATATTCTATATTATATAGATCACTTGGTAATTGTTCTAGAGTATAGTATTTTTCTCCTTCATATTCTATTCCTAATCTACTTATTACACTTCTTTTTTCTACATTTACATAGAATTCTTCTTCTACTTGTTCTATTCCTAAATTTTCTATTGTTTTCCTATCATAATATTTATATCCACTACTATTTGTTATTCCTGAAGCATTTGTCGTAAAAACACTACTTGCTTGGGTATCTAAAACTTTTCCATAATTTAAAACATTGGCTTTTTCTTCATCTGTTCCATTACTATATTTATCATATAAATTATTTACTTCTGTTTGCATTATTTTCATTTCTGCTGTAAATTTATCTAATTTTGATTGTCTAATAACATTTACTCCACTATATGTTGCAATTGATGTAAGTATTATCAGCACTACTATTGTTACTACTAAACTTATTAATGTTACTCCTTTGTTATCAAACTGTATCTTTTTATCAATCTCTTTCATTTTTTATTTTTTCCCTTTTCGTTTGTTTATTTATATAATAAAAATTGGCTGGGGTACTGTGATTCGAACACAGGAATGTCGGAACCAGAATCCGATGCCTTACCACTTGGCGATACCCCAATATCTACCCCTATATTATAACAAATAAATTTAAAATTACAAATAGTTTTTAAGAAAAAAATAAAGAAACATAATACTTCTTTATTTTAAATACATATTTTTTATTTTTCTAACCTATTTAATAACTCATCATAATATTTATAATCTGGTTCATATTTTTTTAGTAAATCATAGAAAGCTTTGCAATGTGTTTTATATTTCAAATGGCAATATTGATGTAATACAACATAATCAATTATTCTTCTTCCATATTTTACAATTTTAGGATTAATAATTATTTTATTATCTTCACATTTTCCCAAAACTTTCATATCTTTTATTTCAAATTCTTCTGGTGCAAAACCAACCATTATTCTAGTTTTTTCCATAGCTCTTTCAATTTCCACGTTTGCAATTTGTTCATACATTTTCTCAATTGCTAAATCTAAAATTGCTGTATTAGACATTTTTTTATATTTGTTAGGTAGTGATATTTTTATAGTTTTTTCTTCTACATCTAACTCTGTTATTTTGATATTTTTATAAACAATTTTAACTCTGTAATCCACACCTAAAACTGGTACTGGATGTCTTTCTATGCTACTGTTTACAACTAATTTAATGTTTGTTCTTCTTTTTACTATATTCATTTTATATCACTCCTTATCAAAATATTGTTCTACAAATTATTGTTCGCTTTTGTTGTTCTTATTTTATATTCTATTTTTAATTTTGTCAATAGTTTTTTATAAAAAAAATAAAATTTTTGTTCGCTTTTTTTAAAAACCTTTTATATCAGTATTTTGATAAGAAAAAATTTTCAAAAAGAAAAATGAGACTAAAATAGGGTGTCCCCAAAAGTCTCATTTCTTTTTTTATTATTCAGCTTTTTTATCTTCTTCTTTTACTGGCTCTTCTTTAACTTCTTCTACATTTTCTTCTGTCACTGTATCAACTGTTTCTTCTACTACTGGTTTTTCAGTTTCAACAGTTGGTTTTTCTTCTTTTACTTCTTCTTGTGGTGTTACTACTTCTTCAGAAACTGGTTCTGTAACTTTCTCTTCTACTACTTCTTCTACTTTTTCTACTTTTTCTTCAACTGGTTCTTCTACTAAATCTTCTTTGATAGTAATTTCTCTATCCTCGATTCTAGCTCCTACTTGTTCTTTAGTCTTAGCAGCTTTACCAATTCTATCTCTTAAGTAGAATAATCTAGCTCTTCTTGCTTTACCAACTCTTACTAATTCTACTTTTTCTACTAATGGAGAGTGTACTAAAAATGTTTTTTCAACACCTACACCGTAAGATATTTTTCTTACTGTAAATGATTTATTTACTCCTCCACCTTGTACTTTAATTATAATTCCTTCAAATACTTGAATTCTTTCTTTATTTCCTTCTTTTATTCTTACGTGTACTCTAACTGTATTACCAACTTTTAATTCTGGTATTTTGTTTTTCAATTGTTCATGTTCAATTGATTTTATAATATCCATTTTGAATATCCTCCTTTTCTTCCTAATTTAAATTTAATTTTATTTTAGAGCGGTGCAATTTGGGAATTTTGCACTTCTTTTAATAAATCTGGTCTTTTCTTTTTTGTTATTTCTAAAGATTTTTCTTTTCTCCATTTATCTATTTCTTTATGGTTTCCTGAAAGTAATACTTCTGGAACTTTTTCTCCTTCAAACACCTCTGGTCTTGTATATTGTGGATATTCTAGTAAGTTTTCTGAAAAGCTCTCTTCTTTTATAGATTCTTTATTTAAAACTCCTTCTACATATCTACTTACACTATCTATTAGCACCATTGCAGGAAGTTCTCCTCCTGTTAATACATAATCTCCAATAGATATTTCTTCATCTACAATTTTATCTAAAACCCTTTGGTCTATTCCTTCATAATGACCACAAAGAATTATTAAATGGTTTTCCTTAGATAATTCTTTTACTTTTTCTTGGTTTAATTTTTTCCCTTGTGGAGACATATATATTACTTTTGCATTTTCTTTATTTTCTAAAGAATCATATGCTCTATATACAACATCTGGCATCATAACCATACCTGCTCCACCACCATATGGAGTGTCATCTACTTTATTATGTTTATTTTTCGAAAAATCTCTGATATTTACTATGTTAATATCTATTTTTTTATTTTTCTTTGCTCTTCCTATAATGCTTTCATCTAGAATAGAAAACATTTCAGGGAAAAGTGTTAAAACATCAAATTGCATTTTTTCCTCCATATTACATTAAACCTTTTATTAGGTGAACTGTTATTTTTCTATTTTCCATATCAATATTTTTTATTACATCTTTTATTGCTGGAAGTAATATTTGTTTACCTAATTCATTTTTTACAACATATATATCTGAACTTCCAGAATTGAATATGTCATCTAAGATTCCTAATCTTTCATTTTCATCAGTATAGACTTCTAGTCCTAGCATATCTACTATGTAATAAGTTCCTTCTTCTAAAGGTTCTTCATCTTCTCTATTTATTAATAGATAAGCGTTTCTAAATTTTTCTGCTTCTTCTATAGTTTCTATACCTTTAAATTTTATTAATACCATTTCTTTATGAAATTTTACTTCTTCTACTTCATATTCTTTTCTTTCATTTTTGTTTTTGATATATACTTTTTTCAAATTGTCATATCTTTTTTTAGTATTTTCAGTAAATGGTTTTACTTTAACCATACCTTTTATACCAAATGTGTTTACAATTTGACCAATTTCAAGATATTTTTCCATATTACAAATACCTCTTAATCATCAATAAATTCTACTAGCACTTTTTTGTGCTCTTTAGCAGATACTGATTTCATTACAGTACGAATAGATTTTGCAAGTCTTCCTTGTCTTCCTATTACTCTACCCATATCTTCTTTTGCAACTCTTACTTCAAATATAGTTTGTTTTTCTTCTTCTTTTTTTGTTATTTCTACTTGGTCTTTATTTTCTACTAAATTTGAAATAATTATTTTTAAGAACTCTTCCATATTTACCTCCAAATTTTTCAGTAATTATTTAACTTTTTCTATTAAATCTTTTACTGTTGGTGTTGGTTTTGCACCATTTTTGACCCATTTTTCTAATTTTTCTTTATCTAGAACTATTGTAGATGGTTCTGTCATTGGATCATATGTTCCTATTTGTTCTATTATTTTACCATCTCTTGGGCTTCTTGAATCTGCAACTACTATATGGTAAAATGGAGCTTTTTTCTTTCCTTGTCTTTGTAATCTAATTTTTACCATTTTTATTTCACCTCCAAATTATTATTTTTTATTATATGTGTACACAATTTAATATTTCTTAAATTGTATAAAGATTAATAACTATTTTTATTTTTTAAACATATTTTTAAGCGAATTTTCATCAATACCTTTCATTAAGTTTTTCATACCACCTTTTCCTGATTTCATTTGTTTCATCATTTTTTGTGTCATCTCAAAAGATTTTATGAATTTATTTATTTCTTGTACTGATGTTCCACTTCCTTTTGCAATACGAAGTCTTCTACTACCATTTAAAAGTCTTATATCTCTTTTTTCCGCTTTTGTCATAGAACATATTATTGCTTCTATTTTTACAAATTCTTTATCATCTATTTTTACATCTTTTAGCTGATTCATACCTGGTATTAGTTTTAATAAAGATGAGAAAGAACCCATTTTTTTTATTTGTCTTAATTGTGCTAAATAATCATCTAAATCAAATTCTCTTTTCTTTAATTGTTTTTCTAGTTTTTCTGCTTGTTCTAAGTCAAAGGCTTCTTCTGCTTTTTCTATTACTGATAGGATATCTCCCATACCTAAGATTCTACTAGCCATCCTTTCTGGATGGAATATTTCTATATCACTTAGTTTTTCACCTGTCGCTGCAAATTTTATTGGTTTTCCTGTAACTTTTTTAACTGATAATGCTGCTCCACCTCTAGTATCACCATCTAGTTTTGTTAATACAACTCCATCTATTCCAACTGTACTATTAAATTTTTCAGCAACATTTACAGCATCTTGACCTGTCATACTATCTACTACAAGCAATATTTCATGTGGTTTTACACTTTGTTTTACTTTTTTTAGTTCTTCCATTAGTTCTTCATCTATATGAAGTCTACCTGCTGTATCTAGTATTACTACATCATTTAATTTTGATATTGCAACTGAAACAGCTTGTTTTGCAATATGAACCACATCTTTTGATTGTTCGTTTGCAAATACTGGTATATTTAGCTGTTTTCCTACTACTTGTAATTGTTTTATGGCAGCTGGTCTATATATATCACAGGCAACTAATAATGGTTTTTTACCTTGTTTTCTAAAAAGATTAGCAAGTTTACCTGCAGTTGTTGTTTTACCAGAACCTTGAAGACCTACTAGCATTATTATTGTTGGTGGGTTTGGCGTAAAATTTACTTTACTTTCAGTTCCACCGAAGCAATTCTACTAATTCGTCTTTTACTATCTTAACAACTTGTTGACCTGGTGTTAATGATTTTAACACATCTTGACCTAGTGCTTTTTCTCTGATTGATTCTATAAATTCTTTAACAATTTTATAGTTGACATCAGCTTCTAAAAGTGCAAGTTTTACTTCTCTTAGCATTTCTTTTAAATCACTTTCAGTTATTCTTGCTTTTCCTCTAATTTTCCTTGTTATTTCTTGTAATCTAGAAGATAGTCCTTCAAAAGCCATATTATCAACTCCTTTGTTATACTAAATAATTTAATTCTTTTTTTATATGTTCTAATACATTTGCTATTTCTTTATCAGAATAATCTTGTTGTATTTTTGTTAATTCTAATAAAACTTTTTCTATTTTCTTTTCTTGATTTAACGTCCTTTTCATTATTCCTAGCTTTTCTTCGTATTCGAAAAGTTTTTTCTCCCCCTTCTTTATTATATCTCTTACTGCTTGTCTTGTTATTTCATTGTTTTCTGCTATTTCTGATAATGATAAATCATTATTATAGTAATCTTCTAAGAATTCGTATTGTTTTTTAGTTAATAATTTGCCATAAATTTCCCAGAGTATACTAACTTCAACTTTTTTCTCCATAAGATTACCTCTTTTCTTTTTTGTAATGCTAATATACTTTACACCATTTTTCTTGATTTGTCAAGTGTTTTTTCCAATAATGTTGATTTTTTTCGAAAAAAAATAATATCAAATTACTATATAATATATTTTTATAATGTTTATGTAAAGATTATATCTATAAAGAATAATATATTTTTTTTAGTAAAAAATATTAAAAAGATATCAAATTTTATTGACATTTTTCTTAGTTTGGTATATACTATGTATATACGAAAGGAGTGATAACAATGACAACAACTATTCAAAAATGGGGAAATAGTCAAGGTGTTAGAATCCCTAAAATATTATTAGATAGTGTTAATTGGTCTGAAAATGAAAAAATAGTAATTATTGTAAACAACGGAAAATTAGTTATAGAAAAAGCAAACGAACATAAAAGAAAAACAATAAAAGAATTATTTGAAAATTATAATGGTGATTATGAACCAACAGAAATTGATTGGGGAGAACCAAAAGGAGAAGAAATATGGTAAAACAAGGAACTATAATCAAAATTAATTTTAACCCTCAAAAACGGACATGAACAAGCTGGATATAGACCAGCTGTTGTAATAAGCAACAACATATTTAATCAAAAAACAAAACTATCTATTGTTTGCCCTATAACTAATACAAATAATCACTTTCCTTTGCATATTCCATTAGACAATAGAACTAAAACGACTGGTGTAATATTATGTGAGCATATAAAAGCTTTAGACTTAAATAATAGAACTTATAAAATAATTGAAAACTTACCAAATGATATATTAGAAAATGTTATTGATGTTGTTTATTCTGAAATTGAACAAATATAGATAACGAAAAATTTTAAAAGGAAAATTACTAATTTCTTAGCAATTTTCCTTTTTTACTCTTTTATTTTAAAGAGTTGTTTTTACAATGTCCTCAAGTATGGGAACATTGTTTGGAAAGACCTTGTTTTCTCGTATTAGTTCTTCAATTTCTGGCATTGTCATCCATACAATTTTTTTAGTCTCATTTATATCAAAATTATGCAAAGCTTTTTTGCATTTTGACGCTTCCACCTTAAAGACTACAATTGTATGAAATACAACATCGCCATTTGGATATCTGGTAATGTGTCTTGGACCAGCATATACATTTACCAATTTTAAATCTTCTTCTCTAGCAATATATGCTGTTTCTTGTAGCAATTCATTTACAGCACATTGTTCATAAGTCTCACCAATTTCTATTCCACCACCTGGAACTCCATATTGGTTAAAATCTTTTCTGAGCTGTAAAAGAACTTCTTGCTCTCCATCACTATTTGTTCTATAAACAAGTACACCTGTCCCTGGTACTTGCAATGGTCTTTCTCTTACGTATTTTCTTACATAAGATACATAAGACCCAAAAGTAATTGGTCCACCTTCTTCCATAGAATAATATATTCCTTCATAATAAACACTATCTAGTGGATAAACAATGATTGCTCCTGTCTCTTCATCTACATCATAACCAGAACTTTTCTTTCCTTGATACTTATCCCGCAGTTCAAAAACTTGAGTTCTCTCCAGCATAAATACTCCTTTCTAGAGTTTACTTTTGTATTTTATCACCAAAACAAAAATTAGTCAAAAAAAATAGAGAAAAACTCTATTTTTTCTAAGATTTTCATTTTATAATGCCATAATTATAAAATAAATTAATGTAACTAAAATTATTAAACCTAGTGCTGCTACTATTGAAAGTAAAACTGTTGCTGCTGGACTTAATTTTGCTTTTTTTACTTCATCTTTGTTTTCTGTAACTTCTTCCTTTTTTGTTTCTTCCATAATATCTTCTCCTTTGTTTTCTCTTTGTTATTTTTCTACATTTTATTATATTTTTTTAAAAAAGTCCATAGTTTTTAATTATTTTCTTAATGTTGCATTAAATTTTTCCTCTAATTCTTTTATAATTTCTTCCATAACTGGATTTATTTCCTCATCTGATAAGCTTTTAGTCTTATCTCTAAAAATCAGACTATATGCAACGCTCTTCTTTCCTTCTCCTAATTTTTTATCTCTATAAATATCAAATAATTTTAATTCCTCTAAACCTTTTTTACCTTTTAATAATCTTTTTGCTTTTTTAGTAATTATATTTTCAATAGAACCAACTTCCACATCTTCATCTACAACAATTGCTATATCTCTTTCAACTGCTGGGAATTTTGGTACTTCTTCATATTTTTTATTAGCTTTAGAATATTTTACTATTTTCGTTATATTTACTTCTGCTAAATAGCATCTTTTATTAATATCATAGTTTTCTAAAACTTCTGGATGTACTTCTCCTATAGTTGCAATTACATCTATACCTACTTTAATATTAGCACATCTTCCTGGATGATATGAATTATTATTTGTCTCTTTTACAACATCATAATGATTTACACTTGATACTTCTAATACATTTTCGATTAACCCCTTTAATGTGTAAAAATCTACGTCTTCTCCATACATACCTATTGTTAAAATATTTTCTTCTAATGGAATCTCACCTTTTTCTACTTCCCCATTTATATTTCTATAATTTCTTGAAATATCAAATAACTTAACATTTTGGTTTTTCCTATTATTGTTTAATGCTAGAATTTGCATCATACTAGGAATAGTAGTTGGTCTCATTAATTTAAATTCATCACTTAATGGGTTTGAAATCTCAATTGCATTTTTTACTAATTCTTCTTTTATTTTTGATTTTTCTAAATCTTTTTGCCCAACAAAACCATATGTATAGATTTCAGATAAACCACTATTTACTAATACGTTTTCTATTTTTTGTTCTATTTTTTGTTCTTTGGTCCTTACTCCCAAAGTTGCTTCTGCATTTACTAATGTTGTATCTAATTTATCATAACCGTAAAATCTTGCTATTTCTTCTGCTATATCTGCTAAAAATTCTAAATCCATCCTAAAATATGGACTTACTACATAATCATCTTCTACTTTAATATCTAAATTTCCTAATATTTTTATCATTTCATCTTTTGAAATACTAGTTCCAAGTAGAGAATTTATCCTATCTACATCTAATTTTATTTTATTTATTTTTTGTTTTGTAGGATATACGTCTATTTTTCCTTCTACTGCTTTTCCAGCTCCTAAAAGTTCTACTAATTCCACTGCTCTATTTGCAGCACGCATTGCATTTTCAGGTGATAATCCTTTTTCATATCTAGATGAACTTTCTGTTCTTAAACCTACTTGTTTTGCAGTTTTTCTTACACTTCCTCCATAAAACACAGCTGATTCAAATACTACTGTTTTTGTATCATTTTCTATTTCAGAGTTTAAACCACCCATTACACCTGCAATTGCAACTGGCTTTTCTTCATCTGCTATTACAAGATTGTTTTCATTTAAAATTCTTTCTTGTTCATCTAAAGTAATAATTTTTTCATCATTTTTCGCTCTTCTTACTGTAATATGTTTTCCTTTTATTGAATTTATATCAAAAGCGTGCATTGGTTGACCTAATTCTAACATTACGTAGTTTGTTATATCTACTATATTATTAATACTTCTTACACCACAAGCTTTTAATCTTCTTTGCATCCATTCTGGTGATTCTCCAATTTTTACATCTTTAACTATTCTTGCAACATATCTATAACATAAATCAGGTGCTGTTATATCTACTCTTAAACCTTCTAACTCTTTTTTATCTTCTACTTTTAATTCATCTAAATTTTTTCTAGGGTTTTTGAATTTAACTCCTAAAGATGCTGATGTTTCTCTTCCTAATCCTTCTATTGACAAACAATCTGGTCTATTTGGTGTTATTTCAAAATCTATTATGTCTTCTCTTAAATTTAAAACTTCTACTATATCTTTTCCAAGATATTTCTCATAAGAAGAAGGAAGAATCATTATTCCGTCTTCTATCTGGTCTTTATAATCTTTAATATCTAAACCAAGTTCTCCAACAGAACACATCATACCACAAGAATCTACTCCTCTTAATGGACTTCTTACTATTTTCTTTCCACCTGGTAATTCTGCTCCATCTTTTGCAATTGGTATTATATCATTTTCCTTAATATTTTTTGCACCTGTTACTATTTGTATTTTTTCTGTTCCTACATCTACTTTAGTTACAACTAACTTATCTGCATCTGGATGTTTTTTAATTTCTAATATTTTTCCAACTACAACATTTTTAATATCTTTTCCTTTTTCTATTATTTCCTCTACTTTAGAACCTGTCATTGTAAGTATGTCACCTAATTTTATAGTATCTACATCTATATCACTATATTCTTCTAACCACTCTCTACTTGCTTTCATTTACAATTCTTCCTTTCTATCTTTCTTCTTTATAATAACTACATCTACTTCCATAAGTAGCTGAATCTTCTTTTGTTCCCACTGCATTTGGCATATAACCAATTTGCATATCTTTCTTAAATTCATCCCTTCTACTTATTTGGCTTTTATATCTTTCAATTCCTTCTCTTGCTGTTCTATCTGATATAACTCTATATCCTCCATTTTCTTCTACAACTGAATACCCTTCATTTTCACTTACCAATTTCATTGCTTGTTGCAATGTATAAATTTTTCTTCCATTAGGTCTTTTATTAAAAAGTCCCATTATATCAACACTCCTTCTAAACATCAAAATTTTGATTATTTATTTTAAAATTGTTTTAAAAATCTTACATCATTTTCAAAAAGTAATCTCATATCTTCTATTCCAAATTTTGCCATAGCTATTCTTTCTACACCAAAACCAAACGCAAAGCCTGAATACACGTCTGGGTCTATTCCACAATTTTTTAATACATTTGGATGCACCATACCACAACCTAAAAGTTCTATCCAACCTTCTCCTTTACAAACTTTGCAACCTTTTCCACCACATACAAAGCAAGATACATCTGCTTCTGCTGATGGTTCTGTAAAAGGGAAATGATGTGGTCTAAAACGTATTTTAGTATTTTCTCCTAAACATTTTTTAGCAAACATCTCTAAAGTTCCCTTTAAATCTGTCATTGAAATATTTTTATCAACTACCAAACCTTCTATTTGGTGGAATACCGGTGAGTGTGTTGCATCTACACTATCTGAACGATATACTGCACCTGGACATATTATTTTTATTGGTGGTTTTTTCTCTTCCATTACTCTTGCTTGTACAGGTGATGTTTGACTTCTTAATACTATATCATCATTTACGTAAAAAGTATCTTGTATATCTCTTGCTGGATGGTCTGGTGGTGTGTTTAATTTATCAAAATTGTATATTGCTTTTTCCACTTCTGGTCCATCTGCTATCTCATATCCCATACCTAAAAAGATTTCTTCTACTTCTTTTATTATTTGTGTTATTGGGTGAAGAGAACCTAAAACAATTTTTTTACTTGGTTCTGTAACATCTATATTTTCTGTTTTTAATCTTTTTTGTAATTCTTCTTTATTTAATTCTTTTTCTTTATTTACAAATAAATTATTTAATTCATCTCTTACTTTATTTACTAAACTTCCAATTACAGGTCTTTCTTCAGGACTTAATTTTCCCATGCCTCTTAATACTAAAGTAAGTTCTCCCTTTTTTCCTAAATATTTTACTTTTAATTCTTCTAGTTCTTTTTTAGAACTACAATTTTTAATTTCACTAATAGATATGTCTTTAATTTTCTTGATTTCTTCTTCCATTTTTTTCTTCCTTTCATACTTATTTATTTTTTATTTTAATATGGTTTATATATGCCTGAACTTTTATATTCGCCATATTTATTTCCAGAATATTTTTCAAGTCTTTTTTCTATTTTATCTTTTTTTCTTTCTTCTAAGTTTCCGTTTTTTTCTTGTAATAATCTTATTTTCTTGTCTTTTCTTCTCTGTTTTATTTTTATAAATATTTTTTGAAATATATTTTCACTTACTTTAAAATAATATGTAACTACAAATACACCAAATTCATTTAGTTTTATATCTACATTTATTATTTTTTTAGCATATTCCTTTTTTGTTTTTTCTATACTTTTAATTATTTCTTGATTAGTATAGAGTTTTGCATCAAAATAATTTTCTACTATTTTTTGTTTTAACATTTTCTCACATCCTTGTTAATTTTAATTAAAATTTAACATCAAAAAAACCATTTCTCCTACTTTTTAGGACGAAATGGCAATATTTCCAAATTTTCCGTGGTACCACCTAATTTTATTAGTAAAAACTAACCTCATTAAAAGTTTTAACGGTACAACCGCTTTTCCCTACTTTTATTTCAAGAAAAGACCTAAAAAGTGAAATTTCTATATATTTTTGCTAAATGGTTTACAGCCTAAGACCATTTTTCTCTTTTGCAATTTATAATATATATACTTTGCTTTCTTATCGGTTTTATTTCTTATTTCTCACACCTTTACATTTTATCATATTTTTTTATACTTTTCAAGTGTTTTTTTGTTAAATTTTTCATCAATTTGTGAACTACCCATTGTCTAAAGCCAATGGGCTTCCTGCTTCTTAGACCTCGTAACCTACTATCTCCACAGGCGTT
>CALXHF010000009.1 GCA_944388035.1 uncultured Clostridia bacterium | reverse complement strand
TCCAAAGAACTATCATTATCAACATGATAATCAGAAACATACGCACCTAAAAGAATAGAAAAATCTGTTATTGCTGCTTTTGTTCCTCTTTTTTCTAATATATCTAATTTATCATCTCCAAAATATTGCTCTTCTGTTAAGAAAGTAAAATCACTCATATATATTACTCCTCTATGTTTATAAGTTTTGCTTCATTATAATTTTTTATAAAAATGTCACTTCTTTTATTATTGTAGCATAACAACTTTTTTTTTACAATTTTTTTTGCCTTTATTTTAAACTTTTTTTGAAACGTGCATCTTTTAATTTCTTACTTTCTTTTATATCTTTATTATTATTATAAAGTACATTTTTTCTAATATAAAATATTCAACCCGTATTTTTAACATGTAATTGAAATAAAGCAACCTCAATCCAATTGGTTTTAGACAATGGGTAGTTCACGAGCTAGAATCAAATAAATTATGTAAAAATATGAAAAGACTGAAATATCAATTGATTTAAATATTAATTATGATTTTAATTTAGATTAAAAATTCATTAGTTTAAAAAATTATAAAATAAAAAAAATAACTTACGATATTTTAAATTTTATCAACAAAGCCCACACTACATATATATCAATGTATTGTGAGCTTTTTATTTTTATCCTTGTTATAGTTTATATTATTATTATCGTTAACCACGTACTCGTCATAGAGAAGGGACTAAGAGAAAATATAGCATTTCAAATACTTTTATTATATAACTAGCCTCTCTTTTCCAACACTAGGTTTGTTTGTATCCATGCAATATGCATAATGTAACAATTCACTATCTTATTTTTGTTTTCATTTATTTTTATTAATACTTATATCTTAATACAACCACCAATAACTTTTCCTTTATTTTGTTTTGGAAGTGCTGATGCTCCACCTGATAAAACTATCATATCGCCTTTTTCTAATAATTCTCTTTCTTTTAAATTTTCTATACCAGCTTCTATTGTGTCATCAATAGATTCTTTATTTTCGATTAACACTGGTAATGTACCAAATACTAAAGATAGTTGATTATATGTTTTCTTGTCATCTGTAATAGCAAAAATTGGGCAAGATGGTGCCAATGCAGCAAGTTTTATTATAGAATCGCCTGTGTGTGTATATGCAACAATTCCATCAGCTTGAATTTGTTCTGCTGTTATACAAGTTGTATAAGCAAGTGCGTGTTCAACATCTTTCTTTGTATGGTCAAAACTTCTTTTATAAAATCTTTTCCAATATTTTATTGAACTTTCTACTGCTTTTGATACTTTTGACATTGTTTTTATACATTCTATTGGATATTTACCCATAGCACATTCACCAGAAAGCATTATATCACTTGTTACATCATAAACAGCATTTGCAACATCGCTTACTTCAGCTCTTGTTGGTCTTGGATTTGTTGTCATTGACTCTAACATTTGTGTTGCTGTTACTACTGGTTTTCCTGCTTTATTACACTTTTTAATCATTTGTTTTTGATAAACAGGAACTTCCTCCATAGGAACTTCTACACCTAAGTCTCCACGAGCTACCATTATACCGTCAGATACTTCTAATATTTCATCAAAATTATCTATACCTTCTTGGCACTCTATTTTAGAAATAATTTTAATTCTTTCTCCACCATTGTCATCTAGTAATTTTCTCATTTCTAATACATCTTCTGCTCTTCTAACAAAAGATGCTGCAATATAATCAAAATCAGCTTTTATACCTGATAATAAATCATTTCTATCTTTTTCTGAAATAAATGGTAATTCTAAGCTAACACCTGGTATATTTACAGTTTTTCTACTTCCTAATCTTCCAGTATTTAAAGCTTTACAAATAATATCTTTACCTTTTATTTCTGTTACTTCAAATTCTATTGCTCCGTCATCTACTAATATTTTTGAACCTACTTTTACATCTTTATATGCATCTTTGTAAGTAAGTGTTGTTTTTGTATTATTTCCTATTATATCTTCATTATAGAAAGTAAATGTTTGTCCTTCTTTAACTTCGACTTTTTCATCTCTTGATTCTAATACACCTGTTCTTACTTCTGGACCTTTTGTATCTAACATTAAGGCAACTGGTCTATTAAATTTTTCTCTTACCATTTTTATTGTTGCAATTTTCTCTTTGTTCTCTTCAAAACCTCCATGTGAAAAATTAATTCTTGTTACATTTAATCCAGCATTCATTAAGTCTTCAAGTGTTGCTCCACTTTCACTTGCTGGTCCAATTGTTCCGATTATTTTTGTTTTTCTAAAAACTACTTTCATTATTATTCCTCCTTTTTTCTAAACCACATTGTATTATACCATATTTTCGACAAATTTCAAGTTTTTTATTATCTTTTTTATCACTTTTAGCATTTTTTACAATATTAATATATAATATTCTAACTAATTTATATTGTTTTATTCATTTTTTATTAATTTAAATTTATAAAAATCAATTAACATTAATAATACTAAAAATTTCTTTTAATCTTTCATCTTGTTTAGTTAAATATAGATAACCTATTAAAGCCTCAAAAGCTGTTGAATACATATAATCTTGCACACTTGCATTTTTAGGTAAATGATGGTTTTCTGCGTTTCTACCACGTCTTACAATGTCTTTTTCTTTATCTGTTAAAACATCCATTATCTTGTTCAAAATTTCAGCTTGCTTGCTAGCTTTCACATATTTTATTGCTTCCATATGTAAATTATGTGGTTTTAAGTTTGTTTTATTTACTAGCTCTTGCCTTACATATAATTCATAAACGCAATCTCCTATATAGGCCCAAGTAAGAGGACTTAGCATATTTATTTCTTCTTCTTTCTTGTTTCTTTCTATTAATTCTTTCATTTTTACTCCTTATACTCTTTCTATTGTTATACTTCCTAGTTTACCATTTTTAAATTCATCTAATATTATTCTTGAAACTTTCTCATCATCTATATTACCACCAGAAATAATACAACCTCTTTTTCTTCCTATTTCTTGCATAATTTCATAAATATTAAAATTTTCTTCATTATCATTATTTAATATATTTTCTACATATTCCTTTGTCAACCCATATCTTGAACAAAGCTTTTCTCTTTCATTTTTTAATAAAAATTTTAATAATTCAAATGCTACCTCTGTTCTTTCTAATACATCTTCTTTTATACTTCCTGTAAATGCAAGATTTAAAGAAACTTCTTTGCTATCAAACTTTGGCCATAATACACCCGGTGTATCTAAAAGTTCTATTTTCTCATTAATATGTATCCATTGTTTCTTTTTTGTCACACCTGGTTTATTCCCAACTTCTGCAGTTGTTCTTTTGGCTATTCTATTTATAAAAGAGGATTTTCCGAACATTTGGAATTCCAAGTATCATTGCTCTAATTTTTCTACCTATTCTTCCCTTCGCTATTTGTTTTTTCTGTTCTTCTTCCATTACTCTTTCAATTTTCTTTTTAAAATTTTCTATTCCTTTTCCAGTATTAGAATCTACTAAAACTGTAGGAATACCCTTATTTTCAAAATAAGATACCCATTTTTGATTTTCTTCTTTTTCTGCTAAATCACATTTATTTAATACAATTATTCTTTTTTTATTTTTTGTTAATTCTCCAATGTCTGGATTTCTACTAGAGATAGGTATTCGTGCATCTAATAATTCTATTACTACATCTATTATTTTTAAATCTTCTATTATTTCTCTTCTTGTTTTTGCCATATGTCCTGGATACCAGTTGATTACACTTTTATGCAACCTATTATCTTGATTTTCATTCATTTTTATCACCTTCTATTCTTGATAATTCGTATTCATTTCCTCTATTAATTACTCCTTTTCTAAAACCAATAAATTGTGACTAAACCATTCCAAATTAATTAAGAGGAGAGAAACTCCTCTTAATCATAATGTTCTATAATTGTTTTTATCGGCTCTTTCGTCTAATTGTCTATCAAATTTTTCATTTGTATAAAACCAATCTGTTTTCTTGTCTTTTGGATGTAATTTTCTACTTTTATCCATAAGCATATCAAATAATACTCCTAACGGTAAAACAACTCCAATTATAGATATAAAAATATTCATATATAAGCTGATGTCAACTGTTTCTAATGCACTTAATACTACTTGTATATTATTTACTATATCTACTCCAAAATACAATCCATAGGCTAACAAATATATTAATGCTCCTATTAATTTTCTTTTGACAACTAAAATTATACATACTAAAACAACAAATAATAAGATTATTTCCATTTGTTGATTAAGTGGCTCTATTCCACCTATATCCCAATGCATTTGTCCTGCTAACGCAACTATAACTCTAAATATCCAAAATAAGACCATGAACATTACAAGCATCCAAGTTGAAAAATTTTTCATTTGTTTCACTCCTTTTAAAATAAGGTGAAGGTAAATTTTTTTATTTCCTTCACCCTTTAATTTTAATTTTATTAGTCTACAAAATCAAAGTCATCTTTAAATTTTTCTTTAAATATTTCAAATACTCTATTTAAAATATCTTCATCTTCAACACTAACGTATGATTCTTCATCTGAATTTTCATCATCATTATCTTCAACTTTTAAGATAACAACTTCTCCTTCTTCTTCTTCTCCATCTTCTGATACTGGTAATAATACTACATATTCTTCATCGTCTAATTCTACTAAATCTAAAAATTCAAATTTAACCTCATTTCCATTTTCATCATTTAAAACAATTATATTGTCTAATTCTTCGTTTTCTTCCATTTTTTTCTCCTTTCATTTTTTTATATTTATTTTTTTAATTATAATAACATAATAATTAATTTTTTAAACAGTATTTTTTGATTTATTTAAATATGTTTCTAAAATATATACTGCAGATATAGTATCCACTATATTTTTCTTTTTATTCTTTTTTACATCTAAAAAGTTCATCGTTCTATGAGCTTCAACAGTCGTTAACCTTTCATCTATTGTTTCTATTTTCATCTTATTATATTTACATTTTAATTTATGAACAAACTCTTCTGTTATCTTAGCTCTTTCTGATATACTTCCATCCATATTAAAAGGCATACCAACAACTATCGTATCAACTTCATATTTTTCAAATATTTCATCTAATTTTTTTAATATAACTTTATCAGAACCATTTCTTAAAATTGTTTCTAGCCCCTGAACTGTTATATTTAACTCATCTGTAATTGCTAGACCTACTCTTGCATCTCCATAATCTATTCCTAATTTTCTCATACTAATTATCTAACCCTATATATTTTTTTACCATTTTTTCTAATAATTCATCTCTTTCAACTGTTCTAATTTTATTTCTTGCATCATTATGACTTGTTATATATGTTGGGTCACCTGATAAAATATATCCAACTATTTGATTTATTGGGTTATACCCTTTTTCTACTAATGCTTCATAAACTTCTTTTAATATTTCTTGGCATTTATTATTTTCTTCTCTTTCCACTTCAAAGCTCATTGTTTTATCAAATTCCATTATAACTCCTCCTTTTATATATTGGTTATATCACTTTCATTTATATTTGCTTTATCTAAATATTCTTCTAGTTTTTTTAGCACTTCTTCTAGCCCTGTACCTTTGTAATAAGAAGATATTACAATATTTAATCTTGGTACAGCTATATCTTTAGCTAACTCTTTTCCTAGTTTTTTTCTTGAATTTACTTCTAAATTCAAATTTTGAATTTCTTCTTCAGTCAATTTTATTTGCATACTTTCAACTTTTTCTTTCATCTCATTTAGAAAATCTGCTACCGCATTTGTTTCTACTCCTGAAAAAGCAATTACAAATTTTGGTCCCATATATCTAACAAAAATATATTCTTGTGATATATTTTCTTTAATATAATTACTAATTTGAGTTATTACTTTATTTCCCAAGTCACGAGAATAATCTCTATTTATTTGTTGTATATTTATTATTTTAAACATACATATAGTAGAAACTGTATATTGATCTATAATTTTTTTGCCCTCTCCATATAAATATTCTTCTGAATATAGACCAGTAAATAAATCTTTTCTAACTATAGATTCAAGTGTTTGTTGGTGTACAACAGTTTTTAATACTGATACAATATTTTCTTTGATTACTTCTAATACAGTTGTATCAACATTATCAAAGTCATGTGGAGTTCCACTTTCTATTATCCAGTATCCAACATATACATTGTCAATATATAATGGGAAAAATATAGCTGATTTAGCTCTTCCAAATTCCAGTTGTTGATATGGAAGTCTTTCATTTTCGCTATTTACTGTTACATACTTAGGTGTTGCTGTTTCTATACTATCTTTAAACATATCTACTTCGTGTAATCTTTTCAAAGAATCCCAATGCTTTGGATCTACATTTGATGCTTTTATTTGATATTCTGCACCATCAAACACTACAATTGTTGAATATTTTATTTCATATCTTTCTATTAAAACATCATTTATTTTTTTTATTTTTTCTTCTACTGTTGAGGTTTCACCAATAGCATTTATGAAATCTTGAACAACATATAAGTTTGTGATTTTTTGCTGCATATTATTATACTTTTGTAATTGTTTATGTAGCTTTAAATTATATACTAATAAGCATATTGCTATTACTGCTAGTATAAGAACTATTACTAATAATACCACTATATTTTTCCTCCCTTTTAAAAGTTATTTCTTCTCATCTGATTTAAAGTTGCATTCATACTTGGTGAAAAATTATTTTGTGTACCATATCCACTTGCCGTTGGTGGTACATATGTTCCTCCTTTTGAATATAACATATCTCCTAATTCTTTCAAAGATTTCAAGAATATTTTTGAATATCCTTTTAATGAGACATCACACTCTATTATACCTTCTAAATATCTTGTATATGTTTCTAACTCAAAAGGTATTGAAACATATTTAACTGAATTTCTATCAAACAACTCTGTCATAAAAGACATTGAAGGATCATTATAATATGCCATTCCACCAATTATAGTCTTTTCTGTTACACCTCTTAACCTTACAAATTTATTTAATACAATTCTTATTTTTTTCTCATCTAATATATTTTTTGCTTTTAGTTCTCTTAAGAAAGCTGTTAATGGCTGTATAGTAAGAACATCTAAGGTTTGTACTAAATATATCTCTTGTGACTGTTCAAAATATCTAAAAGGTGTATCAAAATCAGTATCTATCAAAATCAATGAATGATTTTTTAATAATGTTTCTAAAATTTTATCAGTATGAATGATATCTTCGTTTTCGTCTGGTAATGATGTATAAACTGTTAAATTTCTGTTTACAGATATTCCATTTGCTACTCCTTTTACTAAACCGTTAATCGATGTATTTGCCGTTTCTCTTATAGATTCTTCATTTTTAGTATAAATATAGTATGAATTTCTATTTTTTGTTGTATCTAAAATCGCTACATTTACTCCAGCTTCAGATAATAATTCTGCTAAGTTATTTACTATAAAAGATGTACCATTTTTGCTAGTTCCTATAAATGTTGCTATCTTTTTATCTGGAAGTAAAAGGTCTGTTAAATCTATTGTTTCTGTTTGAAGATTTTTATTTATTGAAGTAGTATCTATATTTATATTATTAGTAGCATAATTGTTTGAACTATATCTATTTATACTGTTATCGCTAATATTATTTGAAAAATCGAATGTTTCGTTAGTATTTATATTAGCCTCTTGTTTAATCACTTCATTTTCATTATAATAATTATTTTCTTCAAAATTATTTTGCTCTGAAATTCCTGGTAAAATATTTTCTTCAGGTTCTTCAATGCTATTTTCTTTATCTAATTGATTTAAACCTGGCAATACTGATATTTCGTCATTTTCTTGCTTTAAGTTAGATGTTAAAGTAGAATTCTTTTTAGGTCTACCTCTTCTTTTGGTTGTTTGGAGTTGTTCTGCATTGTTACTTACAGCAGGAATATCTTCTGGTAATGGATTTTTTCTAGGTCTACCTCTTCTTTTTTTAGGTGGTTCTTCTACTTGTCTTTCTACTTCTTCAAAATCATCTTGTTGTAAATAACTATTATCTTCTTTAACTTCAGGTATAAATTGTTCTTGCCTTTGTACCTTTGGTCTAGATAATTTTTTACCTTCACTAACATTTACTGAAGATGGTATAACAACTGGTCTAGACATAACCTGCTCTTTTGGTTTTATATTTAATAATGTCTCACTCGGTCCTTTTTCTTCCTCTTCTTCTTTGTTTCTTCTTAAAGTATCAGATATACTATTATTAAATGACATTATTTGTTGGTATTTTGGTGATCTTGATTCAAGAACCGCTCTTACATTTAGAGGTAAAAATTTGCTTATTATTCTAAGTTGTGTATCATTATATTGTGCGGCTATATTATCAAAACTCTCTAAATATTTATCTTCATTTTTTCCTAATCTTCTGTAATGTGCTAAAATATTTTGGATTTCTATTTCACTAACATCATTTTCGTTTTCACTTTGATAATTTACATCTTCAGAATCTATTTGATAATAAATTTTCGCTTCTTTCTTAGAGCGAGGTCTATTTATTAATTTGCACACATTTTCTACGCTTCTATCTGTTCCAAAAACTGCATTGTAAATTCCTATCCCAAATAATTTTACAAGCATTTCTTCTCCCTTAGTTCTTCTATCAGCACAAATTAAGATTATAGGAATATCACTTCCTTTTGAGTTTGAAGCTTCATCACTAATTCCATCTAATTTCTCGAATATAAATTTATCTATTTGGTCATATTGTGTATTAGTAAACGCTTCCAATTCTTCACTTATGACAATTCTATCATAAGATTTATCTTTTTGTATTTCCTTCAAAATTGCATTAAAGTAATAAACATTTTTATACGAAATTATTTGTTTATATTCTTTTTGATATCTCTTTACAATTGACTCTGAGATTTCTTCATTACTTACAGCAAATAAGACTTTCATTTGTTACCCCCTTCCAAATTTTACAAACACAGCAAATGCTAGTGGTAAAATCTGGCAAATAATTAATATTGTTACAAATGTAACTATTAATGCCATACCTTTTTCTAAAGTATCTAACTTTCTTATACCAATTACATATTGATGAATCGCTCCTATTGCAATACCTAAAAAGCATAATGGAATACTATAAATTCTTACTAAGTTTAATATATATGCAACTAATCCATAAACATCTGAACCATATTTTTCTTTGTAATCTTCTAATGACTTTGTAGCAGTATCTTTTATTTCTATTATTTTACTTTCTGTTTCTTCATCTATTGCTTGTTCTGCTGCATAGACATTTGTTGCGACTAAAAAAATTCCAATTATGACAACAAATATTGTAATTATTGCTAAGATTTTTTTCATTATTTTAGACTCCTTTCTAAAGTCTTTATATTATTTTTTTGCTTAAAGCCTTATACTTTTATATCATACAATAAATTAAGAAAAATATCAAGGAATTTTTTATAATTTATTGTATAAATATTCCATATGTTTATAAACAGCATTTGCCCAGTTTTTATCAGTAGCGTATTTTGTATTTACACCTGTTAAAGTTGATCCATTATAATATTTACCAGAAGCTACTTCTCCTCCATATATCGCTGTTCCTTTAGGGTTTAAATAATATTTAACAAAAACTCTTGCAATCAAGTCAATACTTTCTGAATAATCAGAAAATTCATATGCACCATTATATGGATTCGAGTCATATGCACCATATCCAAACAAATTATATTTATTTTTAGAAATTTTAGAAGTACCCCATCCACTTTCGTGAATAGCTACTGCTGCAACAAATAAACCGTTTATATTATATTGTTCTTCTATATAGTAAAAATACTCTGCATTATTTTCCATAACTTTATTTACATCCTTGCTATCTGTTAACACTTTTTTAAATTGTTCTAAGCTTAGGCCACTTGGTTTATTAAGTTCCATATCAAAACTTAATTTTTTTATATTTGTACCATTTGAATTATTATTCTGTGTTATGTCATCTTTTTCTTCGTTTCTATATGTTACATTTTCTTTTTTTATATATCCAATAGTATCTAAAGCCTCAATTTTATACCAATCACCATTTATTTCTAGAACGGTAAGTTCTGTATCTTTACCTAAAGTTGCTGTTTTCTTGGATTCTATATTTGGCTCTAACTTAATTTCTGCTCTATCAGATGTAATATAAACTTTATCTCCTACTTTTACTTTATATGCACTACCCGTTCCTGAGCCTACTTCTACAATTTTATTTACAGCTGATTTGATAATTTTACTATTTACTTGTTCTTCTTTTAAGACCTGTCCATTTTCGTAAGTTCTTTTAATTGTAACTTCTTGTTTACCTTCTCTTCCTTCTTGTACAACTTGGATTACACCTTTTGGTAATTCAGGATTAGATTGATATTTCGTTATGTATTCTAAGTCAATTTCTTCCGTTATAAACTCTTCCTTAAAGCTTTCCTCTTTATTGTTTTCATTAATTACTTCCTCTAAATTAATTTCATTTGCATTACTAATTTTAACATTTGAGCTAACTTCTACTCCTGTTTCTTTAGCAAATACTTCGTTTTTATTAAAAATGTAATTATACAAAATTATTAAATAAAGCAAAATGATTATCCCGCTAAAAAATATTATTATCTTTTTAAGAGACAATTTATTTCTACTCTTGTTTTTTTCTTTTGCTATCATAATATCACCTATTTCAATTCTACATTTTTAGAATTTTTTTGTCAATGAAAAAAACCTTAAAAAGGCTATTGAAACCAAAATGTAATATAGTTTTAATATTTTTGTAATAATACATTGGTGTCAAAAAAATAAAGCATATGATTTTCATACACTTTATTCTTAATACATTTCTATTCTTCCTCAACCTCGAATTGTGAATTATATAAATCACTGTAAAATCCACCTTTTTGTAATAATTCTTCGTGTGTTCCTTGCTCTACAATATCTCCGGTGATTCATAACTAAAATCAAATCCGCATTTTTTATAGTTGATAATCTATGTGCGATAATAAAACTTGTTCTACCTTTCATTAAATTATCCATTGCATCTTGTATTTGTATTTCAGTTCTTGTATCAATAGAAGATGTTGCTTCATCTAATATTAATATCTTAGGGTCTGTTAAAATTACTCTTGCAATTGTAAGTAATTGTTTTTGTCCTGCTGAAACATTACTTGACTCTTCATTTAAAAGTGAATTATATCCATTTGGAAGAGTTTTTATAAAATGATGTACGTGTGCTGCTTTTGCTGCTCTTATTACTTCATCGTCTGTTGCATCTTCTTTTCCATATTTAATATTATCTTTCACAGTACCACCAAAAAGCCAAGTATCTTGAAGAACCATACCAAACATTTTTCTTAGAGTTCCTCTTTCGAAATCTTTTATATTATGACCATCAACTAAAATCTCTCCACTATTTACATCATAAAATCTCATAAGAAGCTTAACCATTGTTGTTTTTCCTGCTCCTGTTGGTCCTACAATCGCAATCTTTTGTCCACTTTTAACTTTACAATTAAAATCATTAATTATTGTTTTATTTTCATCATAGCCAAATTTAACATCATTAAATTCAATATTACCTTCTATTTTAGAAGTATCAATATTACCTTTTGCAGTATCTAATTCTTCTTCTTGTTCTAAAAATTCAAATATTCTTTCTGCTGCTGCTGCCATTGATTGAAGCATACTAGAAATTTGTGCTATTTGATTTATTGGTTGTACAAATTGCCTATTATATTGTATAAAACTTTGGATATTACCAACTGTAATTGTTCCATTAATTGCTAAATATCCACCTGCAACCGCAACACCAACATAACCAATATTTCCTATAAAGTTCATAACTGGATGTATTAAACCAGATAAGAACTGAGATTTCCAACCAGAATGATATAAAGTATCATTTGCTTTTTCAAATTCTTTATTTACTTTATCTTCAGCATTAAATACTTTTACAATATTTAAGCCACCATACACTTCTTCTACTTGACCATTTACGTGTCCTAAATAATCTTGTTGTGCTCTAAAGTATTTTTGTGATTTACTTACAATAAATTTAACTAATATTCCTGCAATTGGAAGTATTATTAAAGAAATTAACGTCATTTGCCAGCTTATTGATAACATCATAATTAATATTCCAATAATAGTACAAATAGAAGTAATTATTTGTGTAACACTTTGGTTTAAGTTCATACTTAATGTATCAATATCATTTGTTATAATTGATAATACTTCTCCATGTGTTTTTGTATCAAAATATTTCATTGGAAGTTTATTTATTTTAACAGCAATATCATTTCTTAATTTATATGTTAGTTTTTGTGATACACCTGTCATTGTAAAACCTTGTACAAATGAGAATATTGCACTTAATAAATAAAGCCCAAGTAATGTAAGTAAAATAGTTCCAACTTTTCCAAAATCTACTCCAGAACCACCAGATATTTTACTAACTATTCCATTAAATATTTCTGTAGTTGCATTTCCAAGTATCTTTGGTCCTACTATTGTAAAAATTGTACTTCCTATTGCAAAAATCATAACTACAATCAATGCTATTTTATATTTAGATAAATAAGTTCTAATTAATTTTGCAGTTGTTTTCTTAAAATCTTTTGCTTTTTCTACACTTTGACCTCTTCTTGGTCCACCCATTGGTCCTGGCATACTAATTACCTCCTTTCTTGTTCAACTCTTCCTCTGACAATTGTGATAAAGCTATTTGTCTATATGTCTCATTATTTTTAATTAGTTCTTCGTGTGTTCCTATTCCTACTACTTTTCCTTCTTCTAATACAATTATTTGGTCTGCATTTAAAATTGTACTAATTCTTTGTGCCACTATTATAACTGTTTTATCTTGTGTCTTTTCTTTTAGAGCTTCTCTTAGAGCTGCATCTGTTTTTAAATCTAATGCTGAAAAACTATCATCAAATACAAATATTTCTGGATCTTTTGCAATTGCTCTTGCAATTGATAGACGCTGTTTTTGTCCACCTGATACATTTCCTCCGCCTTGTGCTATTGGGTCTTGGTATTTTTTCTCTTTTGTTTCAATAAACTCTGTTGCCTGTGCTATTCTTGCTGCTTCATACATTTTTTCATCAGACATACTATCATCTGAATATTTTATATTTGATTCAATTGTTCCTGAAAACAACAAGCCTTTTTGTGGTACAAAACCTATTATATCTCTTAAATCTTTTTGTGATACATCTTTTACATTTACACCATCTATTAAAAGTTCTCCACCTGTTACATCATAAAATCTTGGAATTAGATTTACTATAGTTGATTTTCCACTTCCTGTACTTCCTATTATTGCTGTTGTTTTTCCTGGTTCTGCCGTAAATGTAATATCTTCTAATATTTCTGTGTCTGCATCTGGATATCTAAATGAAACATCTTTAAATTCTACTAACCCTTTTTTATTTTCATCAAATTTCTTTAATTCATTTTCAGGTTTATCTTTTATACTGCTTTCTGTCTCTAACACTTCATTTATACGTTTCGCTGATACTGATGCTCTAGGAAGCATAATTGAAATCATAGATATCATTAAAAATGCCATAACTATTTGCATAGTATATTGGATAAATGCCATCATATCTCCTACTTGCATAATTCCTTGGTCTACATTATGACCTCCAACCCAAATTATAAGTACCATAATAGAGTTCATAACAAACATTAAAAGTGGCATCATCATTGACATAGCACGGTTTACGAATATATTTGTCTTCATTAAATCATTATTTGCTACGTCAAATCTTTTTTCTTCTTTCTTTTCTTTATTAAATGCTCTTATTACTTGAAGTCCACTTAATATTTCTCTTGATACTAAATTTAGTTTATCTGTTAGTTCTTGTAATTTTCTAAATCTAGGCATTGCTACAATAAATAATGTAATTACAATAAACAATACTGCAAGTATTGCAACTCCAATTATCCAAGCCATTGAATTATCACTTGTTGTTAATACTTTTATAAAACCACCTATACCAATTATTGGTGCATATACAACTACTCTAAATAGAATTGCAATTAACATTTGTATTTGTTGTATATCATTTGTACTACGAGTAATAAGTGATGCAGTTGAAAATTTATTTAATTCTCCTGTTGAAAATTTAAGTACTTTTTTAAATACTTTTTCTCTTAAAGTTTTACCAAGTCTTGCTGCTACTCTTGCAGATAATAGCATAATAGAAATTGCAGATATCATACTAATTAATGCAACACTAAGCATTTGCAACCCTTGGAATAATATATAATTATTTTGAATCTTGTCAGTATCTACTCCTAAATTAGAGTATAAGTTTTTAACTTCTGCAACTGCTGCTTGTTCTTTTATTGAACTTTCCATATTATCTATTTGTTTAGTAAATTCAGAAAGTACAACATTTCTTTGTTCTTCAGGCATTGTTTTTAATATTTCTAATACGCTCATATTTTCTAAAATTTGTTTTTGTTCTTCTGGAACTTTAGAAATAAATGCATTTTTAATTTCATTTTCTGTTTCTTCATTTGTTACAACACTATATTCCATTAATGGGTCTGAAAAAATTTTAGATAATTCTTCTTCTTTTTCATTATCAATATCATTTAATACATAAACAGTATTATCTTCTACTTTAAAATCTTTTACAAAATAATCATCAATTATTTTTTGTTGTTCTTTTGAAATATTATCTCCTACTAAAGAATAATTTTCTAAAATTTTGTCATCCTCATTTGAAAATATTAAAATATTTTCCATATCTTCTTTACTAATTATTTTTGGTAAACTATTTTCTATTCCTCCTGCTTGAATACCTACATTTACAATTCTAGATGTAAAGTCTGGTAATCTTAAATCAGCTTGTGCTTGTACTACTAATAATATAATTATTACTAAAACTGACCAAAAAGATTTCTTTAAATTTCTCAATACTTTAAGCATTTTTTCCTCCTTTTATATATTAATAACACCATATCATTATATATGACATGGTGTCATCTCGTCAATATTATTCACAAAGAATTTACATTTTTCTAAATACCCCTGCAACTTTTCCAAGTATTTCACAATTTGGTACTATTATTGGATCCATTGTACTATTTTCTGGTTGCAATCTAATATGGTCTTTTTCTTTATAAAATGTTTTTACTGTTGCTTCATCTCCTATTAATGCAACGACAATTTCTCCATTATTTGCCATATTTTGTCTTTTTACTAATATATAGTCTCCATCTAAAATACCTGCTTCAATCATACTTTCTCCTCGTACAGTTAGCATAAAGCTTTCTGAGTTTCCAACAAAGTCAATTGGAATCGGAAATGTATCTACAACATTTTCTACAGCAAGTATTGGCTCCCCTGCTGTTATTCTTCCTACTATTGGCACTTCTACCATTTCTTTTTGTAAGTAGAAATTCTTACTAGAAGTTTCTTTTGCTTCTCCAGAACCACCTTTTAATAATTTTAGTGTTCTACCTTTTTTATCTTTTCTATTAATATATCCTTTTTCTTCTAATTTATTTAAATATCCGTGCACTGTTGCTGTTGAACTTAAACCTACTGCTTTTCCTATTTCTCTTACTGAAGGTGGGTATCCTTCTGACATTATTTGCTTTTCAATAAATTTTAATATGTCTTTTTCTCTTTTATTTAGCTCAGGTCTCTTTTTTCTTTCCATTTATATCACTCCCAATTTAAATTTAGCTTTATAATATCATACAAACAAAAAAATGTCAAACGTTTTTTCGAATTTTTGAATTATTTTAATCTTAATGCATTTAATATTACTGTCAAGCTACTTAATGTCATAGCTAAGCCTGCTATCATAGGGTTTATTGATATACCAATTGGCTTAAACACTCCTATTGCAATAGGTATCATTAAAACATTATAAAAAAATGCCCAAAAAAGATTTTGTTTTATATTTTTTATTGTTTTTTTACTAATTGTTATTAAATCTATTATTTTGTTTAAATCATCTTTCATTAAAATTACATCTGAAGAATCAAGTGCAATATCTGTTCCTGAATTAACACTAACACCAATATCGGCTGTAGCTAAAGCTGGACTATCATTTATTCCATCTCCACACATTAAAACTTTTTTATCTTCTTTTTTCAAATCTTTTATTATTTTTGTTTTTTCCTCTGGAACTACATTTGCAATTATTTTTGTTATTCCTATTTCTTTTCCAATTATCTTTGCTGTATCTAAATTATCTCCTGTTAGCATTATTTGTTCTATATTGTTCTCATTTAATTTTTTTACTACTTCTTTTGCATTTTCTCTTAATAAATCATTTACTCCAACTAATGCTATTATTTTTTCTTCTTTTACTACATATATAATACTATTTCCTTTTTTTGCAAGTTCTATCTCTTTTTTTCTTATTTCATTAAGATTGTTTTCTTCTTTTTTGTCTATACCATAATATTCTAGTATTTTATAATTTCCTAATATATATTTTTTACCTTCTACTTTTCCTTCTATTCCCAAGCCACTTATATTTTTAAATTCTTCTACATTATATTTTTCTAATTTATTTTCTTTTAAATAATTAACAAAAGCTCCTGCTATTGGATGTGTAGATTTGGATTCTATACTTCCTACTATTTTTAGTATTTCTTCAAGTTTTAATTTCTTACTATAATTTATAAATTCAGATATTTTTAGTTTACCATATGTTAATGTTCCTGTTTTATCAAAAACTACTGTATTTACTTTTTCTGCTATTTCTAATATTTCGCTTTTTCTTACTAAAATCCCTTCTTTTGCACATCTTCCTTCTGATACAACCACCGCAAGAGGGGTTGCTAACCCTAAGCTACAAGGACAAGCTACGACTAAAATAGTTACAAAAGTAGATATAGCTTCTCCTATATTATATCCTAATAATAAATATCTAAGAAAACTTATTATTGCAATTAATATTACAATAGGAACAAAATATCCACTTACTTTATCTGCTATTTTTGCTATTTTAGGTTTTGTATTACTAGCTTCTAATACTAATTTTACAATTTGTGATATATTAGAATCTTTACCTATCTTTTCTGCTTCATATTCTAAATAGCCGTCATAATTTATTGAACCAGCAATTACTGTATCTCCTTCTTTTTTATTTAAAGGTTTACTTTCTCCTGTTAAAAAAGATTCATCTAAATGTGCTTTTCCTAAAATTATTTTACCATCAACAGAAATTCTATCTCCAGGATGACTAACCACAATGTCTCCTTTTTTTATTTCATCGATTGTTACTTCTTTTTCTTTTCCATCTTTTTTCACAACTGCTTTTGACGGAGTAATTTGTACTAATTTTTTAATTGCATCTTTTGTTTTGTCTTTATTTATTCCCTCTAAATATCTTCCAAGTTTTATAAAAAACAAAACAATTGCTGATGATTCAAAATATAATTGATTTATATAACTATTGTTTCCTTTTATTATCATAAACATACTGTATATACTATAAAAAAAACTACTTAAAACTCCTATTGTTACTAATGTATCCATATTTGGGATTTTATGTATTAAATTTTTAACACCGCTTTTTAATATATCAAAACCATAAATAAGAAAAGCTATTGCTAAAATAAATAATACTATTGTATAATTCACTGGACTTTTTTCCATATTTAAGAAATCAAATATAGGCAAACCTAACATATGCCCCATTGATATATATAAGGTTATTATGGCTAGTATAGCAAATAATATAAATAATATTTTATCTTTTTTGCTTTTATTTTCTTCGTCCTTTATATTAAATTCACCCAAAGATTTAAACCCTGCTTTTTTCACAAACAAATCAAGCATTTTTATATTTACTATTTTTTCGTCATATTCAATTTCTGCACTTGCCATAACTAAATTCACACTTGCTGATATTATTCCCTTTTGCTTATTTAAATATTTTTCTAAACCGTTTGAACAAGCACTGCAAGTCATCCCTTCTATTTTTAAAATTATCTTTTTCACTATTGGAACCTCCTAAATAAATTAACAACTTCATCTATTATTTCGTAATTCCCATTTTCTAAGTCTTTTAATACACAAGTTTGCATATGATTTTCTAATATGTGATTAGCTAAGCTTTTTACAGATTTATCTATTGCAGATAACTGTATTAATACATCATCACAATACCTATCTTCTTCTATCATTTTCTTCACACCGCGTACTTGCCCCTCTATTCTGTTTAATCTATTATTTATAATTTTCTTTTCACTTTCACTTCTTTTTGTGAATTTCTTTTTATTTTCTAGCAATTTAATCACCTTCCAACGTAATTATATACCCTACGGGGTATTTTGTAAAGAGAGGGGTATATTGACTTTGTTCTTACATAGTAGTATTATATAGAATATTGATTTCATATAACAATTAAGAATTTAATATACTTACAGAAAGGAATTATTTAAATGAGTGATAATAAAAAATTTATTTTAATTAAAAGAGCTGGAATTTTAGGTATTATTGGAAATATCTTTTTACTTATAATAAAAGCAACTGTTGGTTTTTTAAGCAAAAGCCAGGCAATGATTGCAGATAGTATAAATAGTGCAGGTGATATTTTTGCATCTCTTATGACTTTTATTGGAAATCACATTGCAAGTGTTCCAAGTGACGAAGACCATAATTTAGGACACGGAAAAGCAGAGTACATTTTTTCTATGTTCATAGGAATTGCTATGATTGTTGTTTCTGCTAAACTATTTTTTGATTCAATTGTAACACTAATATTAGGAGAAAAACTTATATTTTCTTGGTTTTTAATAATTGTATGTATAGTTACAATAATCGTTAAATTATCCTTATTTTTATATACATATTTAGCAAACAAAAAATATCATAGTATTTTGTTAGAAGCAAATATGAAAGACCATAGAAATGATTGTATTGTAACTACTTTCACTTTAATTTCAGTAATACTTACTTTATTTAATATTTACTGGTTTGATGGAGTTGTCGGAATTGGTATTTCTATATGGATATGTTATACAGGAATAAATATCTTTATGGAAAGCTACAATGTTTTAATGGATATAAGTATTGACGATAAAACTAAAGATTTAATTCTGAAAATAGCACATAATTATAATGAAATACAAGATGTAAAAAATATTATTTCAACACCTGTTGGCGATAAATATCTTGTTTTTATAACAATTGGTTTAGATGGTAATATGTCTACTTTTGATAGCCATAGTTTAGCAGATGAATTAGAAAAATCTGTTACAAAATTAGACAATGTTTATAAAACAGTGGTACACGTAGAACCACAATAAAAAAAGTTTCCTTAAAATAGGAAACTTTTTTATTATTATATATCTCTTCCGTTTTGTAATCTTGGATCTTCATATTCATAATCCAATTCATCTATAATTTCATCTGGTGTTTTTTCTGGCATTTCTGTTAGCTTTTTAGTATATACTTCTTTTGCGTGTTCACTATCTGGAACACCATCATTATAAAATCCATATCTTTTAGCTAACTCTGAAAAAGTCATTATTGTTCCATCTTCTAAAACTATCTCATCACCAATATGTATATGTGAAACTGTTTCAATGTCTCCGTCTATATCTCTTTCGTCCATTTTATCAAAACTAGGGTCTGGATGTTTTTCTGCTTCTTCAAGATTTAGTTCTACTGTATCTTCTCCTTCTTGCTCATACTCGCCTATTACACTTCTAGTCGAAGTATCTATTGCAAATGTTACATTTTCTGTTCTTAATTCAACTCCCATTGCTTTAGTAGAATTTCTTGCCTCTTCTCCAATATTTATTTCAATTCTACCCATTTCTTTATTATCAATTTGTATAACTTTAGAACCAAATTGATATTCTGTTAAATTAACATCTTTATTCACTCTTCCATAATCATCTACTTGGTAGCTTTCTTCTGTTGGGTTGTTACCTACGCTGTCTCTTTGTTCCAATTGAGGTATATATTCAGAAAGAGGTCGTACTTCTCCATTTTTTCCAATTGCAATTAATGAATATCTAGTAGTTGGGTTTGAGTAATCTTCTCCTTTACTGTTATGTAGATTGCTCATCTGGTAACTTTCTATTACTCCTATTTTTGCTACATCTTGTGGAAGACCAAACCATTTTCTAACATCATGCATATCATTTGCTCTTTCTCCTAAATCTATAGTTTGTTTCACATTTACATCTTTTACTGTAGAAGGTTCTACTGTGATTTCTTCCTCTCCTTCTTTTTTATCTTTTTCCGCTTCTTTTTCTTTCTTTTCTTCTAAATCTACTAATGCTACTCCTTTTACTCTTTCGTTATCTTCTCCAAACTCTTTTAAATAATCATCAATTGCTTTAGATAATTCTCCCTCCTCTTCAATTTCTTCTCTTGGAAGTCTATCTATTGCATCTTTTATTTGGCTTGAAAGTTCATTTTCTAATGTGTTTTGAAGCATTAATATATTATCTTCCATAACATCAACTTCTAACACACCAATTTTAGTTTCTCCTATATAATATTCATATAAATCTTTATTTTTAGAACTTTTAACAACTGTAACAGCGATAGTTCTTTCATTTTCACCATTACCTATTTTTATTAACATCAAAAACCACCTCTTAAACGATTTCACCTATTAAATCATAGGCATTTACATCTATTATTCTACATTTAACAAATTTATTTATCAAGTCTTTTTTGTCTAGTTTCTCATTATTTTTAATATAAACCAAACCATCTATATCTGGTACATCTAACATGGTTCTTCCAATATAATATTTTCCATCAAAAGAAATATCTTCTATTAAAACTTCATAAATCTTTCCAATTTTTATTTCTAAATTTTCTTTTGAAATTTTTTGTTGTGCTTCCATTATTTTATTATACCTTGATTTTTTTGTTTTCCAATGTATTTGATTATTTAATTTAGCAGCAGGTGTTCCATCTTCTTTTGAATATTCAAACACTCCTAATTTATCAAATTTAGTAACTTTTACAAAATTTAATAATTCGTTAAATTCTTCTTTGCTTTCTCCTGGGAAACCAACTATCAAACTTGTTCTTAAGGTTACATTTGGTATTTTATTTCTTATTTTAGTAATTAAAGTTTCTATTTGTTTTTTATTTGTTCTTCTATTCATCTTTTTTAAAACATTATCAGATATATGTTGAATTGGTATATCAAAATATTTTGAAATTTTAGAATTATTTGCAACAACATCTATTAACTCATCTGTAATACCTTCTGGATAAGAATATAAAAATCTTATCCATTTAATTCCTTTAATTTTACAAAGTTCCTCTAATAACTCTGCTAAGCAAGATTTTCCATATAAATCCATACCATATTTTGTAGTATCTTGTGCAATTATTATTAATTCTTTTATTCCATTTTCAGCTAATTTTTTTGCCTCTTCTATTATATCTTCTTTTTTCCTACTAACAAAAGGTCCTCTAATATATGGAATAGCACAATATGTACATCTATTGCTACAACCTTCACCAATTTTTAAATATGCATAATTATTTCCAGTTGTAATTGTCCTATTTAAAAATTCTTCTTTATAAAACATCGGTAATGGTTTTAACTCTGATATTTTAGATATTTTCTTTGTTTTTGATTTATCAACAATATTTCTTTTTACTAAATCTTCAATTTTATTCCAAAAAATATCATATTCATCCAATTTTATAAATAAATCAACTTCCGGAAGAAGTTTTACTAATTCTTCGTAATATCTTTGTACTAGACAACCCATAACAATTAAATATTTACATCTTTTTTTCTTGTATTCAGCCATTTCTAATATTGTATTTATTGCTTCTTCTTTAGCAGAATCAATAAATCCACAAGTATTAATAATGATTATATCTGCTTTTTCTGCATTATTTACAATATTATAATTATGACTTTTAAATTTACCAATTATTATTTCAGTATCTATTAAATTTTTACTACAACCTAAACTTATAAAACCAACATCCATTTTAAACTCCTTTGAGACAAAAGGGGACACCCATTTTTTGTCTCATTTCTTATTATAAATTGAGACAAAAAATGGGTGTCCCACTTTGTCTCACTCTTTATGACTACATATATGTTTTCTTGTCATTTCTATTAAATCTAATTTTGTGAATCCTTCTACTTGTGTTTTTGTTCTATCTTTTTTTAGTTCTTCTTTTAATATTTTTAATATTTCTTCTTTGTCTTCTTTTTTTAACATATCTATGTAATCTATTATTATTATTCCGCCTATATCTCTTAGTCTTATTTGTTTTGCTATTTCTACAGTTGCTTCTTTATTTACTTTTAATATTGTTTGTTCTAAATTTTTATTTCCAGTATATTTCCCTGTGTTTACATCTATTGCTGTTAGTGCTTCTGTTTTATCTATTGTAATAAAACCCCCGCATTTAAGCCATATTTTTCTGTTTTTTATTTTTTTTATTTGTTTTTCTAAATCATATATATCAAAAATATTTTTACTTTCGCTTAATTCTATTTTAATATTCTTATATTCTTTATTTTCTTCTATTAATTTTTCTAGATTTTCTTTTTCTTGTTTTTCATTTACAACTATTTTCTCTATGTTTTTTTCTGTTAAATCTATTAACATTTTTTCTATTATATCTTCATTTTTATATAATAACTGTGGTTTATTACTGTTAAAATCTACATTTATTTTTGTTATTTTTTCCCACTTTTCTTCCATCTTTTTTATATCTTCTATTATTTCTTTTTCTTTTCCTTTTGCTGAAGTTCTAATAATTGCTCCATTTCCACTACTTAGATTTTCTTTTACTAATTTTAATAATCTTTCTTGTTCTTCTTTGTCTTCAATTTTTTGTGATATTGTAATTATATCAGTATTTGGCATTAAAACAATATATTTACTTGGTAAGTTTATATGTGTTGATACTCTTGCTCCTTTTTTATCATTACTATCTTTTTTTACTTGTACCAAGATTTTTTGATTTGGTTTTATTATTTTCTTTATACTAACACTTGTATCTATTTTCTCTTTTTTTTCATCTATTTTGGGTAATACGTCTTTTAAGTGTATAAAACTATTTTTTTCTGTTCCTATATCGACAAATGCTGATTGCATACCTTCTACAATGTCTTTTACTATTCCTATATAAATATTTCCTTCTTTTCTTGTTTCTTTATCTTCTTCTTCATAATATTCTAAAAGTATTCCATTTTCTACAAGTGCTATTTTTCTTTGTCCTTTATCATTTTTTTGTATAAATATTTCTGTCATTTTAACCTTCCTTTTTATTAAATTTATTCATCGCTTTATCTACTCCACTTTCTATTATTTCTATTACTGCATCTCTTGCAAGTGAAGTTGATTTGTCTAAAATCTGTTTTTCTTCTTCTGGTATTGGTCCTATTACATATTTTATAAAGTCTTCATCTATTGGCTTTCCGATTCCAACTCTTACTCTTGGAAATTCTGTTCCTATATACTTTACTACTGATTTCATCCCGTTATGAGAACCTGCATTTCCTTTTTTTCTTATTTTTATTACTCCTAAATCTATATCCATATCATCATAAATAACAATTATATTATTATTTTCTATTTTATAGAAATCTACTGCTTCTTTAATGCTTTCTCCACTTAAATTCATATATGTTTGTGGTTTTAGTAAAATTACTTTTTCTCCTCCTATTATCCCACTTCCATATATCCCTTTAAATTTCTTTTTATTTATTTCTATGTTATATTCTTTTGATATTTTATTTATTGTATCAAACCCCATGTTATGTCTTGTATTACTATAGTCTTCTTCTGGGTTTCCTAAACCTACTATTAAATACATTTTTTTCTCCTATTTTTATTTTCTACTTATCTATTTTACCTTATTTTTCTATTTTTTTCAAGCAAAATATAAATAAATTGCTTAAAATCGCCATATCTAACTTAAATCTTTACCATTATTAAAGGATAGCAATTGCTACCCTTTATATTATTTTTAATATTTGATTTATTACATTTTTATTTTTTTGCTATGTTATATAATATTTACTCATCTTTAGTTGTATTAATTTTAAATAATTTAAACAATTCAACTATTACAAGTGGTGCAAGTATTAGTATAACAAGTTCTATTATATTTGCTGTTGGAAGAACTGGTATACTAAATATAGTTCTTAAACCTGGTATTGCAAGAATTACTATCATTAATAGTGCTGATGCTCCAACTGCTAATAATAATTTTTTATTATTTAATATTCCTGTTTTAAATACTGATAATTTATTATTTCTAACATTAAATACGTGTACAAGTTCAGAAAGTGCAAGTGTTACAAAAGCCATTGTTTGCCCCACTTCTATTTTGGATTCATCCAATGTTAAACCATCTATTGCTTCTGTTGTTGTTGCTAGACCTATCATAAATGCTCCAAGTGTAAGAAGTCCTATCATAACACCTTGGTATATAACTCTAAATGTCATACCTTTTGTAAATACACCTTTTCCTGGCTTATTCGGTTTTCTATTCATAATATCTTTATTTGCTGGGTCAAATGCTAATGCTAAAGCAGGAAGTGAGTCTGTTACTAAATTTATCCATAATATGTGTATTGGAAGTAATATTTCTAAATGAGAAATATCTGTTATTCCAAACCATTTAGCAAAAAGAGGTGTAAATAATGTCGCTAAAAATAATACTACTATTTCACCAACATTGCTTGATAACAAGAATTGTATTACTTTTAATATGTTATCATAAATACGTCTTCCTTCTTCTACTGCTGATACTATAGTCGCAAAATTATCATCTGTAAGAATAACATCTGCTGCTTCTTTTGCAACATCTGTTCCAACAATTCCCATTGCACAACCAATATTTGCTTGTTTTAATGCTGGACTATCGTTTACCCCATCACCTGTCATTGCAACTATCTCTCCATTTTTTTGCCAAGCTCTAACTATTCTTACCTTATGTTCTGGTGATACTCTTGCATATACTGAATAATGTCTTACATTTTTTTCTAGTTCTTCATCAGACATATTCTCCAAATCTGTTCCTGTTATTGCTTCATCTTCATTTTCTAATATTCCAAGCTTTTTAGCTATTGCTGCTGCTGTAATTTTGTGATCTCCTGTAATCATTACAGTTTTTATGCCTGCTGTTTTACATTTTTCAACAGCTTTTTTAGCTTCTTCTCTTGGTGGATCTATCATACCTACCATACCAACAAATATTAAATCATTCTCGATATTTGTCATTTCTTCATCTGTTGGTTTATGGTCTAATTCTTTATAGGCACAAGAAAGCACTCTTAATGCTTCTTTCGCCATTTCTTCATTTTTTTGTCTAACTATTTTTGAATAATTATCTAAATCTTGCTTTATTTCTCCTCTTAATAAATAACTATTACATCTAGCTAAAAGTTCATCTACTCCACCTTTTGTATAAACTATATATTTTCCATTTACTTCATTTATAGTTGTCATTAACTTTCTATCTGAATCAAATGGAACTTCTCCTATACGTGGCATTTCATCATAAATACTTGGTTCAAAATCTAGTTTAAATCCCATATCTACTAATGCTGTTTCTGTTGGGTCTCCTGTTAATGTCCCATCATTAGCTATTTTTGTATCATTACATAACATATTTGCTAAAACTAATTTTTCTAAGTCTAAATCATTACTATCTTTATATTGTTCTACATCTTTAGTATTGCCATTTATAAATATTCTTTCTACTGTCATTTGGTTTTTAGTTAATGTTCCTGTTTTATCTGAACATATTACTGTGCTACTGCCTAATGTTTCAACTGCTGGAAGTCTTTTAACAATTGCATTTTTCTTAACCATTTTCTGTACACCAATTGCTAAAACTATGGTAGATACTGCAACTAAACCTTCTGGTATTGCTGCAACCGCAAGTGATACTGCTGTCATAAACATATGAATTGGTTCTTTTCCTTGAATTAAACCTATAATAAATATTACAACACAAATTGCTATTGCTACTATTCCTAAAGTTTTTCCAAGTTTATTTAATTTTTCTTGAAGTGGTGTTATTTGTTCTTCTGTATTATCAAGCATTCCTGCAATTTTTCCCACTTCTGTTGTCATACCAGTTTCTACTACTATACCTTTACCTCTTCCATAAGTAACAAGACTTGATGAAAATAACATATTTATTCTATCACCAATTCCTACTTCTTTTTCTTCTATTTTTTCTGTAGTTTTTTCAACTGGCACAGATTCTCCTGTTAATGATGATTCTTGTGATTTTAAGTTTACTGCTTCTATTATTCTTAAATCTGCTGGTATATAATCTCCTGTATCCAATACTACAATATCACCTGGCACTAATTCTTTTGCAGGTACTACTGTTATTTCTCCATTTCTTATAACTTTAGATGCGTGATCTGTTAATCTTTGAAGTGCTTCTAACGATTTTTCTGCTTTTGCTTCTTGTGATACTCCTATTATTGCATTTACAATAACTACTATTAATATAATAATCGTATCTGTTATTCCTTCTCCTTCTGCTACTCCAACTACCCCAGATACTATTGCTGCAATTATTAATATTATTATTGAAAAATCTTTAAATTGATCTAGAAATTTTTGAAATAAAGATTTTTTCTTTTTGGCTTTCAATTCATTTAGACCATATTTTTCTCTTCTTTTTTGAACTTCTTCATTGCTTAAACCCTTACTTAAATCTGTTTCAAGCTCTTTTTCTACCTCTTCCACATTTTTGTTAAACCAATTATTTTGTTCCAAAAATACCACTCCTTCTCTATTTTTGCTTTCTTCTTTATTATTACACTTTTTCTTATTTTTAACAAGAAAAAAAGAAAAAAGACTTCTAAAAAGAAAATTCTTTTTTAAAAGTCTTGCTAACTAAATTTTATTTAGCTTACTAACCAGATTTTTTAATCGCGACTGTTGATTAGTAATTTAAAGCTACTCCCTTTTAATAATAATTTATATTTTATTTGGTGACCCCTACGGGAATCGAACCCATGATTCCACCTTGAGAGGGTGGCGTCTTAACCGCTTGACCAAGGGGCCAATATTTTGCACTTTTTTATTTATATCATTTTTTTATACTTTAGTCAAGTAATTTACGGTTTAAAATTTAATAAACCTAAAAAGAAAAGTTCTAAAACTTTTCCTTTAGTTTATAAAATTTATAATAAAATTGGACTTATTTGCTCTTTATCTAATGCAAATTTAATTGTTTTAATCAAATAATTTTCATCAAATACAATAGACTTTGGCTTAGTAATTGGGTTGTCTTGTCTAAAAGGTACAAAATAATAATTTCTTCTATTTAATAATTTACCAATATTTTCAGCATTACCACTTAAACCATTATTTGTAGATGGTGCAATTACAAGAGGTCTATCGTTTCTTAAATGACTTTTACAAGCCATTAAGCTTGGCGTATCTATTATATCTAAAGCAAGTTTAGATATTGTATTTCCGTGAACACGGTGCAACTACCATTATATCTGTAATGTTCTTTGGGCCTATTGGCTCTGCACCTTGTATTGTATGAATTATTTCTTTTCTCGTTATTTCTTCTATTTCCAATATAAAGTCTTTTGCTTTTCCAAATTTTGTATCTAAATTATAACTGTTATATGACATTATAGGTATTATTTCTGCTTTTTCTTTTTCCACTAATTCTTTAATTTTAGGAATAGTCTTTTTAAACGTACAAAAAGAACCTGTAAGTACAAAACCTATCTTTTTTCCTACTAACTCCAAATAAACTCCCCCTTTCATACTACTTTATATATAATATGAAAAGAGAATTTTTTTCGACATATTGTTACAAAGATTAAATATTAATTTTTATTATTTAAATGAAAAACATTTCAGATTTTTGGGTTTAGTTTTTTCTCAATTTTTTTCGTTTATATAACGTTATTTAAGATTTTTCTCGTATTCAAGCTTATAAAAAAACAACATTTATAGAATATATTAAAAATCTTTTTAATAAAATTAAATGGTGAATATTATTGAAAAGAACTAAAAAATTCATAATAAATGGTTTTATACTTACAATAACAGCATTAATAACAAGAAGTATAAGTATGGTATTTAATATATATGTTTCAAATAAAATAGGCTCAGAAGCAGTTGGTGTATTTTCTTTAGTTATGTCTGTCTATATGTTTTTTATAACACTTGCAACATCTGGGCCTAGCATAGCTTGTACATATTTAGTATCACAAAAATTTGCAAAAGAAAAATATGAAGAAGGTTTAAAAGCTGTAAAAAGTTGTACTTTATTTGCTGTTTTTTTAGGACTAGGAAGTAGTTTATTAATAGTATTATTATCAAAAATAATATCAATAAATTGGTTAGGAAGTAAAGTATCAGTAATTCCATTTTATTTAATAGCAATAGGACTTCCTTGTATTTCTATATCATCAGTAATAAATGGTTATTTTAGTGCAGTAAGAAAAGCATACAAATCAGCAATATCACAAACATTAGAATTAATAGTGAAAATAATTATAAGTGTCTTATTATTAAAATATTTTCCATTACAAAGTGTAGAAAGTGTATGTATTTCTTTGATATTAGCAGATGTAATATCAGAAATATTTTCTGTTACACTACTTAGTATATTATATAAAATAGATAAAAGCTTTTTTAATAAAAGATATAAAATAACAGGAATACGTTATAAGAAAAAAATCTTAAGTATAACACTACCAATTTCTATAACCTCATATATTCGTTCTGGTTTATCAACCTTAAAAGAATTTATAGTACCAAATAGACTTGTTTTATTTGGGCTTCCATATACAATAGCATTATCAGAATATGGTAGGATTACAGGTATGGCATTTCCAGTTATTCTATTTCCAACAGTATTTATAAATTCTTTTAGTTCATTAATAGTGCCAGAATTTTCAAGTTTACAAGCAAATGGATATAAAAAAAGAATAATTGGTGTAAGTAATAAAATATTTATAATAACATCCTTATTCGCTATATTTATAACAATAATATGTATAGTGTTTTCAAACAATTTGAGCTATTTTATTTATCAAAATCTAGAATCTGCAAAATACATAAGAATCTTTGCTCCACTAATTTTATTTATGTATCTAGATAATATAATAGATAATATGTTAAAAGGATTGAATAGGCAATTTAATGTTATGATATGTAATATATTAGATTTATTAATCACAATATCTATACTATATTTCTTACTACCAATTCTTGGAATAACAGGTTTTGTAATAGCAATATATGTAAGTGAAATATTTAATTTTTTAGTAAGTTTCTTAGAATTAAAAAGAGCAATAGGGACACTATCCTAAAGATATGTCCCTAACTAAACTTCTAAATATCTCTTCGTCTTCTTCTGTTCCTACTATTAAACCATAATGTGTTGGAACTGCTATTTTAGGTTTAATAGTATTTACTAATTCTGCTGCTTCTTTAGCTGTCATTGTATATGTTCCACCTATTGGAACATATGCTACATCACATTTAACATTTTTATTTTCTTTAGTTATATCTGTATCTCCTGCTATATAATAAGAAATATCATCTAAATAAATTATATAGCCAACCCATTTATTTTCTTTTGGGTGAAAGTTTTTATCTACATTATATGCTGGGATTGTATCAAATTTTATATTATCTACAATATAAGCTTTATTTGGTTCTACAGTAATAATGTTTTCTTCGTTAAAGCCTAAGACTTGATTTAATTTTTCTTTATTACTCATATATGTTTCTTCTGGCATAACTATTTTTGTTGTTTCTTGCTTTACTTTTAATATATCTTCTTCTGAGAAATGGTCATAATGAGAATGTGTAATAAATATAATATCTGCATCATTATAATTTTTATCTATTTTAAATGGATCAAAATATATTGTTTTTTCTTTTTCAAATTTAATTGAACTATGGCATAATACTTTAATATTTTCTAAAGCTTTTTCTATCACAAAATCTCCCCCTTTAATATCTTCTCTAGAAACACTGCAACACCTTCATCATTATTACTTTTTGTTATATATTTTGCTTTACTTTTAACATCATTATTTGCATTTTCCATTGCTACACTAAAACCTGTTACTAAAAACATAGAAATATCATTATAATCATCTCCGATAGATATAGTATCTTTTAAATCTATTTTTAAGCTTTCACACATTTTTTTAATTCCATATCCTTTTGATGTCTTTATATCTGCTATATCACAATATGTTGTTTCTCGAGGTTTTATATTTACATTTGTAAGACTTTTTGATTGATTTTTTATTTCTACATTTTGTATTTCTTCTATTAATGGTTTTAAAGATTTAATTTTTTCAAATGAAGTATCTTGTATTAAACATTGCATTACTTCTGTCTTACTTAAAAACTCTTCTATTGGAACATCTAATATTTTATCACTATTATTAAATGTTTTCTTTAAAACAATTCTACCTTTTTCTGTATTCATTATAAAATTAACATTATTTTCTTTTGCTATTTTATATATTTCTAAGCAATCATTTATTCTCATTGGGTTTTTAAATATACATTTATTTTCTATATAATTATATCCATATGCTCCGTTTGATGTGATAATATAGTTGCTTGCACAGCTTTCTTCACTAATTTCTAATGTTGTTTTTATTGGCCTACCTGAACATAGAATTACAAGTATACCTTTTTCTTTTAAACTTTTAATTGCTTCTTTAGTCCTGAAACTTACTTCTCTATCATCATTTCTTAATGTTCCATCTATATCTATAAAAATTGCTTTATGCAAAATATATCAACTCCTAATTTTATTTATCTTTTTTTTGATTTTCTTTTAATAATTTTTTATTATATTCATATCTTTCTTCTTTTCTTTTTAATTTTCTTTTTGTAAGTACTACTTGGTAATATGATATTAGAACTAAAATAACTAACAATATAACTAAAGTTATTTTACTTTTTAGAACTTCTGCTATTATTCCAAAATTTGGTATTTTAAATAAATACTTTCCTTCTATATCATTTAATTTAACATATCCTCTATCTTCTTTTTGATTATTATCACCTTTTGTTATATATACATCTTCTCCATTTTGTTTTTCTATTTTTATAATTCTATGTGTGTTTATTATTTGACCTGTTTTAAATGAAATTATATCCCCTACATCTAATTCGTCTTTATCAACATTTTTAACAAAAATAACATCTTCTTTATTAATTTTAGGCTTCATACTTTCTGATACAATTGTAAAACTTTTTATTCCGAAAAAGTTTGGTATTTCTGATGGATTTATATATGATTTTATTATTAAGCTTACATTAAATATAAGAAAAAACACTATAATAATACAAATACAGATACTTAAAAATTTTCCTATTTTATATAAATGTTTACTAGATTTTTCAAAATCACTAAGTTTGTACAATTTTCTTTTCCCTTCCTCTTTTGTTTTAACCTAATATTAATATAACATATGGAAAAATTCTTTTCAATAAAATGTAATAAAAATGTAACATTATTTTTCTTTACTTAAATAATTTTAGAAGTTATAATTAAAATAGTAAATAAATTATTGCTAGGAGTACAAAATGGATAATGATATTTTAATTGTTTCTGAAAAAGACCAGAAAGCATATTTACCTTATAAATATTCTGATTTAGAAAAATTTTATAGTGAAAATAAAGAAAAATATTCTTCTTTAGAAGATTTAATTAACAAAGAATATATTTTAGATTTAGATAGATTTAAACACTCAATAAGTTCTAGATTTAGAGAAACTATAAATCTAGTTTTAAATAAAGAACATAAGTCTTTTTTTAAAGCAATAACTTTAGCATTTGAGCTTAGTTTTAAATATAATTTAAACCCTATTATTATTTCTGCTTGTCGAAACTTAGAAGAATTAGATATTTACTTAGATTGCTTAGATGAAAATGAATTATTTGATTTTAGATGTTTTAAGATTAAATTCCAAGTAACACCAAAAGTTTATAAAAGAGAAATAAAGCCTAGTTTTACTTAGGCTTTTTTCTTTGGTTTATATGTACTATATTTTAAATCTTCTTTACTATATTGTTCAGGTTTTAATCCTACTTTTCCTCTCATATAATCAAGTAATAATACTGCTATTATTGTTGTAACACAGCCTATTATCATAAATGTATTTGCTGTTGTCGTAATACTTAAAAGCCATGAACAAGATAATGAAATTCCTGCTGTTAATAAATTTGACAATAAATAATTTAGTGCTGTAAGCTTTGGTCTAATATTTCTATTTGTAAAATTATTAATGTATCTTGACATCAATGCTCTATATGGTCCTTTTATTGCATACTGTATTAAAAACATAAATACTATTACTAAAAGTGATGACTTTGATAATGTATCTGTTCCAACAAAACCGACAACCATACAAGATAATGTTACTGGTAATGTTAGATATGTTAGTGTTTTATTTCTAAATGTTTTATGTATTTTTTCACTATTTCTTGCAGTTATTGCAGCACTTAACTGTAAAATTGCAAATATAATTCCAAAATACGCTTCTGGAACATACATTTCTGACAACATACTACTTCTTAAATTAACTATTCCGAGAGTTAAACCTAAAAACAACGCATTTAATAATATTAGTAATTTTATTCTATCAGATTTTACAAAAAACTTAATAGCTCCTTTTAGTTGTTTTGAATATTCAGCTAAGCTTACTGGTTTTACTTTTTCTTCTATTAGCTCTGTATGTCTAAATTTAAATGAAATAACAGTACAAGCTATACAACATAAGAAACATAATATCATTGGAATATATCCATTTATGGTAAATGTAAAACCTGCGATTACAGATGATATTGCATCAAATATATAAAAATATGAAGCTGATTTTCCGATCTATTGTTGAATATATTTTTCCCCTTTTCTTTCCTGATGGCAATGAGTCATACAATATATTTGATTCACATATTCCTTTTATAGAATATCCTAAAGCATATATAAATTGAATTAATAATAATTCATAATAATTTCTCATAAAAATCATTGCTAAAATACTTAATGAATATAAAATATTTCCTATTATTAAACAATTCTTTTTTCCTATTCTATCTACAACACTTGTTACTGGTATTTGCCAAAATGTATTAGATAAAGTATAAAAAGCATCTGCAAATAATACTTGTGAGGCTGAAAAGCCTTTTACTTGTGTTAAGAACAAAAATATTATTGGAAAATAAAACAATAAATCCCAAGATACTGTCTTGTATATTGGAAAAATTTTTACATTTTTCTTCTTACGTTTTATAATTATTTGTTCTTTTGTAGCTTTCATAGATTTCTTCCTTTCCATAACATATAATAACAAAATATCATTTTTTTGACAAGAATATTTTTAAAGATTTTAATTTTTTCTATATTTTTTTGATTTTTTGGAACTTTTTTCTTTATTTTTATCTTTTTAATAATTATATTTTTAAATAAATTACACAAAATAAAAATATGAACCAGATTTTAGTTACAAATTTTAATAATAAATTTAATAATAAAAAAGAAAAAGAATATAAAAAAACATTTAAAATACAATTTATAATTTCAATAATAATAACTGTATTTGCTATTTGTTTTTTTATTTATTACTTATATTCTTTAAAAAAATCTGAAAATTTCTCAAAAAAAATAATTAATAATTACAATATTAGTACACTATATTCAAGTAATGAAAAAAATAAAAAAACAGAAAACTTATCAGAAAATAGTATTTTTGGTATTATTGAAATACCAAAAATTAATATTTATTACCCTGTTTTTTCTTTTCTTTCTGAAGAAAATTTAAAAGTTTCTCCTTGTAAACTTTATGGTACAAATTTAAGTGAAAATACTAATATTTGTATAGCAGGTCATAATTATAATAATAATATGTTTTTTAGTAACATAGATAAACTCCAAAAAGATGATGAAATATATATTTATGACAATAATGGTTTTAAATATATTTACGCAATAACTGAAAATTATGAAGTAAAAGAAAATGACCTCTCTCCTATTTACAATTACAATAAAAATGAAAAAACACTTACACTTATTACTTGTAATAATTTAAATAATAATAGAATTATAATTAAAGCAATTAATAAAAATAAAGAGTAGAAAATCTCTACTCTTTAAAATATATAATATAAAAAATTTATTACTAAATATTTCTATAATCTTTAATTTTTTTGTAAGCATATACAGCTGATATACCAAATACAACAACTAATGCAGCTATTGGAAGACTATCTCCTATACCTGTTTTAGGTAAATTTGTATTATTGTAAATGCTTGAATTATTTCTATTTGCAGTATTAGTTCTATTACCACTTAAGTTAGAAGTATTCGTTCTACTTGTGTTTGTTGGTGTTTGAGTATTTGTTCCTGCAGTATTTGTACTTCCAGAACCTGAAGTATTTCCGCTTATTAATTGGTTTGAAATATCATTTAATTCTGCAGCATTAACTGAAGTTGTTATTAAAATAACCATTACACTTAAAATTAAAATAAAAAATACTTTTAATAAATTTGTTTTGTTCATAACTAATTTCTCCTCTACTACTAATTTAATATTATTATTTATATAACCACTGATTATTATACCATAAATTAAAATATATTTCAAGTATTATATAAATAATAAAATTCCTCATCTGTTTTCACTTAATATTTTATACTTAAAAATATAATTCGTCAATAGTTTTTTTACTATTTTATTTTACATTTATATTACAAAAATATTACACATTAAACTTAAATAAAACAATGTCTCCATCTTGCATAATATAGTCTTTTCCCTCTTGGCGAACTAGCCCTTTTTCTTTAGCTACAACCATACTTCCACATTTCATTAATTCATCAAAAGAAATAACTTCTGCTTTTATAAAACCTCTTTCAATATCAGAGTGTATCTTACCTGCAGCCCCGAGGTGCTTTAGTTCCTTTTTTTATTGTCCAAGCTCTAACTTCTGGCTCTCCAGCTGTTAAAAATGACATTAGTCCTAATAAGTCATATGATTTTTTAATAACTTTATCTAAACCAGATTCTTCTAACCCTAAAGCATCAAGCATTTCTTTTTTATCATCATCATCAAGTCCAGATAGTTCTTCTTCAATCTTAACACATAAAGGAATAACTTCAGCTTTTTCTTTAGAAACATATTCTTTAACTTTTTGAACAAGTGGGTCATTATCTGCATTTTCCATTTGCTCTTCAGAAATATTTGCAATGTAAAGAATTGGTTTTGTTGTTAATAAAAACATATCTTTAACTAATTTTTGTTCATCTTCGTTATAATCTAATGCTCTTGCAGAAATTCCATTTTCTAAATTTTCTTTGATTCTTTCTAATAAATCAACTTCTTCTTGGTAACTTTTACTAGCCTTTAAATTCTTTCTTGCTTTATCTAATCTTTTATTTACAGTTTCTATATCAGCAAAAATTAATTCTAAATTAATAGTTTCAATATCACGAACAGGATCAATACTTCCATCTACGTGAACAATATTACTATCATTAAAGCATCTAACAACTTCACAAATAGCATCTGTCTCACGAATATGTGATAAAAACTTATTACCAAGTCCTTCACCTTTGCTAGCACCTTTAACTAAACCTGCAATATCAACAAATTCAATAACAGCGTGTGTTATTTTCTCTGGGTTATACATTTTAGCCAGAGCATCTAGCCTTTCATCTGGAACAGGAACAACACCTACATTTGGTTCAATTGTACAAAAAGGATAATTTGCACACTCTGCTCCAGCTTTAGTAATACTATTAAATAATGTACTCTTTCCTACATTTGGAAGACCTACAATTCCTAATTTCATCTTTTTACTCTCCTATTTTGTTTTATTTTTTTGTTTTTTTACATTATTTTTTATTTTTAATTTCTTCTAAAAGTTTATTTTTAAATTCATCTAAACTCATACTTCCTATATCTCCTTCTTTTCTTGAACGTATAGAAACTTTATTTTCATCTACTTCTTTTTGTCCTATAACTAACATATAAGGAACTTTGTGAAGCTGTGCTTCTCGTATTTTATAACCAATTTTCTCATTTCTATCATCTATATGAACTCTTAATTCTTCTCTTAAAAGTTCTTCTTTTAGTTTATTACAATAATCTACTTGATTATCTGTAATTGGTAAAATTCTAACTTGTTCTGGAGAAAGCCATAAAGGTAAATTTCCTTTTGTTTCTTCTAATAAAAATGAAATAAATCTATCAGAAGAACCAAGTATTGCTCTATGGATAACAACAGGTCTATGTGCTTTTCCATCTTCTGCTATATATTCAAGCTCAAATCTTTCAGGTAAAGCAAAATCTAATTGACAAGTTGGAATAGTTACATCATGGTTTAAAGCTGTTTTAATCTGAATATCAATTTTAGGTCCATAAAAAGCTGCTTCACCTTCTGCTTCGTAAAAATCAATATTTAATTCTTTTAAGATTTCTCTTAATTGACTTTCGGCAGTTTCCCACATTTCATCATTATCAATATATTTTTCTTTGTTTTCCTTATCTCTTAAAGACAATCTATATTTAAAGCTAGATGCAGGAAAACCAAAATCTTTTTGATAAACCTCTGTAATTAAATTTAAAATCTTACCAACTTCTTCTTTAATCTGGTCAGGTCTAACAAAAAGGTGTGCATCATTTTGGCACATTTCACGAACTCTTTCTAAACCACAAACACTACCACTTGCTTCATATCTAAAATCATGTGCAAGCTCACCAATTCTAATTGGTAAATCACGATATGAACGCATTTTACTCTTATAAATTAACATATGATGAGGACAATTCATAGGTCTTAAAACCATTTCCTCATTATCCATTTTCATAGCAGGAAACATATCATCTTTATAATGATCCCAATGTCCACTAACCTTATATAATTCAACATTTGCAAGACAAGGAGTATATACATGTTCATAACCTAAGGCCAATTCTTTATCTTGTATATATCTTTCTAAAATCATTCTAATAGTTGCACCATTAGGTAAATACATAGGCAGTCCTGCACCTACTAATTTATGAGTCATAAAAATTTCTAAATCTTTACCTATTTTTCTGTGGTCTCTTTGTTTAGCTTCTTCTAACAATTGTAAATATTCTTCAAGTTCAGAAGCTTTTGGGAAAGAAATTGCATAAATTCTTTGAAGCATTTTATTTTTCTCATTACCTCTCCAATAAGCACCAGAAGAAGATAAAATTTTAACACATTTAATTTTTCCAGTACTTTCTAAATGAGGTCCTGCACATAAGTCAACAAAATCACCTTGTTTATAAAAGCTAATTTCTTCACCATCTTCTAAATCATTTATTAATTCTTGTTTGTAAGGTTCGTCTTTCATTAAATCTAAAGCTTCATTTTTAGGTAAAGAAAATCTTTCAATGTTTAAATTTTCCTTAATAATTTTTTTCATTTCTTGTTCAATATTTGCTTTATCTTCATCAGTAAAAGGTTTTTCTACATCAAAATCATAATAAAAACCATTTTCAATAGCAGGTCCAATTGCAAGTTTTACATTTGGAAATAACCTTTTTACTGCTTGTGCCATTATATGTGAAGTTGTATGCCAATATGCTTTTTTGCCTTCTAAATCATCTTCTTTAAAAGTATGAATTACTAAAGAACATTCTTTTTCTAATTCATATCTTAGGTCTTTAACTTCTCCATCAACTTCTCCACAAGTAGCCACTCTTGCTAAACCTTCACTAATTTTTTTAGCCACATCCAAAACGGTACTTTTTTCCTCTACTTCTAAAATAGAGCCATCCTTTAAACTAACTTTAATCATACAAAAAACCTCCTTTGTCCATTTGAATGTTTCTTTTGCTCATATATCTTCACATCAAAAAACTCCTATGGACTTTAATTTCCATAGGAGTGCTATTTTTAACACGGTTCCATCCTATTTTTAACTTAATTTAAAAGATTATAACGTATCTTCAAAACGTCTAGCTTATTCACTAGAAACAAAGAGTTAGTTTTCGAATAGCTTTCCTTAAATTAGCTTTCAGCCTATGACTAATTCTCTCTAAAAGTAATTTCTATTCTACTTTTCTCTTACTTGTTTTTATCTTATGTAAATAGTTTAATATTTTTTTTAGAAAAAGTCAATAGTATTTGTTTACTTTTTCAAAATTTTATTATATAATTTCTAAAAGTTTGTCTTAAATGCAACATAAATATATGTAAAGGAAACATCTCATGCTTCCATAGCTCAGTTGGCAAGAGTGCTACCTTGGTAAGGTAGAGGCCATAACTCAAATACCATTGTAAAATTTTGTATAAATGCTAAAATATATAAACTAATAAAACACTACAAAATCAATGTTTTTAGCCGTTTATCTTTATGTAGAAAATTCATTTTATTTATTAATTTTTGCTATAAATTTTTAATAAAAATGGTTTTTCTAAAAAATTTTCTAAAAAAATTATTATATATGCTTCTATAGCTCAGTAGGTAGAGCGCAGCCATGGTAAGGCTGAGGTCGTGGGTTCAATTCCCACTGGAAGCCCCACTTTTTAATAATTTTTTCTAAAAAATTATTATATTTTCTAAAAAATGTCTGATGTATATATCTAGTGCCAATAGATATATACATTTTTTATTTTACTAATTCACTTTCTATAATATCCGAAGAAAACATTTTACTTTGATATTGTAAATGCATATAGATATTTGATGAACTAATATTTGCGTGTCCTAAATAATCTTGAATTAGTTTTTGATTTACATTTTTTAAAGCTAACAAACTACCTACACTATGTCTTAAATCGTGTAATCTTACTTCTTTTATTGGATTCCTTCTTATTATTTTTTTAAATCTTTTCGTAAAATGATTTGGTTTTATTAGTTCTCCATTTTCTTTAACACATATATAGTCTTTGGTTTGTTGTATATAAGTATTTCCAAATAGTTTCTTATTTTCTTTTATTTTTTCTTTATGTTCTAATAATTTTTTCTTTACTTCTTCTGTTAATGGCATTGTTCTATAACCACTACTTGTTTTAGTTAAATCTTTTGAAACTATTACTTGTTTTTCTCCACACCCTGTAACCTTAGTTACTGTATGTTTAATTATTATAGTATTGTTTTCAAAATCTATTGCATTCCATTTTAAACCTAAAGTCTCACTTCTTCTTAAGCCATAATGAACGGCTATTATAATTGGAATTTCTAAAACATCTCCTTTTGCTATTTCAAATAGTTGTTTTAGTTCTTTAGCTGTATAAAAATCTGCTATATACGGTTTTACAACTGGTTTTTTTATATCTTTCATTGGGTTAGTATCTAAAGTAAATATTTTTTGTCTTATTGCTCTATCAAAAACCAGACTAAATAAAGTATAATATTTTTTTACTGTTGAACTTTTTAAATCACAATTATATAACCAACTAAAAAAATCTTCTAAATCAAATTGAGTTATATTAGCTATTGTTACTGGCTTTTTATATTTAGTTTTTCTTTTTACTTCTTGGTCCATAACTTTTTTTAATTCGTTGTATGGTGTAAAAAAATTTGTTATTCTCCCTTCATACATTTGTTTCCAATTATCGTAAGTAGTAACTTCAATATTATTTTTAAATTCTTCAATAGATTCTAAAAGATATTTTAAAAATGATTTATTTTTATTTTCCTTTAATCTTTTACTAAACGGTGTTTCTTTTAGTTCTTCCTCTTTTTTCTTTTCTTCCTCTCCAAGTTCCTTTTCAAAAGTTTCTAAAATTTTCTTTAACTTATTTTCTGCTAGTTTTTTGTTTCCTTTTTTATTTTTTATTTTTGTAGTTTTCCATTTTTGGTCCCATTTATTTTTATCTTTATTAAAGAAACTTAAAACTGCATAATATGTTCCATTTTTTACTTGTAAACTACCTGTTACCAATTTTCTCTCCTTTCCGTATAACAGGTTAGATTTATCTATTACACTAATACTATATCATAAATAGATAAATCTAGCTACTATTTATGAACTTAACAAATATTCTATTATACATATTTTAGGTATTTTATATTCTCTTGCTACTTTTTTTGAATATATGATTTTTTCCTTTAACAACTTATATGCTGTTGTTCTTCCTATATTTCCTAACATTTTTCTCATTTCATTAACTCCTACTATGTCAGGATATTCATTAAACATCTTGCTTTTTATATCATCTGCCACATATAACACCTTCTTATATATAATTTTTTTTGTAATTTATGTAATTTTAAAATAGAAATATTAAGTTCTATAAATTACATAAATTACATTTTGATTTAAAATTACATTTTTATTTTGTAATTTTCTTAAACTTTATCTACTCTTGGTTTTAAGTAGATATTTCTCATCTTCTCTTGAAGTATTGGAATAAATGGTAAATCATTATCTGTATTTGGTACTTTTCTTCTTACTGTTCTTCTAGTGCTTTTCGGAGTTTTATATAAATATCCTTCCATATCTAAATACTTCCATAGTGCTGGTTTAGAAATAGGAAATTTTAAATCTTGTTCTTTGTAAAATCTAACCACCTGATTATAGATTAGATCTGGAAAAAAATAATAAACTCCTTCATCTGTTTTATTGTCTACATACCCTACTAATGTTGTGTTATCATATTCTGTGATAGTACAGTCATTATAATCTTTTAAATAAATTCTACCTGTTGTATAAAGTTGCTCTATTGCTGATATAAACATATTAATTGGGCTACTTTCATCAATTTCTTGTGCTTGTTGTTCAGCTACTTTGTCTAATGTTATATATCCTTCTTCTTCTAATTCTTTTTCTTGTTCTTCTGATATAATTTCATAAGAATTTAAGAATTTTAAAAATAAGCTAAAACCTATTGTCATAACATTTACTGCTTCATTTGTTCTTCCGTGTATTCCATTATGTTGTGTTCTATTTTGAAGTTCTTTCATTTTATTTTTAGCATATTCTTTTATATCTTTTTCATTTTCGATAACCCACTCAATATATTTTTTCATACAATAATTTAATTTTTCTTTATTTTCTTGTAATTCTGTTAGCTTATTTAGATTAATACTATCTTTTTTAATATCAACTATTATTGCTCTGGCTAGTCTACTTTGTGCTACATTTGGAAAACTTTCTCCTGTTACAATACATAAACCTCTTGCTATATAAGGTTTCTTTAAAGTCTTTCCATCTTGGCTCATTCTGTCTCTCCCTGCCCTGTCTCCATACATACCAAATAATTTTTCAGCTATATCTAGTTTTCTACTTCCTAAAACTTCTGGGTTATAATCATCTATAACATTAATATTATCCTTTAAGATAAATGCCTTTTTTTCCAGACTATTTAATGTATCTCTAAATGAACAAGGGAAATTGTTTCTTGAAAATCTACCAAAATGAGATAATATCATTGCTGTTACTGAACTTTTTCTTGTTCCTGTCTTTCCCTCTAGCCATAAAATATAATCTACATTGATATCTTCTTCTTGAAATATTGCTGTTAATGGTGCTAAATATGTTGTTGCAAGTAAAGGAATTGTTATTTTTATATCTGCTAAATCTAATATAGAAAAGCTTGTTATTAAACTATCTTCTATATCAAAATCTTTATTTGTAAAATTATATTGCTCTAGTTTGTCCTCTGATAAATCTACTTCTATTTCTTCTTGATTTTCATTACCTATAAACCCATTATGATATAAGTAGACTAATTGTCCGTTTATTCTTATAAAACCTGTATGTGAATATACTTCTTTGTTTATAACTTCATCTTTGCTTATTAATTGTGTAACTTCCCTCATCCTGTCTTTATTGGTTTGACCTGCTGATATTATCGCCTCTAGTTTCCATTTTGAATTTAATACAAAGCTAAAACTCTCTAATTCTTGTTTATTAATTCTTATTACAGGTAATTGTTTATGATTTTTTATAATAATTCCACGAACTTTATAATCTGTTAAAATATCTCTACCATTATTATAATTTACCTGTTCATCTATTACTGCTAAAAAATTACTAATAGGAGAATTGATTTGTGTCCCTACTCTCCATAAAGTATCATTACCAATAACATAAGGGGTATTTTCTAATGCTTTTGAATATTTTTCAAATTCAAATTCTTCACTCCCTATAATTTCTGCTACTTCAACACCCTTTGCTTCTTCTTGTTTAACTTCTACTTTGTAAAATTTATCGCTTGAATACGCTATTTTCTTACCACCCAAAAACATCCTACTTAAATCTACTGTTGATTCATCAAGATTATATTTTTTAAATTTTTCAATTAAAAATTGATATATTGCTTGTACTATTTCTTTATCTCTTACTTCGTGTTCTAACACATAAACTAATCTAAATCTATGTTGTTTTTCTTCATTATGCGATAATGTGTAGTATATAAAAGTAGGTTGTAAATTAATTTCTTCACAATATTTAACAATTTTGTCAACTGTTATATGTCTAGTATTTTCTACTTCTATTTCTTCCTTTTCTTTACCATTTTTTATACAATTATCTATATCAACCATAAATATTTGTATAAAGGCTTCTTTTTCTTCCCATTCCTTATTATTTTTTATTCCTGCTGGTATTGAAGTAAAACCTTCACTCATTTTCTTTTTTAATTGTTCTAATGAATATGGTAGCATTTTTAAATCTTTTATTCTTTTTTTAATTCCACCTATTTGCCCGACCTGTTGGTTTTATTTTAAAACTAACATTATCAAACATATTGTATATTAGTGGTACTTTTTTTCCTTCTATTAAATTTACTTTTGGTATGTTAGGTTCTACTTTGATTTTCTTGCTTGTTCTTCTTTTATTTGTTGTCTTACTTTTAATGTCAATATCTAAATCAAATTCTGCTTTTAATATTTCTAAAGCTTCTTTTTTGCTAACATTTTTATATTGTGTTATAAATTCAAAAATATCTCCTGCAAACTCTCCACCAAAATCTTTTATATATGTATCATTTGCTGATAATGATGGGTCAGTATCTCCATTTCTAAAAGGACTGCTCCAGAAGTAACTACTACCACTTATTTTTTGAGGTGGTCCTAAAAAGTGTTCAACCACCTCTTTAGCTGTTAATTCTTCTTTAATTTCTTGCCAAATATTACTACTCATTTTTTCTTTATCTCCCTTCTTTAAATATTTTTAAGGAGATAAATACAATATTTTACTTGATATTTTCCTAAATTTATTCTATAATTTATATATAATAATAGGAAAATATAATAGTTTCATATTATATTTATCTACTTATTTGGTTTAAAAGAGCTTTGAAACGGGCAATTTTTTAAGCTCTTTTTTTATTATAATATACTTCAAACATAAGTTTGTAAATATATTCTTTAACTTTAATAGCTTGTCTATTTTAAATTTTAGATATATAACTATATTAAATTTTCATAAACTTGCTTCTATTTTTATTCTGATAACTTCTAACATATATTACATATCTTTTCTTATTTTAATTTTTTTATATTTGACTTGCTATTGTTTTTAAAATTAAATTTAGTTTTTCATCATCTTGCATTAATTCTCTTACATCTGTTATATCTGCACCTTGTTTATTTATTTCAGGACAAATGCTCGTAATTGGCATTATACCTATTTTATCTTCTGAAAACATTTCTTTTAATGTTGTATAGGTATTATTAGCGTATTCGATTCCATTTTGGTCATCATCTTGAAGTATTATAACTCCTCTAGCACCATCTAGGAATTGGTTGTAGTACTCTTTCCATTTATTTGTATATTTTGAAAATACCGTAGTTGCAGTTATTCCCAATTCAGAAAGAGTGTCTACTTTTGATTCGCCTTCTGTTATAAATATAACCTCTCCCTTTTTTATTGCTTCTAAAACTGCTGGAAGATTATAAATTACCCTTCTAACATTTTTTATAGAATATTCATAATCTCCATTTCCAATAGGTTGTCTACAAACGTAAGGTTCTCCTTCTCTTTGTTTTACTACTTCGTATAAGACATTACCTTTTTCATCTTTGTATTGGTTAATACCTATTATTTTTTCTTTTTTAGAGCTAGTTGGTCTTATTAATTGGGGTATTTCACCAATTAATAGGTCAACTCCTAAATTTTTATTTTTTTGAGTTTCAAGTTCTCCAACTTTAATTTTCTGTGGCATAATAAATCCACTCCTTTCTTTTTTAATCTAAAAAATTATTAAATTCATAGATACTTTCAACATATTGTCTGTCGTACCCTAAAACTTTTAATAACTTTTGAATTCTAAAATTATCTTTTTTAGATATTGGCACACTGTATGACCAGTCTCTAAAAAATATTGTAATTGTACCTTTAGGAATAGTCTCATCTACTTCTATACAGTCATATATTTTTCTAATTAATTCTATTCCCTCTACATAAGTTAATTCAGAATTGATTTCTATATCTAAATCATCTATGTAGCATTTTGGTTTTAAAGTAATCATATTTTTTCACCTCCTCTTGCTTTTTATATAATTTTACTTCAATAGTTATTGTCGGTCTATAATACGACAAAAATATTTTACTGTATTTGCGACAAAATTTATTTGATTTTATTGACTTTCAAATAATTTTCTACTAAAATTATATTGGAAAAATTTTTAAAGGAGGAAATTTGATGAATAAAAAATTGGATAATATTAGTTTTGAAGAAATACTTTCTGTAGATTTCATTGAAAAAATTTTGGCTTATGATACATTTCCTAAAGAAACTATTGATTTTATATCAAAAAATATATTAAGTAAAATTCTCCCCATTAGACTTGGACACTACAGGATAACTTTTATTAGAACTCTGAAATATCAAATCGAACTACTAACAAAAATGCATATTGTGAGATTAAAAATAAAAGGATATTTAAAACTCAAAAATATACATTATAAGAAAAACAAAATTTCAATAGGAAATATCATTGTCAACATATTAAATGATTGTGAAAATATTTCTCATTATATTGAAATTACTAAAAACAATATTACAGATGCTACTGAAATGTGTAAAACTGATACTTATCTTGATTTTCTTTATCTTCAACTATATTTAAAATCAAAAAATAATATTTTTATAATATATGATATAGAAAATGCAATGAACTTATATCAAAATACTATTAAATTTGATAAGAAGTTATCTAATGAAGGTTTAAAAGAATATAATTCCTATACAAGAAGAATTTTAGAAACGGAAATTAATATTTTGTATAAATTAAAAAAACAAATAACTGATATTTTTATTTCAACTTCTACCAAGAACGGCTATAAAATATTTAATAACCCTAGCATAATTTTGCCTTCTAGTATTACAAGATATTCTCATTTTAGTTATTTTGGCAAAAGATTAAAACCTTATTGTTATATTTATACTATTTCATCAATAGAATCTCTTTTTTATGCTTCAATATATCAAATCTCTCTATCAAATAAGGCAGTTTCTATATGTTCTTTTAAAGAATGCGGTAAATACTTTATTACTAAAAAAAGAAAAGATGAACATTTTTGTACACTTACTTGCAAGAACAAATTTTACAAAAAAATGAATCAAAGTACATCTTCTACTGAAGTACGAAAAATAATAAAGCAAATAACTGACTTTTTAAAAAGACCAAAAATAAAAAATGGAGAAAAATTATTACAAAATGACAGATTAAATGCATTTTCTAAATTTAAAAATAATTTGAACAAAAAAAGACAATCTCTTTCTGATAATGAATTAGAAAAATGGTTACAAAATCAACACACAAAATATCTAAAAAAATTTTCAAAAAAGAAGATTTGATTTAAAACCTTCTTTTTTTTAATTTAATTATAAACTAAAGTTTCTATAACTATCATCTATTTTTTCTTGATTTATTCCTATATATCTTAAAGTAATCGAAGGACTTGAATGGTTGAAAATAGTTTGAAGTAATGCTACATCATGAAACTGTTGATAATGCCAATATCCAAAAGTTTTACGCATTGTATGAGTTCCTATTTCCATTAAACCTATCTTTTCTCCTGCTTCTACTATTATTCTATATGCTTGTGTAGTAGTTATTGGTTTATTTTCTCCTTTTCTACTTTTAAATAAATATTCCCTTTGTGTCATATTTCTTGTATATTTCTCCATTTCTACAAGTAAATCATTACACAAAGGGATTTTCTTTAATTTTTTTGTTTTAGTCTCAATTACTGTTATGTATTGTTTCATAGTTTTGTCTTGATTTCTAACATCATCATAATTTAACTTTACTATATCTGATACTCTCATACCCGAATTTATACCAGTTAGAAACATTAAATAATCTCTTGTTCCTTTCTTTTTTAATTCTTCCTTCATTTCTTCTAACTTTTCTCTATCTCTTATTGGTTGAACTGTATTCATAAACAAAATCTCCTTCTTTTTGTTTATTATAATACATTAAATGTAAATCGTAAACCATTTGTAATACATTTATTTCAAGAGATTTTAAATAGTTTTTAAGTCTGTATTGGAACTCTAACATTTCATAAAATTTTAATTATGTATTAGAATATTTATTGTATTACATTAATCAATAAATCTGTAAACAAACTATTATATTCGTTCAGTTTCATTTGTTGAATATTCTATACTTCCATCTTCATTTAAAACCAAATATTTTTCAAGCATTTTTGTATTTTGAATATTTTCATCATTTGACATACCTATTATTCTTATAACTAATTTACTATTTACTATTTGTGTATAAACATCTGATATGGACATACTTGTATCTGCATTTACTCTATATAAAATGTTTCCGTTAAAATCTACTTTCATTATTGTGTCTTTATTTTCATTTCCTATTAATACTATTCCATCATCAAACATATTTACTTTCATTTTAGTTCCTACTATAACAGGTTCTATAATATCTTCTCCTGTTTCTAAATCTATTAAATACAAATCATTATCTACTACAATAGCCATCTTTTCAGTTGTATAGTCCATTGTAGAAACTGATGAAGTTGTCAGTTTACAGTCAAATTCTCTACTCCATAACTTATTATAAGATTTATCAAAATAATCAATATAATATTTATTTAATTTACTATCTCTTGTTTCAACTATAAAGTGTTCAAAATCTGATGACACTCTTAATGTTTTTGAAACATTATCTGATAAATTATTTTCTGTTCTATTATAATCAATATATCCAGTATTTTCATACATTTTAAAAGATTTAAAATTAGCATTTGACTGATTATCTAATGTAACTTTATAATAATCAACTTGCATATCGTTATCTTCCCAATCGTTTAAAAAGTCATCGTCAGACGGTTCAGTAACTTTTATATCATTTCCAAATATATATTTAGCCACTGTATTAATTGTATCGAAACTAAACCTATTTTCATCACCTCTAACTATATTTATTGGAGTTATAGTTGGTACTGTATAACTTTTTCCATCTACTTGATATGTATTTACATCTGTATATTTTCCATATACTTGAATACATTCTCCTTCTATTAGTCTTTCTTCTAATTGCTTTCCTTTTAAAGCATATTCTATTTCTTCTGTTGACTGTTCCATAGTATATCCACCAGAAACTAGCACCTCATATTCTTCATCTGTTGATTTTATTATTTTCTTTACTACTAATGGTGTAATCTTTAATTTTGCGTCTTTGAATACTTGTGGATATTTTTGTAATGCTTCTGTTGAATAAATTTCAAAATAATCATTGTCATAATATTCTAAAATTTCTTTTTGTGTTTCCTCTAATTTTTCATTATTTGATTTCATATTATTAAAACTTTTTTCTGATAATTTTCCAACCTGTGAATTTAAAATCACATCTTCATTGCTTTCGCTATTTCCTTGTTTATTTTCATTTTGTTTATTTATGAAAAAGTATGATATACCTATACCAATTCCTATACATGCTATTATTATAACTATTAATATTATAACTTTTACTACCTTATTATTTTTCTTTTCTTCCATTTCTTATCCTCTTTCTTATAATTTATTTATTACTTTTTCAAATTCCTTACATATATTTATTATATAGTCATATCTCAAAATATTGTCTTTCCATTTTTGATTAATATTTTCTATTCCGTAATATATTCCTGCTAGTCCACCTACACAAGCTCCAATTGTATCTGTATCTTCTCCAAGATTAATAGCTTTTATAATTGTTTCATTAAAACTTTTACTATTAATTAAAGTCCATATAACTGCTTCTAATGTACTTACAATATATCCATTTGAACTTATTTCATTAATATTATAAAGTCCGATATCATTATTTATTATTCTTTCATATTTGTATATTGTATCTTCTGTAAAATATGAATAATCTAATTTTTTTATTTCTTGATATGCTTGTAATAATTCTTTTCCTTTTAATAGTTCCATTGCTAGTCTTACATAAATATAACAACCTAATATGCTAATTTGATGTCTATGTGTAATGCTAGAAACTTCTTTTACTATTTTTAATATTTCTGTATCTTCTAAACTCTTTAAGTAACAATAATATGCTATTGGTAGCATTCTCATTATTGAACCATTTCCGTTGTCGTATTCTCTTTCTCCACCACATTTACTTGCTATATCAATTCCTCTTTGATATTTTATAAGTGCCTGCTTAGTAGTTGTTCCAATATCAAACATTATTCCAGTTGCCGTATATTCTCCATTTCTATACCATTTTATAAATCTATCTGCCATATCATTTGTATTTATTTCTTTACATTTTATTATCGAATCCATTGTTGCTAATGTCATTGATGTATCATCACTCCAACAACCTTTTGGCATATTGTGCGTTCCATATTCTAACATCTCTGTTACTGGGTTTAATAATAATCTTTCTCTGCTATTAAATTCGACTGGTACACCCATTGTATCTCCAACGACAAAACCAATTATTCCATTTTTTACTTTCATTTTATTTATTTCCTTTTATATTTTTTCTAGTAACTTTTAAGTGTTTATTTTCTTTTCTTCCTATGATGTTCCAATTAGCAAATTCTGTTTCATTTAATTTCTCTTTTAATCTTTCTTTTGCTCTTATAAATGCTATGTCTGTTCTAAATAATTTTTTATATTCTTCTAAAAATTCCTCAAAAGTTATTTCTTTGTCATTTACTGAATATGTATAATCATCTATATTCATATTATATTTTTCATTTAATGTCATAATTTCTAAATCTTTTCCCCTTTCATCCTGTGTTATTATAACAGGAATTTTCAAGCCTTTACTTAATATCCTTAAATGTTCTAAAATATATTTTTCTTCATCATTTCTACTTAATAATAAAGATTTGTCTACTTGAATAGTCCACAAACTATCCATTACTATTAAATTAATACCATTTTTATGCACTTTTTCTATACTTTTTCTTATTATTTCTTTTATATTTATAAGTTCTGTGTTGTTACCTATATAAAGAGTTTTATTAATATATTTTTCTTCTAATTCTTTAAATATTAAGTTTTTCTCTATGTTAAGATTAAAAAATAATATTTTTATATTTTCTTTCATTAACATTTCTTTTATAAAATTTAAAACTAATGTCGTTTTCCCACTTAACATTTTTCCTTTAACTATTATCAATACTTTTTCTTTATTTACTATTTGTTCTAATTCTTTTTCTTTTTTTAATATTTTATTTTCAAAATCATCCATATTTTTACCTATAAAACTATATTATTTTAATCTTAAAATACCTCTGTTTGTATTCTCATATCATCTGTTATATTAAAACTATTTAATTTTAATTGTAACTATCAAATTTCCATATTTATTATTTTTCTTTTCTCCCTCTTTGATATAAACTATACTTTGTCCATTTTCTATTTCTTTTGGAATACGTAGCTTTATTTGTCTTATTTCTTTATTTACTTTATATTTTAAAGTCTTTTCTTTTCCTAAATCTTTTCTTCGAATTTTCAAGTTACACATTATGTCTAAATCTTTATCATAAAGTGGATCTTCTTTATAATTAAACATTTCTAACATTTCTTTTCTAAATTCTTCTTCATTAAATTCAAAATAATTATTCATTTCCAACTCTTTTCCTAAATAACATTATTTACATTAAATAATATTTCTTTATTATTTAATTCATTTTTTAGTTCTTGAAAGTTATTACATTTTTTAGCTAATTCTGTTATTTCGTTTTTGGTCATATTGTTATGATTTATACTATTAAAATCTTTAATTATTTTCATTTTGGTTTTATTAGTTATTTTGGGTTTTATATTTAATATTACACTTTTACTTTTGTCAATTTTCATAATTCTTTTAATTAAACCAATGTTTTTTATTGTATTTTTCTCTTTATCTATTGTCATTAAAACCATTTTATTTTCACTTGCAAACTTTCTAATCAATTTATAAAATTCTTCTTCTAATCTTTCCATAGAAAATAGAAATTGTATATCTTCTATAATAAGAATATCTATTTTATTAAATAAATTGTCTAAATTTTCATTTTTTATTTGTTCTATTATTTTCTTCTTTAAATATTGACTAGATATTCTTATTACTTTTTCTTTGTCTTTTATATTTTCTTCAAGTGCCACCATTAAGTGTGTTTTTCCTATTCCGTTTTTTCCACTTATTATTACTATTGAATAATCATTTTTTCTGTCAGTAATATTTTTCAAAAATTCATAAACATATTTATTGCTACTATCTATATAAAAATTACTAAATGTTTGCTTTAATTTTTCCATTTCTAACTCTTTTCTATTTATTCTCTATACCTTTAATTACCTTTATTATTTCATCTTCATTTAATGGTACTGTATTATGAGGTAATTCCTGCTTCTCCCATATTCTAGTTTTATTTTTCTTATCATAATCAATTAATTTATAAAGTCCTAAAAACTCATATTGTTCTTTTCTAAAAACATTTAACTTTCTAGCAAATAAATATATGTATCTTAAATTAGTATAAAATTCTCCTTTGTCTACAATTTTTTGTTCTAGTTCTTCATACCATTTTTTATTATCTTTTGATAATCTATTCTTGTAACTTGTTCCAAAATTGAAAAATCTAATAGTATCAACAGCAACAACATTTTCTTTATTATTTCTTCTTTCTAACTTATTACTTTTATTTAAAACTTTTTCTTCTAATATTCTTTTACTTAATTTATCTAAAACTTTTCCACCAGTTTGTGGGTGGCTTTTTCCTGTATATTCTTTTCCTATTAATTTTGAAAAGCAGTTATATACATAATAGTTCTTTGAAAATGTTGTTCCCTCTATTATTTTTTCATTTTCTACTATCTTCTTCACACAATATTCATCTTCTAGTAATTGATTATTTATTCTTAAATAATCTTGTAAACAAATATAAAAATCTTCTACTATTTCTGAACTTTTTATATAATCTTTCAATAATTCTAATGTATCATTTCCATTAATACATACTACTTCTTTTCCAATATTCTTGCTCAATTCTTTTTGTAATTTTTCTTTTTCTTCGTTCCATACACTAGTTTTCCAAAATACAGGTATAATATTTTTTTCATTAAATTCTGTTACACCTATTAAATCTTGTTTTTCTTTATTATCTTTTAGTGCTTTTGTTAATTTACCTACATATAAATCTTGTTGTTGGTGTTCATTTAGATTAGCACCTACTTTATCCTCTATAATAACTATATATTGTTTTGATGATTTTGTTGTTATAACCAATGTAATATCAATATTTTCAAACTGTCTTATTATTTTTACCTCTTTTATATGAGAACTGTTAATGTCTGTATTTTCCAAAATTTTATTCAAAATTTCTTCTGACATTTTAACTAATTTTTCTTTGTCTTTATTTCCCTTTACACTTTCTTTGTAATTAAACCAGTTTATACACCAGCATATAAAAGCATCTTGACTTAATTCTTTGGTCGCGAATTTAAACAATTTGTTTTCCTCTCTTTCCACGATACATACCTCCAACTCTTTTTGTTGAAAGTATATCATTTAATTGTATTTTTTACAAGTATTTCTCATATTTGTTATGAATATTTTTGCATTTTATTATGAGAAATACTTATATAATGTTTCTATAATTTTAGGAGGATAGATTTATGAACGATAGTAATGTAATAAATAGATTAGATAATCTTAAAAAATTAAGAGAAAGTAGACATATTACACAAGTTAAATTAAGTACTGATTTAGAAGTTAGCCAAGAACTTATCTCTCGTTATGAATTAGGTAGTTCTTTTCCCCAACCTAATATGCTTATTAAACTTGCTAATTATTTTAATTGCTCTGTTGATTATCTTTTAGGAATAACTGATATTCCTACACCTACTAAATATCTTTCCTCTAATTCTGAAACTAAAAAATCTGCTGAACTATATAGTAAATATAATTCTTTATCCAAAGAAGATAAAAAATATTTCGACCGTTTCTTATCTTTTCTTTTAGATAATAGTAATAAATCTGATGAGTAGTATTTTATAACTACTCTTTTTCTTTGTATGGATATTGTTTTCGTGCCTCTTCTCTTAATTCTGTACTAATTAAATATCCATATATAAAACTTTGCTCTGCTAAATCATTTGAAAGTTTATCTTCACAAAATTTCCATTGTTCAAATAATTTTTTCTGTTCTTTATTCAATGTTTTATCTAATTCACTTTCTATTCTTGAACAAATTTTATTTGATATTTCTTGTATTGTATTTGGTTTATATATTTCTTCTGCAAATTTATTAAATAATTCCATTAATAATGGTGTTTCTTTTATTCTATTTTTTATATGAGTTTCAAATTCTTCATCAAACCCTTTCAAATATCCTGAATATATTTCTTCTTTTCTTTGCGTGTAATCTTTGCTTTTTTCTTCAATAATATTTTCTTTTGAAAATTCATAGCCCATTTTCTTTACTAATAAGCTCATTAACTCTTCTGTATTTAATTCTTCTAATTTTTCTACTAATTTTTTATCCATTTTCTAATCTCTCCTTTGTTTTTACTCTACTTATTAAATTTTAATTATTCAACTATTACATTAGTAAATTCTAACTAAACCGCCATTTCTATTTTCTACAAATATGTCTCCACTTTCACTAAATTGTGATATACTATGTGATAAAACATACCCAGATTCTAATCTTAATCTTTCTTCTTCCCAATATTCTTTTTCATCTGTTAAATATAATAAATCATATATTTTTCCAATATCTAAAGTATATGTTTTAATAATATGATATACTAAAACATCATTTTCTTTCTCATATTCTTTTACCATACTTTGCTCTTTTTCATCTAACCAATATAATATTCCTAATCTTCCTTCTGATTTATTTAAAATATTTTCTTCTTCAAATTCTTTAATAATATTTCTGTTCATTTTTAATAATTCTAATCTTTTTACTGCTTCTTTTTTCAATTCTTCTTTACTTGCTTTTTCTAACTCCATATTCTCATCTCCCTATATAAATTTCAAAAATAAAACTCTCTACTGCTTAACAATAGAGAGTTCACGAACTATTTAAAATTAAATTATAAAAATATATCTTCATTTATAACACCTACTTTCTAAAATAAAATGAGGGTAGAGAATTTATCAAAATAATAAAATAAATTCTCTAAATGTCTGACAAATAAACATTTTTCATTTGTTTATTTAATATTAAAACATCATTTCATCTTTGTAAATAGGCTGTTTTAAAACAATTTCACAATAAAATCTGATACATTTTTATATCATAGATATATAATTTATTTAATTAATTATAAAATTTCATCTGATGTCATTCTGATAATTAAGATATATAAAGTATGTTTAAAACTTATATGAAATTTTAAGTATATTTATTTTCTTCTAAAAAAATTTTTATATCTTCATCTGTTATTAAGTATCTTCCATTTACTCTACTTGAAGGTAATTTTCCTTCTTTTACATATTTTAAAATAGTTTTATGACCTCTTTTTAATACTGGTACTAATTCATTAATTGTATAAATTGACATTTTCTAATTCTCCTTTCTTCCATTATACTAATTTTATATATTAATTATCCTAAAATAGTATATAAAAATGTATTACTTTCCAACAAAAATACTTAACTAGTATTTATAGTTAAGTATTTTACTTTTATTACATTATTTTTGTAATAAATTACATATTATTGTAATTATTCTTTTTATATTGTTTCTTTATATTTCATATATAAAATTACATATATTACATTATTTATACAATATAATATCTCTATTTTTATTATTTTTCATAATAGATATACCTGTTATACTTTTCTAAAAAATTTCTAAAAAAATTCTTTTTCAAAAATCATAATTATAAATTAGAATTTTTTAATGTTTGATTTATCCCTTATTTTTCAATGTATTCCGTAACTATACATATCATTTTTTATTTATACATATCACTCGCACCTTATTCTTGGTAAGGTAGAGGTCACGGGTTCAATTCCCGTTGGAAGCCCCATCTTTTTTATTTTGTTCTATTCCTGTTGCTATTACTGTTACTTTTACTTCATCTTTTAAATTTTCATCTATAACAGTTCCAAATATAATATTTGCATCATCATCTACTTTGTCATTTATTACTTTTATTGCACTATCTATTTCAGATAAACTTAAATTTTCTCCACCTGTCACATTAAATATTACACCTTTTGCTCCATCTATAGTGTTTTCTGTTAATGGGTTTTCTATTGCTTGTTTTATTGCTTCTTCTACTCTTGCTTCTCCTTCTGAAGTTCCTATTCCCATATATCCTTTTCCTTTATAGCTAAATATTGTTTTTATATCTGCAAAATCAAGATTTATTTGTCCTACTGTTGTTATTAAATCTGTTATACTTTGTATTCCTTGTTTTACTACATCATTTGTTAGAGAAAAAGCTTCTTTTAATGGAGTATTTTTATTTGATACTTTAAGTAGCTTATCATTTAGAATAACAATTAAAGAATTTACATTTTCTTGTAGCTTTTGTATTCCATATTCTGCTCTCATTTTTCTTAGCTTTCCTTCAAACATAAATGGTTTTGTTACAATTCCAACTGTTAATATTCCCATTTCTTTTGCAATTTCAGCAACTACTGGTGCAGCACCTGTTCCAGTTCCACCTCCCATACCTGCTGTTATAAACAACATGTCTGTATTTTGTAAAATATTTTCTATATCTTCTTTGTTTTCTCTAGCTGCTTGTTCTCCAACTGTTTCATTTGCTCCTGCTCCTAGCCCCTTTGTTGTTTCTTTACCTATTTGTAATACGTTTCTATAATTAATTTTATTTAATATTCCCATTTCTGTATTAATTAGATAATTCTCAATATTTTTTACTTGTTTGTTTATTATATGTAATACTGCGTTATTTCCTCCTCCACCTACTCCTAATACCTTTATTTTTACACCATTATCTATTTCATTATTAAACATTTGAATTCCTCCCACTGTTTTTTATATTTTCTAATTTTTCTTTAAGAAGTATAACACTATATTTTTTGTTTGTCTAGAAAATCTTAAACGTTTTTTCTTTAATTTCTTCATATTTCTATTAATATTAAAAACCAACCTATGAAGGCTGGTTTGTTATATTTTTGATTGCTTTTTTTCTTATCCTTTGGATTGCATTATCGACTGATTTTACAGGTGAATCTAGTTTTTCTGCAATTTTTACATAACTTTCACCTTTTAAAAATCTTTCTAATACTTGCTTTTCAAATTTACTCAAATTTTTATTTATTGCGTTTTCTACTTCTTTATAATATTCTTGCTTCATTATTGTATCTAATGGATCTTCTATTGTTCCATTATTAAAAGTTTCAAATAATTCGACACTATCATCTTCATTATTATCATAGGCAGATTTATTTAATGATAAATATGAATTAAGTGGAATATGTTTTTGTCTATTTGAACTTTTTATAGCTGTAATTAATTGTCGTTCTATACATATATTTGCAAAAGATTTAAAAGAATTTTGTTTTTCTTTATTAAAGTTCTTTATTGCTTTATATAGTCCTATCATACCTTCTTGGAAAGTATCTTCCTTTTCAGCTCCTATTATAAAGTATTTATTTACTTTCATATTTACTAATTCTTTATACCTTTCTAAGATATATGTTAATGCCTCTTCATCTCCATTGTTTACTTTATCTATAATTTGCTCATCTGTTAAATTATGGTATACATCAGTTGTAAAAAATACATCTTTTTTTTGCATATGTCAAAATTACCTCCAAAGTGCTTTTAAAATATTATATACATCTAGAATTCTAATGTCAAGTGATTTTATCTTTTTTGAATTGATTTTTATTTATTTAATTCTTCCTTGAACATTTGCCAAACATCATTTGTTTCCATATCTTTTTCCCATGCCGCTACTCCTGCTAAATTATTTTCTGTTATTAAAGATATTTTTGCTTTTAGTGAATCTATATCTTCTATCCATATTTGTCTTTTGTTTTGACCTTCTGTGTATTCTACATAATTTTGTTTCAGTTCATCATCCCAAGTTTTTTCCACACCTTCTGGAATAGCATTATCTATATCTTTCATTGGAATTGTTGAATTTCCTATTATTTCACCTGAAGAATCTGTTGTCCATACTCTTGTGTAAAATGGTACTGCAAGTATTAATTTTTCTGGTTCTATTTCTTCTGTTTGTAAGAATTTTACTAAGTTTAGTTTAATCCAATTATATCCTGCTGTTGTTCCTGGTTTTGTACTAGACGTTCCATTTTGGTCATATGCCATAAATATTATATAATCTGCTACATCTCCTATTGTATGTCTATCAAAACACATTGACCAAGTTTCTCCACCATCTGGTGCAGTAACATCAACAGATAAGATCTTTCCTTTTTCTTTTAGTCTAGGTGTTAATTCTATTATAAATCTTGAATACATATCTTTATCTTCAGCATACATATTTTCAAAATCTAGATTTATACCATCTAAATTATATTCTTCACATTTTTCTATTATATCTTCTATTAATTTTTTTCTATTTTCATAACTATTCATTATATTTGAAGTAATATCTAAACTTTCTCTCGCTGCATATGCATTTGCAATCATCGGCCATATTTTATATCCGTTATTATGTGCCCAAGTTATATAGTTTTGACCTTCTACTCCAATATTTTCTTCCAGATTACCTTCTTCATCAATATAGAAAAATGCAGGTGATACAACATTTACCCCATCTATTGTACTTCCGCTTCTATTTGGTGCTGTAACATATTCTGAGTAATAGTCCCAAACAAGATTTACCTTTCCTTCTATTTGTTTTTGTTCTTCTTTTTCTTCTCTTACAATTGTTTCTTGTTCTAAAACATTTGTCTTAATTATTCCTAATTTACCATTTCCAGTTCTTATTCTAGAATAACCATCTTTAGAAGAAACCACAATAACAGCATCGCCTTTATTTAATCTGTCTACTGTTCTTGAAATAAAATTACTAGATGATTTTACAGAAACATTTTTAGTAACTTTAGCTCTTTTCTGTTCTCTATCTAATGAGTCCATAGTAATTACCTTTGTTTCTGGTATATTTTGAATTTCTACATCATAAACATCACTCATTTCAGAAATTGGTAAATATACTTCATCACCTTTATTGATTGCAGGAGCTGATATTTGTTTATCTTTTCCATTTATATTTATTGAATTATTATCAAAGCCTATTTCTGCAATTTTCTCATCATAAGTTGTAATTACTTTATTTATATCTTCATCATAATAAATATGTTTATCAAAGAAATTTGCTATATCTGACTTAGACAAATAAATAACATCATTTTCTATTAATATATCGTTTTTTAAATTTGCTGTAACATTTGTATTATTTATTATTAAATTAGTTGTTTCATTATTATCCAAAATAATAAAATTATTTAAAATCATAGCAATTGTGAAAATAACAAATAATGCAACTATTGTTATTATTGTTATTTTAACGGCTTTTGATTTATCTCCTTTTTCTTTTCTTGTCATTCTCTTTGGTTCTTTTTCCATTATTCTTCTTCCTTTTCCCATTTCTTTCTCCTTTTGTATTTTATTTTTTACTTTAACAGTATACCAGAAATATTTTTTTATATAAATAGTTTTTAGAAAAAATTAAGATTTAATTTACATTATTCCAAATTCTCTATTTATATTATATAAAAGCTTGTCTAATCTATTATTGTATCGATTTATTTTACTTATTATATTTTTTCTATTAACTTCATTTACAATATCTTCTCTTATTTCATCACAAGCCGCTTCTTTTTGCTCTAAATTATATTCTTGATTATATAAAAATTTTCTAATTAAACTCTTTCTTGGTTTATTTTCATAAATATATCCTATTTGCTCATTTAAAGAATTTATCTCACACATCAATAAATCTGCTTGTTGGTAAAAATTTTTCCTATATTTATTTTTCTTTAAATAATTCAAATTTCTTTTAAACTTATTAATTTTTCTTCTCATTTCTTCTAGTTCTTTTTTATACTCTATAACCTTTTTACTATCAGTTTCTTTTGAATCATTTATTAATTCAATTACTACTCCTGTAGTACAAGCAATTAAAAAGCTTAATAGTATATTTGTTACTATTTCTACATCTCTATAATATGATAATATTGTAAGTACTACTAATAATAAGATTATAACCATAACAATTGCTATAGTTCTTCTAGTATTTCTTTTATAATTTTTCATTTCAACATCCTTCTTTCTTATTTTTGCTTATAATATCACAAAAAAGATAAATATTCCACTATTTTTTTATTTTTTAATTAGTTTTTTTATTTTACAAATTATGTAAAACTTATATGTTATACAATTTAATTATCGAATAAAATATGATAAAATAACTATTGTAAATTAATTCAATACCCTATGGTTAAATAACTGTAGGAAATGAAAGGAGGCTTATATTATTTTCGAGTAAGCTACTTCTGGTAATAACAAGACACAGAGAAAGAGGAAAAAATGAACATTAGAGAAAAAAACATCAAAGTTTCTACTGTTATTAGTTTCCTTATTTCAATAATTATTTGGGCAATGCTTACTTAGCAAAACTAAACTTGTCTCTTGCTGAGGAAGCTTATTTGTATCATACCGAAGGAATAGTAACTAGGATATCTTCCCAGGTTACTAACGGTAATACAACCTACTATATGATTATTGGTGATGATAACACCAAATTGTATGTAGCCTCAAATTCGCTTTCTGATGAGCTTGCAATCACAAGAGAAGGCGACAATGTAAAGGTTTCCTACATTGATGACAGCAACAGAACTGTAAGTATTTCTGACTTTGATAATCTAGATTTTTCACAAGTAAAATCTGAAGACCAAGTCAGAAAAGATGACCAGATTGCAGAAAATGGAGGAATATCAGAAAACGACACAAATACTATTATTGAAGTCAACCCTGAAGACAATGAAGCGGAATGGAATAGCTTAACTGATGAAAAAAAAGCAAAGCTTCTCGAAAATAATGATTAGAAGCTAACTCTGAAATGGAGCAGGTTACCCCCTGCTCCATTTTAGTTATTAATCACATTTATTATTCACTTTGCTACTTATTTATTATTGTTTTCTTTTAAATATCTTTGATACATTTCATCCATACTAGAAATATACTCTCTATCTTGTTTTACTCTAAATTTTTCATATTCTTTCTCTGCTTTTTCTACAGCTTGCTTATGTGAAATTTTTCCTGAATCCTTTAGTATTTCCTTTTTTCTAAATTTTAAAAGATTATCAGTTTCATTTATCCAATCCTTCATTGTCATAACTTGATTTTCTTCTGCCATTGATTCTGCATAATCTAAAAAGAAATTGGTTAAATTATTTAACTTTTTTAATTCTTTTTCATTTAAATAGTTCTTGGCTATACTAACATCGTATTTATATATCATCCCATCTGGAGCTTCTTTCCAAGTGGTTAGTCCCATATTTTCTTTTTCTGAATTTACTCTGTTATAAATTAATTCTGCTGCAGTATGACCTGTTATTGCATAATGTAATTTATTTTGAACTATTTTAAAAAATGTATATGCTTCTTCTGATTTTTTGTCGTAATCAATAGATGTCGCTATAAATAAGTCTGTTATCTTCTGATAAGCCATTCTTTCACTTGTACGAATTACTTTAATTCTTTCTAATAACTCGTCAAAATATTGCCTATTTACTTTGCCACCATTTAAAAATCTATCATCATCTAAAGCAAAACCTTTTACCATATATTCTTTTATTATTTTGTTTGCCCATTGTCTGAATTTCACTGCTTTTTTTGAATTTACTCTATATCCAATTGATATAATCATATCTAAATTATAATATTTTGTTTTATATTTTTTATTATCTGGTGCAGTATATTCCAAAATGGAACACACTGATTTTTCTTCTAATTCTTCTTCAGTAAAAATATTAGAAATATGCTTATATATTGCTGGTCTTTGTACATCAAACAATTCTGCTATCGCATTTACATTTAACCAAACATCTTCATTTTGTAAAATTACTTCTATTTTTGTATTTCCTTCTTCGTCTGTATAAAATACGATATTATTTTTATCTCCTATTAGTTTGTTATTCATAATAAACCAACTCCATTTCTTGTTTGCTATATATTATCAAACAATTGTTCATTTGTCAATTGATTTATTCTACTTTCAGAAATTTTCATTAGAATTCTAGAAAATATTTTTTATTTATGAAAATTTTAAATTTAAAAATTAAAGCTCCTATAAAAATAGGAACTTTTTATTAATCACATTTATTATTCATATAAAATTTTCTCATAGCAAGTTTATCTTGTACTCCACGAAGTGCTTCTCCAAATCTTTGGAAATGTACTACTTCCCTTTCTCTTAAATATCTTAATGGGTCTAATACATCAGGATTATCTCGACATAAATCAATTAATTTTTCATAAGTTGCTCTGGCTTTTTGTTCTGCTGCACCTTTGAAGGGACAACAATTAAATTTTCCAATGTATTTCTATAGGTTTCTTCTTAGTTACAGGATCTCTTCTTCCTATTTCTATATAGTCTATTAAGTTTTCGACCATTTCTCTTGTTAATTCTGTTACATTAGTATATTTCTTTAATACTTCTTTTTTATTATTTATTGCATCTTTTTCATTATCAATATCCTGTAATTTAGCTTTTTTCTCATTTAATATTTTCTCAAGATTTTCTTTTTCTTTGCTAAAATTTTTATTAAATTCTAAGAATTGCTCTTGTGTTATTATTTCATTAATTTTATCCATATATAAATTTTGTATAATTTTTGTTTTTTTATCTATAGTCATTTGATATTGAGAAATTTCTTTTCGCAATTCTTCCTTTTCATTTTTAAATTGTTTTAAAATAATACTTTCTTTTAATTCATCAACATTTAAATATTGTTCTATTAATGAATTCAGTTCCTTTAATACTGTCCTTTTAAGTACATTTTCTGATATGAAACTACCCTTGCAAGATGATTTATCGATTTGTCTTGTTGGACATCTTAAATATCTATCTTCACGAGTTTTACTACTTTTTAGAATATAGCCACAATATTTACATTTGCACTTTTTAGCAAATACTCCTATTTTTCCACCTTCAAATGGTTTAAAATTATTATTTACTTTTTTTTGTACCCTATTCCATAATTCTATATCAATTATTGGTTCATGTGTATTTTTTACTATAACCCATTGATCTTTTGGTTTTGGTTTATTCTTTTTACTTTTATATGAAATACTACCATATCTACCTTGTACCATATTTCCTATATACATCTCATTTGTTAACATACTTGAAATTGAAGAATACTTCCATAATGTTCCTGTTTTTCCTTTAGGTTTTTTATATGCAATTCCTTGTTCTAATTTATATTGTGTAGGGTTTGGTATTCCTCTATTATTCAATATTCTAGCTATTGCTGTTTTCCCATAACCTTGATCATATAACTTAAATACTTCTCTAACTGTTTGTGCAGCCTCTTCATCTATAATTAAATGCCCTTTTTTATCTGGATCTTTTTTATATCCATATAATGCTATTCCTCCAGTAAATAAACCATTTTTTCTTTTATTTTCTAAAACAGTTTTTATATTGTCTGATAAATCTTCTAAAAACCATTCATTTACCAGTCCATTAATTTGCCTTGACTTTTTATTTCCTTTTATATTAGTATCAGCATTATCAACCAAACCAACAAATCTTATTCCCCATTCAAGGAATAAACCATTTATGTATTTTTCTACTAATTCCAATTCTCTTGTAAACCTGCTTTGACTTTTACATAAAATAATATCTATTTTTCTTTCTTCAGCTAATTTTAACACCTTGTTAAAATCTGGTCTATTTCTATCAGCTCCTGTATAGTCATCATCGCTATAAATATCTTCTATCTCCCAACCTTGTTTTATTGCATATTCAGCTAGCATAAGTTTTTGATTTTTTATACTTGTACTATCATCCTCCTTATTTTCTTTATTTCTATCTTCTTCAGATAATCTACAATATATTGCCACTCTTAATTTTTCGCTCATTTTATATCAATTCCTTTCTAATTAAATCTCAATAAAATGAACCAACACTATAATATATTTTATAATATAATGTTGGTTTCGTAAATTGTATGTTGGATTATTTATTGATACTTAAATTAACTATTTTTTGCCAGACTTCATTAAATTTTTTTCTTCTTTCCTCATCATTAGTTGAAATAAATACATTTATTATATCCATGACAGCCACCTCATTTAATGATATTCAAATTTTTCATTTTTATAAACAGATTTTAATATTTGTATTATTATTATTTACATTTCATTATTTATTATTTCATCTGCTAACTTTTCTATTTCAACGGGAGAATGTAGTTCCATGAGTGTCAAAATATAGTTTCCGAATAATTTGCTTGTTATTTTTAAATTTCCAGAACTTTTTAAATTTTCTCTTGCAACTATTCCATAAGACGCTACTTGTTTTCTTGTAATAAATTCTGTTTTTTCTTCTTTTTCTAAAGCTATCCTTTCAAAATAACTTTCATCTTTAGTAGCTTTATCAATATCAATTCCTAGTGAAATAATAATTCCCTTATCTACTTCTTGCATTTCTTTTGAATTTAATGTTCCTATATAATATCTTAATCTTTCTTTATCAATGACTCTTATTTGCTCAAGTAAAATTAAAGAATTTTTAGGTAATCTTTTTGCATCACCTTTTATAAAAATGTGAGTAGGCAATTTTGCCTTAACTTTTACTTTACTTGTAATAGGTGCAATTATTACTGTTGGACTATAAATATAAGAAGTTCGTTAGTTCCATTAAACACATACCGTTCAATAAAAACTCAAAACAAACTGCTTAATATATTTGATATTTATGAGGATAATATTACTCCAAAACAATTTTTGAAAACATTTGTAACCTATCTTAGATACAAAAAAAATAAGAAATAAGTTAATAGATTTTATCTTAAAACTTATTTCTTGTTTTTTTATTTATAAATATACTCTTTATAGTCTTTTAATATTCCCTCTACTCTTTCTTCAAATGGTTCTCTTACTAATGCATTAATTTTATTTCCACTAACTCTCATTGCATTTTGAAAATCTTTTAACCCTATATCGTTTTCTATTAAATTGAAAACAGGAGCATTTTGTTCTAATTTTTCTTCTGATTTTTTTATTACATTAATGTCAAACTTTGAAAATACCATATCTGGTCTTTTATCCATTATCTTATTAAATGTTTCTTCAGAATTTTTAGCAGTTGCAACAACCTCTGCATAATCTATATTATTTATTGTATTAACCAATCTATTTAATATATTATCATTATCATAAGAAACTAACACTTTAATTTTGTCTTTTAAATAATTTCTATTATAATCTTCATTCATTATTTTTACAATTTCATTAACTCCTTGATTTAAAGCATTTCCTATTACTACATCTTTCTTATTTATTGTTCTAACAATATTTCCATTTGCAGTAACAAGATTATATTTGCTTTCCATATCATCATTATCTCTGTAATTTACTTTACCTATGTTTTTATAATTTTTTTGGAATATTTCTTTAGTAGACTCAAATTGTTCATCTGTGATTTCAAATTTTTCTTCATTTTCTTTTGCTAATTCTCTTAATGGAGCGAATCTAAATATTCTCCATTCATTTATTTTATAATTAGAATTTAAAAATTCTCCAAGTTCTTCTATGTAATCAATATTTAATTTTGTTACAACAGTATTTATTTTGATTCTAATATTTTTACCGTTTAAAATATCTAATACTTTTTTTATTTCTGCAAAATGATTTTTACCTCTACCCATTTGTTCATTTATATCATCATTAATTGTATCTAATGATAATGTTATAGTATCTAAATAATTTATTGCTTCTCTCATTTTTTCATTATTTGCAATTATAGAACCATTTGTTATTAATTTACTTTTTACTCCGTTTTGTTTTGCTATTTTTAACAATTCTATAATATTAGGATATAACAATGCTTCTCCTCCAGAAAAAGTTATATAATTCACACCTGCTCTTATTAATTTCATAAGAACCTCTTTGTTTTCTTCAAGACTTAATTCTGGAATATTTCTAAATCCATGACAATAAGCACATTTTTGATTACACCTTGTTGTAATTAACCAACATACTTCTCTTTTCTTCATTATTTTAACATCCTTCCTATATTATGTATGTTGATTATATACCAATTTTTACCATTTGTCTATTATCAAAACAGCAACAGCTGTTCAATCGAGTAGGAACTAAGTGATTATTTCACTTAGTGTCCTCTCACACCACCGTACATACCGTTCGGTATACGGCGGTTCAATAGAATTAATACTTTAACAGTGTATACTAGAAAGACTTAGATATCCTAATCTTTCTAGTGTTTTATTATTTAAAGCTATATGCATTTCTGGCGTATTCGATATTCTCCAATATGATTTCCTTGAATTTGCTATTCTGTAAGCTTTATCTTTATTTATTCCCATTTTTATCAGGTTATCATATTTTGTTTTGATTTTCTTCCATTGTTTCCAATAGCACATTCTTATTCTTCTTCGTATCCATTCATCTAGTTTTTGTACTATCTTTTTCATGTTTGCTATTTTGAAATAATTTACCCAACCTCTTATTACTTGTCTCAGCTTTAGAAATCTTGTTTCCATACTCATTGCGTTACTCCTTGATGTTATTTCTCGTATTTTATCTTTGAATTTCTCTATTGACTTTGCGTGTATTCTTATTTCAACTTCTCCTTTGCTTTGATAAAAAGAAAATCCTAGGTATTTTATTCTCCATGGTCTATCAACTTTGCTTTTCTCTCTGTTTACTCTTAGTCTTAATTTCTTCTCAATGACTTGGTAATGCTTTCCATTACTCTTTCTGCTGCTTTTCTACTCTTGGTAAAGATTATACAGTCATCTGCATAGCGAACAAACTGCAATCCTCTTTTTTCAAGTTCTTTGTCTAGTTCATTAAGCATAATGTTACTTAGTATTGGAGATATGTTTCCTCCTTGTGGTGTTCCTTTTTCTGTCTTTTCAAATACTCCATTTACTAGTACTCCTGCTTGTAGATACTTTCTTATTAGCGACACAACTTTATCTTCATTTACTGTTCTTCTGATTATTGATATTAGCAAATCTTGGTTTACTGTATCAAAGAATTTCTCTAAGTCTAAGTCTACTACCCATTTATATCCATTATTCATTATTTCTTTAGCCTTTAGTATTGCTTCGTGGCAACTTCTATTTGGTCTGAATCCATAACTATTTCCTGAAAATATTGGTTCATAGATTTTGCTTAATTGTTGTGCTATTGCTTGTTGTATCACTCTATCTACTACTGTGGGTATTCCTAGCTTTCTTTTGTTTCCGTCTGCTTTTGGTATTTCTACCCTTCTTACTGCCTTGGGATTGTATTCCCCTTTCCTAATGTCTTCCTTGATTTGTTCGCCGTTTTCTTTCAGATATTGTAGAAGTTCATCTACCTGCATATCGTCAATTCCACTAGCTCCTTTATTTCCTTTCACTCTTTTATATGCTAAGTTCATATTATCTCGTGAAAGTATTTCATTAGTTACTGTTTTAGTATCGATTTCTTCTAATTCAGACACATCAAGAACACTAGGTACTTCTACTTTACCTTCAGTTTCCAACCTATTCTCTTGTAGATAGTCTTCTATTCGAAGTTGTCTACCATTTTCATATTCTTGATTACCTTTCATTAAAACAAATCCTCCTATCGTTCAACCCTTCACAATTCGTATATATCCAAATTGCTACTAT
>CALXHF010000008.1 GCA_944388035.1 uncultured Clostridia bacterium | reverse complement strand
TATGGAAAGATATATATTTTTGAAGGAAAAAACCTAATGGATTTATCTATACAGTTAGACACATATACTATAGAAACATCTTCATTTAAAGAGCAGTATGAGGAAGGAAATGAAGAAGTAAAAGTACAGATGAATATTAATAAATTTATATTAATGATAAATAACCAAGATTATGAAACAGCGTATAATTTGTTAGATGAAAGTTTTAGAAATAATTATTTTAAGACTTTAGAAGATTTTGAACTTTATATAAGAAATAAAGCATATAAATATAACGATTTTGAAATAAAAAGTTTTAATGTAAACGGAAATGTATATGTATGTGAGGCTAACCTATGGGATTTAACAGGAGGTGCTTATGTTGATGAAAGCAAAGGAACAAGTTCAGGTTATATTTATGAATGGAAATTTTTTGTACAATTAGGTGAAAATAAAGATTTTAAAATTTCCTTTGAAGTAGATGAAAATTTAATTGCACAATAATACTAAAAAAGCTGACTTAATTTAGTCAGCTTTTAAATAGATTAGAAATAAGATTTACAACATATTGAATTGCAACATTTTCTTCATATAAATTAATAAAGAAATTTTTTATAAATGGTATTTGTAAAAGTATAAAGATTATTATAAGAGTAATTAATAGAGCGATAAAATTTTTAAAATAATCTTTTAAAGTTTTCTTATACTTTATTTTATAACCTCTATTTTTTAGGTCTTGAATATATGCATCATAATAAGCTTTTTGTTTTGCTTCATTAATTTGATTTTGATATTCTATTTCTTTTTGCTGTCTTTGTTGTATATTATCATCAGTATTGATGTTATTATTATATCTTGTATAATTTATGTTGTGTTTTAAATTATTAAGTTCATTATGTAGGTTTTCATTTTCTCTAGATAATTTTTGGAAATTTTCTTCAGAAATATCATCTCCTTTTAATTTTTCATCATATTTTGCTCTTAAAATTGGATTAGAAAGAATTTCATATGCTTCATTGATACTTTTTATCTTTTCTTCATATTCAGCTTTTAAATTTGATCCTTGTAAGTCTGGATGATATTTTTTTACTAATGTTTTATATGCTTTTTCTATAACTTCAGAAGAAGCATTTTTATCAACTTCTAAAATTTTATAATAATTCATTTATATAAACTCCTTTTTATTCGCTAAATTAAATATAACATAAAAAATAATAATCTTCAATAATCATAGAATAACAAAAAATAAAAAATATGATTAAGTGGTTTTAGTTTTGTCGAAAAATGTAAAATTATGCGGTCGAAAGTTTAAAGAAGTATAAAAAAGACTTGAAATTTATTTCTAAAGGTGTTAATATATTTTTACAATATTTAAAAACGTTTTTAAAAAAAGATTTTATTCAAATAATTAAATCGAAAAAAATTCCAACAAAAATAATAGATTTAATAATAAAATTTATTTATTTTGAACATTTAAAGGTTTATTAAAAATAAACAAAAGAAAAACAAAAAAGATAAAAATCTATGAAAAAATAAGAAAATAAAAGAAAAAAGAAGAAAAAGAAATGAAATTTATTTTATATGTAATTTGACTTTAGTAGTAAAAGAAAATAAAATATAAGGAGGAATAAATTTGAGTAAAAAAGCTAAAAGAATAAATAAAGCACATGATAAAGTAATAAAACAAATATTAGAAGCAAAACAAGAATTAATAAATTTATTAAAAGATTTTATGGGAGTAAAACTAGAAAGAGAGAATATAGAAAATTTCAATATAGAATATAGAGAAAAAATAACATTTAAGACAAAATTGCTAGATATAGTCTATAAAATAAAAGCAGAGGAATCATTTATAGTAATAGAACATCAAAGTACAGTAGATTATAAAATGGGAGAGAGGATGACTGAAAATGAAACAGCATTAATAAGTAGTAGAGAAGAGCAAATGGAAAATAATAAAAATAGGAAAGCAGCAGTAATATATCCAATAGTATTAAGTACAGCAAAAAGGAAGTGGGATGCACCACTAACAATAGAGCAAGATGAAAATAATAGATATAAACTACCAGTGTTAACATATCCAAAATATAATGTAATAGATATAAATAAATATTCAGTAGATTATTTATTAGAAAAAAGGACAGGAATAGCAGTAGAGATGGCATTTGAGAAGATAAGAAATAAGGAAGACTTAGAATATATAATAAAAAAGCTAAAAGAACATAAAAAAATAAATTATTGGGAAAAAAGGGCGATGGGATATATAGTAAGAGGAATAGAAGGAATATTACCAATAATAGCAGAAAAATTAACGAGAAAAGAGTTAGAAGTATTAAAAAAAGAAATGATAAGTATATTAAGGAAAGAAGGTGATTATATGTCAAATTTTGAGGAGGCATTTAAAAAGATAGTAGATGAAGAAGCAGAAAAGAGGATGAAAAAAGGAATTGAACGAGGTGTTAAGCAAGGTGTTAAACAAGGAATAATACAAGTAGCAAAGCAAATGATAAAGAATAAAATATCAGATGAAATAATAATGGAAAGTACCAATCTAAGTAAAAAAGAAATAGAAGAACTAAAATTACAAATGGCATAAAAAAATAGGCAAATATGCCTATTAAATATCACTATCTTCAATTCCTGAGTATTGTTCTTGAATTTCTTTAATCTCATCATAATGATTTTCTAAAATGTCTAAAAATACATCTGATATATTAGGATCAAATTGCGTTCCTTTATTTTTTCTAAACTCTTCTTTTATAACATCTAAAGGTAAAGAATCACGGTAAGATCTTTTAGAGCTCATTGCATCAAAGCTATCTGCAACAGAAGTAATTCTAGCTAAATAAGGAATATTCTCTCCTACAAGTTTAGAAGGATAACCTTTTCCATCATATCTTTCGTGGTGATGTTCTACAATTGGTAAAATGTTTTGGAATATTTTTGCATGTGACAATATATGAATACCAATATTAGGATGCTGTTTTATTTGGGAATACTCGTCATCAGTAAGTTTAGCGTCTTTTTGAAGAATTGCATCTGGTACACCAATTTTCCCAATATCATGGAATAAGCCACCTATTCTCAAAGTATCAAGGTCTGGTTCTGGAAGCCCTAAATATTTTCCAATTAAAACGGAAAATTCAGAAACTCTATCAGAGTGACCTCTAGTATAAGTATCTTTTGCTTCAACAGTATAACGTAAAGTTTGGATACTTTCAAGATAAGCTTGTTCTAACTTTTCATAAGTATCAGACAATTCTTCATTAATCTTTTTAATTTGGTTCATCTGAGCAATAGATTTTATACCAGATTCAATAAGCAAAAGTAATTGGTCAAACTTGTCACTTTTCTCACAATAGCCTTGAATATCCAATCTTCTTATAGTTTCCAAAGGTGGAGCTAAATCCTTATGACCAGTTAGTAATAAAATATATAAATCTTTATTGAATTTTCTGATTTCTTCAACAACTTGGTCTCCGTGAATAGGTGTCATAATAAAGTCTAGTATCATTAAGTCGAAATGTTCATTTTTTACTTTTTCAATCGCTTCTTCTGGGTCTGTTACTCCAACAAAATTATAGCCGAGATCTTTTTAAGAAAATAGACAAAGAATCTACAATACCTTGTTCATCATCAACTGCTATAATTTTATAACTTTGATTTTCATTATTTTCTAAATTCTGTAATCCTTTTCTCATAATATATACCTCAAAAATTTTAATGTATTATTTTTAGACATTATATTAATAAAATAAAAAAAAAGCAAGGGTTTTGTGAAAAAAATATTTCAAATCCCTTGTTTTACAGTTAATTTGAAGATTTTAAGGCAATGGTAAAGTTATAGTAAAAGTAGTACCTTTACCTTCTTCAGACTCAAAAGTAATATCTCCTCCAAAGTGTGCTTTAATTGTTGAATATGACATATAAAGCCCAAGGCCAGTTCCGTTTTTACCTTTAGTCGTAATCATTTCTTTAAATAACTTATCCTTAACCTTTTTAGGTAAACCACAACCATAATCTTTTATAGAAATACATAAATTATTATCTTTTTCTTCAACTATTAAATCAATGTTTTGTTCTGTCTTTCCTTGATATGCTTGTATAGAATTAGAAATCATATTATTAATAACTTGTACTAAACTATTAACATCACCGTGTAAGATGGTGTGTTCAGGTATGTTCATCGCAACTTTTAAATAAATTAAGCTACTTTTTAATTCGTGTCTCATTAAAATATCAACGCGTTTAATAAGTTCTTCTATATCAAAATTAGTATTTTCAGCTTCAGACATAGTAACTGCTTGCCCTTTAACAGCAGTAATTACATCTGACATATAACTTGTATAATCTCTTATTTTTTCTATCCAACCCATCATATCTTTAGCAATATCGTGATGATCTTGACTGTTAACTTCTGGGTCATCTATTGAAGAATCATACTCTTTTACTAGATCACTTAAACCTTCTGCTGCTCCTGAAATTGACATTATAGGAGTTTTCAAGTTATGAGCAATTCCTCCAATTAGTTGACCAAGAGAAGCTAAACGTTCACTTTCCATAAGCATATCTTGATTATCCCTAATTTTAGCCATATCTATAACGTGTTGAGTAATGTCTTTTAATAAAATTAAGACACCAATAAAAACTTTTTGGTTAAAAAGTGGGCTGATTTCAACATTGAAATATCTATTGATGTTTTTATCTTGATATTCTATAGTAGAAGTTTTTCTATTTTTTATAGCTTCATCAAAAGTCTTTTTGAAATCATCCAACTTTTTAGAAGGTGTGAGTAAATCAAATATGGTTTTTTTATGCAAATCAGAATTTTTTAGATGAAATGTTTTTAAAAATGTTGCATTACAATCTATTATAGTACTATTTGTATCTAATACCACATAACTATCTGACATTACATTTACGATTCTTTGTAAAGCTATTGGTGAAATACTTAAAAAATTAAATCTCAATATTGCGAAAGCGTAAAAAATCATAGCTAGTGTAAATGATATTGGCGTTAAGTATAAGCTCATACTAACTAATTTAGTTGTTCCTAAAATATTAATAATAATAGGAATAATTGAACCTAAAAGGATTAGAATAGATTGTTTTGAAAACATACCAGAAGTTTTCAATGAATTTTGTACCATTATTATTATACCAATAAAAATTAGTCCGTATGTATATATTGAATGTACGTAGAAATATGGTCCAAAAGTTACTTCATCCATTCTACTAGAAGGAAAATCCACAAAGAACAAATGATTTAAATCATTTGTCCATAAAACTAATAGTGAAATTACTGGTATAACAAAAAATAGCGAATATCTTTTCTTGAAAGTAATTTTTGTATTTTTAAAAATTAATGCTGTAAAAAATAAAGCTACAGGTAAAAAACAAGTTCCAATATAAATAAAATATTCAACATATATAGGCTCTATATTTGTCATGATTGTAAGTACATCTTGTGTAAAAACCCCAAAAGATATTATAAATACACATACAAGCATTGCTAAAAAACTTTTTTGTAATTGTGACAAAGGTCTTCTTGATAAAACATAAAATATAAGTAATATAATTGAAATTATCGAAACTATAAGTAGTGCAAAAGATTCTGTAGTTGCTGATAGTGCCATTATAAATTCCTCCTTTGTAATTATTTACATAGGAAAAGAAAATAATTTTTCTTTTCCCATATATTTTAAATAAAATTTATACTCCTAAAATAATTAATATATTTTATTAGATAATTTTTGTCAATAGGTTTCCAAGAAAAACCAATATTTTTAAGATATTCTTCAGTGAAGTTGCAGTCTAGTTTGATTCTAGAAGTATATACTAAATTTTTATTTTTATCTAAATCATGTATAATTCCTGAAATAATATTCTTTTTAGTATCATCTTTTAATAATTCATTTATAATATTTCTTATTTCATCATTTGATACAGGAAGTAATTTATAACCTTTTTCATATAACGTATCAATTAATAATTTAATAGGTAATAATTTTGTATCATATAAATGAAATACATTACAAGGACTTTGAAATTCTGAGATTTTAACAATAGCATCTGCACATAAATCAACTGGAGTAAGCTCTATCTCGTGTCCTAAAGAATAATCTGGAAAAACTTCCATTTTAATAAATGATTGTAACCTTTTTGCAAAGGCATTTTCTTCCACATTTCTTTGGAACATACCATCAGAATATCTATTGGTAATATTTCCAATTCTAACTATTTTGGCATCTAAGCCATTTAAAACAGCCTCTAAAACAGAACGTTCTGCCTTAAATTTAGTTATAGCATAAACATTATTTGTCTTTTGATTAACAAATAAATTTCTTTCAGTAAAAATTAATTTGTTATCTTTATTTTCAAGCGTTTCAACAACTGCTTCTTCCCTATCTCCATTACCAGAAATGCTTATAGTAGAAACATGTATCAAACGTTTATTAAATTTTTTACAAATTCCGATAACATTATTAGTTCCAACAACATTTATTTTTTCAAATAAATCTTTTTGCCCAAAATGTTTAACAATAGCTCCTGAATTTATTACTGTTTTTACATTGTTTTTTATAATTTCTAAATCTGTTTTAGAAAGTCCAATGTTTTCTTTAGTTATATCACCTTCAACAATATGTATTCTATTTTTAAATGTCTCATAAAAATTATCACCAAAATAAAAAACAAGTGTATTTTTTAACCTTTGATTAGGTATTATATTATTTTTTTGCCTAATTAAACAATAAATATCATCAGAAGTATTTTTTAGGAAAGAATATATTATATGTGAGCCTAGATATCCGAGTTACACCTATTAATAATACATTTCCTATGTCAATTTTCTTAGTGTTTTTGATATTTTCTACGCAATTATTTTTTAATAATTCATTAATTTTTGTGTAATCATAATTTTCTATGTCAGTATCATATTTATATAATATTTTAGAAGCTAAATCTTTTATTGTTGGAAAATTAAATATATCAGCATATTCAAATTCAAAACCTTCTTTCAAAGCTTCTATTTGCATATTAATTGCAGAGATTGAATCACCACCAATATCAAAAAAATTATCTGTAATTGATATAGAATTATTGTGTAAAATTCTAGACCATATATTTAATAATTTTTTCTCTTTTGGATTTAAGTCTTCATGATTCTGTATTTTATTTGATTTATTACTTAAATTAGGCATTGGAAGAGCTTTTCTATCGATTTTTCTATTAATAGAATATGGCATTTCAGAAAGTTTTACAAAATATGTTGGAATCATATAATTTGGTAAAGACTTTCTTAAATTATCTCTTACAATATTTTCAGAAACTTTTATATTTTTATCACAAACATAATAGCCACATAAAAACTCTCTGTTTTCTAATTCTATTTTGTTAACAACAGCAGATGTTATGCCTTTAATAGATTCCATTTTTGATTCTATTTCACCGAAGTTCGATTCTTAAACCACGTAATTTTATTTGATTATCTATTCTACCTAGACATTGTACTTTTCCATCATAAGTCCATCTACCAATATCACCAGATTTATATATCTTTCCTTCGCCAAATGGGTTATCTAAAAAGCTTTTATTAGTTAAAATAGGTTTTCCTAAATAGCCAAGTCCAACTTGAACTCCTGAAATATATATTTCACCCGTTACTCCAAGTGGCAGTCTTTTCATATTTTTGTCTAAAATATGTATTTGTGTATTCATTATAGGTGGCCCAACTGTGATTTTATTTTCACCATTTAAGTTTTGCACATTAGATAAAACTGTTATTTCACTAGGCCCATATATATTATAAATAGTAACACCAGGTGATAATTTTCTTAAATCTTCTACGAATTTTTCAGGTAAAGGTTCTCCACCAAAAACCATATATTTAATATTAGACAAAGCTGAATTTTCTTGTCTATTATCATAATTAATTTTCATAAGACTAGGGGTAACAGTCATTACATCAGCATTATATTTTTTTATTAAGTTATCCAAAAGAATTGGGTTTCTATGTTCTTTATTATTTGCAAGAAGTACTTTCATACCATGTGTTAATGATACAAAAATTTCATAAACAAAAATATCAAAAGGCGTAGATGTAACTGATGCTATACAATGATTATTTCCATCTTTTAGATAGTCAAGGACTTTAGTCATTGCTTTTACCATATTTGCAAAACCAACTTGGTGTAATAAATCTCCTTTTGGAAGGCCTGTAGAGCCAGAAGTATATATTACATATGATAAATCAAAAGGCTGTACTTTAACATTTGGGTTTTCAAAGTTCTTAGTATAAATATCATTATCTAAATCAATTTCAACAATGTTATTAACATCTTGTACTTTTTCTCTTAAATCTTTTTGTATCAATACATATGAGGCCTTACTGTCTTTTAGATAGTAATTAGTTCTATCTTTAGGATATGTTGGATCTAAGTTTAAAAATGCAGCTCCAGCTTTTAAAATACCTAACATACCAACAATTGTTTCTAAAGAACGGTTTGCCATAATAGCTATTATACTATTTGGTTTGATTCCAATATTTATTAAATGATGTGCTAAACTATTTGATTTTCTATTTAATTCTTCATATGTAAGTGTTTTATCATCACAGATAACAGCAATATTATTTCTATTGTGTTTAACAACATTTTCAAATATAGAAACTACTGTATCATCATTAATAGGACTATCAGTATTATTATAAAGTTCTAGTAATCTATCTTCTTTTTGAGTAATTATATTTATATCATTTAAAGAAGTATTCAAATTGTTAAATAAATTTTCTAGTAAAAATAGGTAATGCTCATAAATTGCTACAATAGTTTCTTTATTAAATAAATCTGTATTATATTCAAAATTAATATTATATGTTGTAGGATCAATTTCTAAGATTAAATTGAATTTTGCAGATTTAGGTTTAGAAATTATTGTTTTAACACCATATTTACTAAAATCTATATTTTCATTCTGGTATGCGAAAACCACATCAAATAAAGAATTACCTGTTGGTATCTTTAAATCTTTTATTAACATATCATAAGGATATGGTTGGTTTGATATTGCTTCTAAAACTAAACTCTTTATTTGTTTAATAAATTCCTCTAAGCTTAGATTTCCATCTATTTTTGTATTAAGAGCAATATTATTTACAAACATACCAATCATATTTTGTACTTGAGGGGAATATCTTGCCTCTATTGGTGATCCTATAATAATATTTTCTTGACCTGTGTATCTATATAATAAAACATATAAGATACTCAAGAATACCATATAATTTGACATATTTTGTTTTTTAGCAAAAGAAGATATTTCATTAAATAAAGTTTTAGGCATATTAAAGTAAAGTTTGTTACCATTATATGTTCTTTTATTTCTTGGTTGGTTATCATAAGGTAAGTTAATAATTGGAATTTCGTAATCTTTGAATTTTTTATTCCAATAAGTTTTTATAGGTTTTATGTTATCACTATTTAGAAAATCGTTTTCCCAGATAGAATAATCTTTATAATCAATATCTAGGTTGTCTAATTCTTTACCATTATATAATTTTAAGAATTCTTTTATTAAAATATTCAAAGAAACACCGTCAAAAATTATATGATGTGAATCTATCAATATCAAAGAAGAATTGTTTATATAATGAAGTTCAACTCTCAATAATGGTGCAAAATCTAAATCAAACGCCTTAGGAAAATTATCTACAATATTTTGTATATCTTTCTCAAGCATTATTCCGTCATCAAAAGTTTTTATATTTATTGTACATTTGTCCAAAACAAACTGTTTTATTTCACTATTTATTGATGAAAAATATGTTCTAAATACACTATTTTTTTCAATTATTTTATTAAAGATTTTTTCCACTCTTTTGATATCTAATAATCCGTCTAGTAATATTCCACCACTTACATTATATAAAAGTGAAGATGATCCAACCATTTTTGAAGCATAATACATCCTTTTTTGAGCTGAAGACAGTGGATAACTACTTTCTTTGATAGTTTTAGAAATTTTATAAACATCTACATTTGTTGTTGATTGTTTATCTATTAAATTAGATAATTTCTTTATAGTATTATTTTTATATAAATCAGCAACATTTATATTAATTTTAAAATCATAATAAATGTTTAATGATAACCTAATAGCTAGTAAAGAGTCTAAGCCTAGTTCAAGGAAATCATCATAAATAGATATTTTATCTAAATTTAACAAATCACATAAAATATTGTGTAACTTAATTTCTGTTAAAGTGGATGGTTTAACGTATTTTACTGGTTCTATATCTATATATGGTAAGTTTTTTCTATCTATTTTACCATTTGTTGTAATAGGTAACTTATCAAGTAGCATGACATAATTTGGTACCATATAATGTGGCAAAACTTCTGATAATTTATTTTTTATATAATCAGGTGTAACAATTGGACTAGATGCTGTAACATAGCTACAAATAGCAGGGACATTATGAACTTCGTTAAATATTGTAACTGAATTTGTTACATTTTCTATATCTTTTATGCAATTATTAATTTCACTTAATTCTATTCTATGTCCACGATGTTTTATTTGAGAGTCATTTCTACCTATAAAATAAATATATCCACATTTATCCCAATAAGCAATATCACCTGTTCTATAAATTAAATCTTTAGTATATTTTGGAATATTAACAAAGGCTTGTTTTGTTTTTTCACTATTGTTTAAATATCCCTTAGATACACTTTTCCCTGACATACATAGTTCTCCAGGGAGTCCTATTGGTTGTAAATTATTTAAGAAGTTTAAAATATATATGTCATTATTTTTCAAAGGATATCCGATAGGTACAACAGAATTTTCTTCATTATAATGATAATCAAAAAATGTAGCGCAAATTGTAACTTCTGAAGGCCCATATCCATTTACTATTTCCATATTTTTATTTATATTATAATATTTATTTAAAGTTGAATTTTTAATAGTTTCAATGCCGACAAACATTTTATTAAGTTTTAATTTTCTATTATTTACTTCAACAAATTCATAAAAATCATCTAAAACATTAGGTGGTAAGAAAATAAATGTAACACTATTTTCTTCTATTGAGTCTACTAAATTTGGTATGTCTGTTAATGTGTTTTCAGGATATAAAACTAAAGTACTTCCAAAACACAATGGCATAAAAAATTCTAAAACGCTAGCATCAAAAGCAATACTTGCCATTGAAAGACATACATCTTTTGTTGTAAATGGTGTATCATAACAATCATTTAAATCATACAAAAAGTTAATTAAATTTGTATGTGCTATAGGAACACCTTTGGGTTTTCCAGTAGAACCAGAAGTATATATTACATAACACAAAGATTCTGGTTTTATATCAGTATTTAAATTGTGTTCGTCAAAACTAGTTAAATCCACTTTTTTAGGGTCAATTATATCTATATTAGGAATTTCGATATTGTTATTATCTGATATTAAAATCTTAGATTTACTATCTTCTAGAATATATGTTATTCTCTCTATAGGGTTTTCGGAGTGCATTGGCAAATATGCTCCTCCTACTTTTTGGATTGCTAAAATAGATATTATAAACCAATCTGTTTTATTCATAAAAACACCTATAATATCGTTTTTCTCAGCACCTCTAGATTTTAAGAAGTTTGCAAATTTATTCACATATTCATTTAATTTTTTGTATGTATAAGATTTATTTTTGTAAACTAAAGCGATTTGCTCAGGGTATTTATCAACTATTTCTTGGAATAGGTTAATTATATTAGAATTTAGTGGACATTCTAATCTTCTATTGTTAAATTTATATAAAATTTCATTTTTTTCTTCATCTGTAATACACTCAATATCTTTTAATAAAATATTGTTATTAGAAAGTATTTGAGATATTATTTTTAGGATACGTAAATGCCAAGAATTTATTTCTTCTTTAGAATATTTTCTCAATAAATAATCATAATCAATTTTTAAAGTTCCTGTATCATTTAAGTCATATATACTAATTGTAAGTTCATCAACAGCTGTTCCAGTAAAAGCCCAAAAAGTCTCACAATTACTAACGTCTTCTGATGCCCTAGTAATTTGATAAGATACAGAAATATTATATAAACTTGGTATGGAATCATCTTTTTTTCTTACATCTTCTATAATATTTCCATAAGAGTATTTTTGATGTCTAAATGTAGTCATTATATCTACAGTGTTTTTTGTTGCAAAATCTGTAAATGATATATCTGGTATTATTTTTGGACGAAAAGGTATTGTTGAAATGAACATACCGGTAGAAATCTTTTCTTTAAAATTAGTCCTGTTTAGTATTGGTGAACCAACAACTAAATCGTCTGTATTTGCTGAGTTACTAATAAAAACAGATATTACAGACATAAAGAAAGAATATACTGATAATTTATGATTTTTACAATAAGAATTGATTTTTGACATTAAAGTGCTATCTATAAAATATGTTTCTCTAGAAGCTTTTCGAGAGTCATCTATGTTGTTCGTTTTCTTACGCAATGAGGGAATAGAAACAACATTAGAAAAATTAGATAAGTAATTTTTCCAAAATTCTTTATCTTTTATATATTTATTACTGTTAATGTAATTATTTTCAGAATCAATAAACTCAGAATATGAAACAATTGGAGTGTCATATTCAGTATTGTTTAGTAAAGAGTGGTATATTTTTACAATTTCTTTTATTGTAATACCTAAAGACCAAGAGTCTGATATAATGTGGTGTATATTTAAAACAACAGCAGAATATCCATTTGGGAATACTGCTAGTTTGAAGGTGAAAAGTGGTGAATTTAGCAAAGTAAAATTTTCTTTTACCATTGTATTTTCCAAATCTCTTAAACCTTGTTCATCTTTAACTTTAATAACTTCTATTTCAAAAGGTTTGTAAGAAACAAAATATTGCATAGGAATACTGTTATCTAAAGTCAGTTGAATTCTAAAACTATCATTTCTTTCAACCAAAATATTGATAGCTTTTTTTAATAGTTCAATATTTATATTTTCTTTAATAAGTCCAGAACCACAAATGTTACAAATATTAGTATCAGAATAATAAAATTCCATATTCCATATATTTTTTTGAGGGTTTGTTAAATTAAACATTTTTCTTTCCATTTCTACACTCCTTGTAAAATATTTTTAATATTAATACAACTTTATTATACCTTAAAAAACAAAAAAAACAATATTTTGACATTAAAAAATATTGTTTTTTTAATAAAAATAAATATTAAATTTAAATTATTTTTTGTTCTTCTTGTAAGTGAACAAATCTTCAAGCTTACAATTGAACAATTCACATAGTTGTTCTATTTCAGATGTTTTAATTTCTTTTGCTCTTCCAAAATAGAAATCGTTAACACGTTTATAATTCCAGTTTAGATATATTCTCATCTTATAACGTGATATTTTATTTTTTTCTAACAATTCTTTTATATGAAATTCAAGCATATTATAACCTCTATCTATTTTTTTATTATTATAGTTGACATTTTAAAATCTTTATAGTATTATCTTAAATATAGCTATAAGTAATATACACTATAAAACATTGATAAATAAATAAAAATAAAACGAAAGAGAAAGGAGATAAATAATGTTATGAAAAAGAAAGAAAAAGGAATTACTCTTATTGCTTTAGTAGTAACAATTGTTATTTTATTAATTTTAGCAAGTATATCAATTGGTGCTTTAACAGGTGATAATGGAATTATAGACCAAGCTCATACGGCAAAAGAAGATACAGAAATAGCTTCTTGGGAAGAACAGATAGATTTAGCAATTATTGATGCTGAAAAGAAACATAGAAACCCTAAACTAGATGATGTAATAGAAGAATTAAAAAATAAAGGAATTATAACTAATTATGAACAAGTAAAAGAAAATGGAGATATTGAAACAAATGAGCCAACATATATAATAACAGGAAAATTAGATGACTATCTACCACGTATTCCACAAGGTTTAGAAATAGGTTCAGAAGTAGAATATACACCAGCTGGAACATATCCTTGGCTTGCAAAATATTATTATTACGAAAGCGAAGAAAACCCAGATATAACTTTAGATAGTTCAAAAGATGATTTTAAGATAAGCAGTTGGAAAGTTTTAGACATAAATAAAGATACAGAGGAAATAACATTAATAGCATCAGAACCAACATCAGGAACAGTAAAACTTGGTGGGGCACAAGGATATAATAATGGGGTATATTTATTAAATGAAGCGTGCAGTAAATTATATGGAAATGAAAGAAAAGGAATAAAAGCTAGAAGTATTAATATAGAAGATATAGAACATTATATGACAGACGAAGCTTTGGAAGAGGCACATAACTATGTAAATAAAAATAGTGGAACTAAATATGGTGAGCAGATGCCAAAAGAAAGTGTTACTGATAGATATTATTATCCAGATATATATAAAGAAGAAATAAAAAGTGTAATAGACGGAAAAATAAGAGAAGATGGTTTAAATTTAAGTGAACAAAATAGTATAATCGAACCGACTAATCCTAAAATGCATACAAGCTCTAGTTCACAAGCTGAAAATAGTATTCAACCATATCAAACGTATTGGACTGCAAGTGCAAATTTTATGAAATCAGCTTTTAAAGATATAGAAAATAGTAATATTATAAATAATTATTATAATTTGTTAATAAAAAGTAAAACATATTGGCTTGCCACGAGAAATATAGATTCTGCTCACTCTATATATGGTTATTGTGATTTTTACGTTGATTACATGTCGAATTCAATAAAAGGATATTATATGTTTGGATCAAACGGAAGTGCTAATAATACAAAACATAGTATATTGCCAATTGTAACTTTACAAGGAGAATTAATAACAGGAAATTCAGAAAACGGATATAAAGTAGAAATATAAATAAGAGGGAAAACCTCTTATTTTTTGTATATTATAAAAATATATTATTCATCTTTTATATCTAAAAATAAAATATCATCAAAAAATTCTGATAAAGTCATATTAAAAGCTTCACATATGTGTAATAATGTAGAAATTCTTGGGTCGTGTGCTTGGTTATTCATAAATGTTAATAATGTTGTATGTGGCAAGCCCGCTAGTGTAGATACTTTATTAATTGTTATGTTATTTTCTTTAGCTAAATTTAATATTCTCTTTCTAATTGCATCTTCTAAATTCATATTTTTATTCCTTTCAAAATATGTCAATATTTTTACGTAAATATATTGACATATTAAATTTTAGCATTATATAATATTAAAAGTAGTCGGAATACCGACGTAAAAAGGAGGATAAATTTATGAATAGAAACAAAAGATATAAAAAAGAAAAAGGAATTACTCTTATTGCTTTAGTTGTAACAATAGTTATTTTATTAATTTTAGCAAGCATATCAATTGGTGCTTTAACTGGTGATAATGGAATTATAGACCAAGCACATACGGCTAAAGAAGATACAGAAATAGCCTCTTGGGAAGAACAGATAGATTTAGCAATTATTGATGCTGAAAAGAAACATAGAAACCCTAGCTTAGATGATGTAAAAGAAGAATTAAAAAATAAAGGTGTTATAAATGATTATAGCCAAGTAGATAAAGATGGAGTTATTACAACAAATGAACCAAGTTATGAAATAGCGGGAAAGTTAGATGATTATGTGCCATTTGGACCAGGAAAATTTGCAAATAAAAATGAAGAATATACAGATGAAACAAGTAAAGAAGAATATAAAACAGTAACAGTACCAGAAGGTTTTAAAATATTAGAAGAAGCAAGTAAAATAGATGATGGTTTAGTAATAGAAGATAAAAATGGTAGTCAATTTGTATGGATACCAGTAAGTGATATAAATGATATGGCACAATGTGCAAATGTAAGTTCAACAAGTTTATGTAATTTAGAATTAAAAGGAAACGAATTAAAATGTACAACTCACAATTCAACAGAAATAGTTGGTAAATTATATGCAACAGATACAGGAGAAAATTTTGGAACAGCAAATACAACATATAACCCTAATAGTGGTTTAAGAGAGCCAGCAGTTGTAACAAGTAGCAGTTCAGGTACAGGAACATCATATGACGGAGATATTATGTATCTTTCTCAATTAGGTTATAGTACTACTTCAGAATTTTTATCAGCTTTAAAAAATCAATATAAAGAAATGGCAACAAGTGTAGTAAAGTATAAAGGTTTTTATGTAGGAAGATATGAATTAGGTTTAGAAGGAGATAGACCAGTAAGTAAGAATGCAAGTACGGATGAAAATAAAGATAAAGTAGTAACAGCAAATGCGGATAATGAAAAAACAAAATATTGGTATGGTTTATATAAAAAATGTTTAGAGTATGAAGTACCAGAAATAGATAATTCATCTGTAATAAGTTCAATGATATGGGGAAGTCAGTATGATGCAATGATGAATTTTATGAAAAGAAGAGGAGAAGAAAGTAGCATAACATCAACCAGTAATAGTTCAATACAAAATAATAGCTATGTAACAGGAAAAAAAGAAACAGATGTAATAAAAAATATATTTGATTTATATGCTTGTCATATAGAGTGGACATTAGAGGCTGATTCTACAGTTACTCGTGTTATCCGTGGATACGAAAACCGTTCTCCTAGCTATAGAAATTTTAGAAATCCTACTACTACAGGTAATTATTCTTCCCGTATTACTCTATTTATAAAATAATTTCCAAAATATAAATAAGTGCTTTTTCTTATTTATATTTTTTTGTTGCAAAAAGTAGAAAGTTGGTATAAAATGCAAGCAAAGGAAGTGGTAATATGGAAGGAACAAGACCAAGAGCAGTATATGAAAAAGAAGCAGTTAATAATTTTAGGGAATTGTTAGAAAGGGTTAATACAAAATTTAAAGATAATGTTGCATATAAATATAAAAAAGATGCAACTAAAAAAGAACCCGAATATGTAGAAAAAACATATGGAGAATATGTATCAGATGTAAAAGCATTAGGAACAAGTCTGTTAGAATTAGGATACGAAGGAAAGAAAATAGTAGTAATTGGAAACAATAGGTATGAGTGGTGTACAACATATATGGCAGTTGCAACAAGCAATATGGTAATAGTTCCAATAGATAAAGCATTACCAGAAAATGAAATAGAAAATTTAGTAACAAGAAGCGGTGCAGAAGTTGTATTTTTTGATAAAAAATATACGGAAGTAATGCTAAAATTAAAAAAAGACGAAAAAACAAAAGTAAATACATTAATATCAATGGATAATGAAGAAAATCTAGAAATAGAAAAATATAGTGAACTTTTAAAAACAGGATATTCATTATTAGAAAAAGGAAGTACAAAATATGAAGATGTAAAAATAGACGAAAATAAAATGTCAATATTATTGTTCACATCAGGAACAACAAGTACTCCAAAAGGTGTAATGTTATCACAAAAAAATATATGTAGTAACTTATCAGACTTTTCATCTTGGTTAAAAATATATGAAAAAGATACATTATTATCATTTTTACCAATACACCATACATTTGAGTGTACAATAACATTTTTATATGGTATGTATAGTGGAGCAACAGTAGCATTTTGTGATGGGCTAAAACATATACAAAAAAATATGAAAGAATATAAAGTATCAATATTAGTAGCAGTACCACTAGTATTAGAAACAATGTATAAAAAAATACAAAAAGGAATAAAAGAACAAAAGAAGGAAAAATTAATCAAAACAATAACAAAAATATCAAATGGGTTATTAAAAATACATATAGATTTGAGAAAAGTATTTTTTAAACAAATATTAGATAATTTTGGTGGAAACTTAAGACTTGTGCTATATGGAGCAGCACCAATGAATAAAGAAACAATAGTAGCATTTAACAATATGGGAATAGAATTAGTACAAGGATATGGACTAACAGAAACATCACCAGTAATATCAGCAGAAACAGAAAAAGAAAAAAGACCAGGTTCAGTAGGTTTAGTATTTGATGACTTAAGTGTAAAAATAGTTGATAAAGATGAAGATGGAATAGGAGAAATACTTGTCAAAGGACCAAGTGTAATGCTACGGATATTATGAAAATGAAAAAGCAACGAAAGAAGCTTTTGAGGACGGATATTTTAAAACAGGAGATTATGGTTATTTAGATAAAGACGAATTTTTATATGTAACAGGAAGAAAAAAAGATATAATAGTATTAAAAAACGGAAAAAATGTATATCCAGAAGAAATAGAAACATTGATAAATAAAATACCATATATAAAAGAAAGTATAGTATATCAAAGAGGAAAAGATAAAACAGACACAATGTTATGTGCAAAAATAGTTTATGATGAAGATTTAATAAAACACGAATTAGGAGAAAAAACAGAAGAAGAATATAAAGAGAAAATATGGGAAGGAATAAAAGAAATAAATAAAAAATTACCAGACTTTAAACACATAAAGAAAATAGAAATAACAACAGAAGAATTTGTAAAAACAACAACACATAAAATAAAAAGATATATGGTTAAATAAAGGGCGAAAATGGATATTTTTTGAAAAAATGGAAATAATATTTTTGAGGTGAAGTTATTTGAGAAGAAGTAAGAAAAATAACTCTAGAAAAATAATTATTATTTCTGTTTTTTTTATTTTTATATGGGTGTTTGGTTTTTATTTATATACTACATATCAAAATATAGAAATAACTCCAAATAATTATACTGCTGAAAGACAGTTATCCACAAACACTGAACAAACTGTGGAAAATGCTGAAGAAAATAGCAAAATAATCGCAGATGTAATTGAAGATACAACTAAAAAGGTTGTTGGAATTTCTAAACTAAAAAGTGCAGGTAGTAGTATTTTTTCTAATAATGAGGAAGATGATTTGGGTTTAGGTACAGGTTTTATTGTGTCTCAAGATGGCTACATTGTAAGTAATAGCCATGTTACTGGTGAGAAATATAGTAAATGTTATATTACTTTAGAAACAGGTAATAATTATGAGGGGACTGTGGTTTGGGCTGATTCTGATTTAGATTTATCTATTGTAAAGGTTAATGCTAAAAATCTTCCATATGTGAATTTAGGAGATTCAAAAAATGTAAGAGTAGGGGAAACTGTTTATGCAATTGGTAATCCTATTGGTTTTGAGTTTAGAAGGACAGTAACTTCTGGTATTATAAGTGCTAAAAACAGAACTATAAAATTAGAAGAAGAAGGAAAAGTATCTTATATGACTGATTTATTACAAACAGATGCTACAATAAACCCTGGTAATAGTGGAGGACCTTTAATTTATCCAAATGGAGATGTTATTGGAATCAATACTGTTAAAATCACGTCTGCAGAAGGAATTGGTTTTGCAATTCCAATTAATATAATAAAGCCAATAATTGATAGTTTTAAAAATACTGCTACATTTGACGAAGCTACAATTGGAATATATGCCTATGATAGAGAGGTTATACCATATCTAAATTCTACAAATACCAATAAAAGCAATACAAGTTTTGATACTGGTATATATGTAGCACAAATAACAAAAAATGGACCTGCTAGTAATTCTGATTTGAAAGAAGGAGATATTATTATATCTATTGATGACAAAGAATTAAACACTATGAACGATTTAAGAGAATATATTTATACTAAAAAACCAAATGATGAAGTAACTCTTAAAGTGAGTAGAAATAAAATAACAAAAGAAATAAAATTAAGATTGGGGAAAAAATAAAAACTAAAAAAGAATAGTTTAAAAAGAACCAAACTTAAAATTAGATTTTGTAGTTTGGTTCTTTTATCTTATTTATTTTGAGGAATTGTTCTTATATGAACATCTCTCAATAAGTCCATTTTAATATTACTTGGAGCTCCCATCATTAAATCTTGTGCTTTGCTGTTTAGTGGGAAAGCAATTACATCTCTAATAGATTCTGTTTCTGCTAAAAGCATTATAAGTCTATCAACGCCATATGCAATTCCAGCGTGTGGTGGAACACCATATTGGAAAGCTGTATATAAAGCGCCAAATTTAGATTTAACTTCTTCTTTAGTATAACCTGCCATAGAGAAAGCTTTAAGCATTATTTCTATATTATGATTTCTAACGGCTCCTGATGCAATTTCTACACCATTACATACCATATCATATTGATATGCAAGAATTTCTAATGGGTCTTTGTTTTCTAGAGCTTCTAAACCACCTTGTGGCATAGAAAATGGGTTGTGGCTAAATTCAAGTTTTCCGTCATTATCTTCAAACATAGGAAAATCAACTATCCAGCAAAATTCAAATTTATTATTATCTATTAAATCTAACCTTTTACCTAATTCATCTCTTACTTGTCCTGCTAGCTTTTCTACAATACCTGGAACTTCTGCAACAAAGAAGATACAATCTCCTGGTTTTGAATTAGTTCTTTTTTGCATTTCAATTCTTGCTTCATCTGTAATAAATTTAGCAATAGGACCTTGGAAAGAACCATCATCTAAAATTCTAAGCCAAGCTAACCCTTTTGCTTTTAATTCTTTGATTGCAAAATCAGTCATATCTTCAAAAAAGCTTCTAGGTTTGTCCCCAACATCATGTGTTGCAATTACACGTACAACCATATTTTTAAATGCTCTTAATTCTAGATTTGCAAAAATATCAGAAACATCTACAATTTCTAATGGGTTTCTTAAATCTGGTTTATCTGTTCCATATTTAAGCATAACATCTTCATATTTTAACCTTGGAAATGGGTACATATTAATTTTTTTATCAGAAAATTGTTTAAAAGCATTATATATTACAGGTTCTATACTGGTTAAAACATCTTCTTGGCTAGCAAAACTCATTTCCATATCTAATTGATAGAATTCTCCCGGAGTCCTATCAGCCCTAGAGTCTTCATCTCTAAAACAAGGTGCTATTTGGAAATATTTATCAATTCCAGAAACCATTAACAATTGTTTAAATTGTTGAGGTGCTTGTGGTAAAGCATAAAATTTTTCTGGATGAAGTCTACTTGGAACTAGGTAGTCTCTTGCACCTTCTGGAGAAGAACTTGTAAGTATTGGTGTTTGTACTTCTAAATAATTTCTTTCTACCATTTGACTTCTTAAAAATTGTATAAATTTTGCACGTAATATTAAATTATTTTTTAGTTTTTCAGAACGTAAGTCTAAATATCTATATTGTAGTCTTAAGTCTTCTCTTATGTCTTGATTGCTATTAATCTCAAAAGGTAAACTTAAAGTTCTTTTTCCTAAAATTTTAATTTCTTCAATTTTAATTTCAACTAAACCTGTTTCTAATTTATGGTTAATAGTTTCTTCATCACGTTTTTTTACAGTTCCACAAACACTAACTGCAGACTCTACAGGAATATGTGATGCAAAGTCTACATCTTCATCTTTACCTGATGTAACAATTTGTGTTATTCCATACATATCTCTAATGTCTAAAAAGACTAAACCACCTAAATCTCTAATTGTTTCTACCCAACCAAAGATTTCTACTTTTTCTCCTTCATTTTCTAAACGAAGTTCATTACATTTTACTTTTTTGTACTCTGACATATATAAACCTCCTTAATTTTGCAAGGATACAAAAAGTCCCTGCGTATTTTGCAGGGACGAAATTACTTTTCCGCGGTGCCACCCAGCTTGAAAATTCTAGATTTTCCACTTTATTTGATATGCTCCAATATGTTTTACATTTTAGGTTGACCTTCAAAGGCTTACAGCCACGACCTTTGTTCTCTTTTAAGTAACTTCTAAAAGCTTTGTATTGTACTAACGCATTTTATATATTTTATCTTATTTTTATCTATTTTATTCTAAAATTCCAATTTTATTGGTGCGCCTGGAGGGACTCGAACCCCCGGTCTCGAACTTCGTAGGCTCGCATTTTATCCAGCTAAACTACAGACGCAAATAAAACAGATACTCTATTATTATATAGTAAAAAGTCAAGTTTTTCAATATTTTTAAGAAAATTTATTAAAAAATATTGCAAACATAGAAAAAATGTGTTATGATATATAAGCGTTGAGCAAATAAAATACTCTATAAAAAATAGAGCAATAAGAAATCGAGGCGTAGCGCAGTTGGTAGCGCGCGTGGTTTGGGACCATGAGGTCGCAGGTTCGAACCCTGTCGCCTCGACCATTTTTTTGCAATTTTTGCAAAAAGTCGAGAAAATTTATAAAAATTCAAAAACATTCAAAAATGCTATTTTCTAAGGAAATTAGGAACTAGCATATTTTTTATATTCTTGAAAAATTCTAAAAAATGCTGAAAAATTTGAATATTTTATTCCGCAAAAAATTCCGCAACTTAATTTTTTATAATTTTGCGGAACAAAAAAATTCCGCAAAGTTAGTTTTCCTTGATATATCAGCAAAAATCCTTATTCCGCAAAATTTTTAAAGAAAGGAAAACTATTGTTATGGATTTTATACCTTATAAAGTAAATGAGGTTTTAGAAAATGTCTTTTATCAAATTCCAAAAGAATTATTTACAAACCCAGCTTACAATAATCTAGATTCTAATAGTATTTTACTATATGGACTATTGCTAGATAGATTATCTGTATCTATGAAAAATAAATGGATTGATAAATATGGAAATATATATCTTATTTACTCAAGAAAAGAAGCACAAAAGATGTTAAAGCTTTCTGATAAACCTGTATCGAAAGCTTTTAAAAAGCTTGAAGAAGCAAAACTTATATATGAAATAAGAAGTGGATTTAAAAAGCACAATATTATATATGTTGGAAAAATAGTCCACCAAAGTGTTGAAAAAACTATGAATCGTATAATGTCCGATTCAAGAAACGGAGAAAATACGATTCATGAATCGGAGAATGTACGATATAGTAATAATAAATATAATAAAAATAATTATAGTAAAAAGAAATTCCCAGAAAAAAGTGGATGGAATTATGAACAAAGAAAATACACTGCAGAAGAACTTGAATCTTTATACTGTAATATACCGAAAGGAGAATGAATTTTATGAGAAATAATATAATTTATCACAAAGAAGGAGATTATTTAATACCTGATTTAACAATTGAAAATGATAATAAAAACTATCATATTGGAAAGTATGGACATTTAAGACTTAAATATCTTAAAGAACACAAAAGAGGATTTTATACTGAATTAATAATGATTGGACAACTTGCAAATCATTTATCAGATGTTGATGAAGTTGCTACTAAAATGGTTTCAGATATTGTAAAGAAACTAGCAAAGCAAGAAAGAATAAACGAAGAGTTAAAAGCAACAAATCAACTTGAGTGGGTACAAGCTATGAATAATATAAAAAATAGAGCAGAAGAAATTATATTTAAAGAATTAATATATAGATAGCTATTAAAATATAGCAAATCAGATTCTGCTTAAAAGGTAGTTATATTCGATTTTATTATAAAAAGAATATAACTACCTTATTCACTTCATTAAATCGATTTATTTGCCAATATAAAATGAAGTGAATTAGAAAAAGCAGAACTGCTTTTTCTATGTAGAGGAAAAATAAATTTTTTCTCTACATGCAAAAAATTGTGATAGCAAATTTTTGCTAAAACATAAATTGAGTGATACACGAAATTTGTGTTTTGGGGTTGTAGGGTATCCCTGCCACACTAACACTTTTTGCCAATAGGCTATAAAAGTGTTGTAGTGTGTTACAATACTTCAAAGAATTTGCTAAGCTCGCACTATTGCAATACCAGTATTTGTTCTTACAGGAAGGCTAACGCCTCCTGCAAAGCTATGCTAAAAAATACATCAAAGGAGGTGCATATAAAGATGAGTTATGCTATTATAAGAAATGTGAAATATAAAAGAGATAATCTAAAAGGAATATATAGGCACAATGAAAGAAGAAATTATAATTATTCTAACAAAAATATTGATAAAGAAAAAACTTATTTGAATTACTCATTAAAACAACCTATGTATAGTTATGAGAAAGAATTTGACAGGCTGAGGAAAGAATATGATTTAAAAGGACAAATAAAAACAGTTAGCAATATTGCTTGTGAATATATTATCACATCAGATAAAGATTTTTTTGATAAAATTGGAGAAGAAGAAACAAAACGATATTTTAAAATAGCATATAAGTTTGTATCTGAATATAAAAACTTAAGTGAAAAATATATAATGTCTGCACAGGTGCATATGGATGAAGAAAGTCCACATATGCACCTTGTTTTTTTACCTGTTGTTCATACCACCGATAAAAAAGGCAATAATATAGATAAACTAGCTTGTAGCGAGTTTTGGAAAGAAAAAGATAGTTATAGACAACTACAAAATGCTTTTTATGAATATATGATATCACATAATTTTGAATTAGAAAGAGGATTATCAAAAGAAGAAACTAATAGAAAACACATAGATTTAGCTGAATATAAAAAATTAACTAACTTTGAGAATACTAAAAAGCTAGTTGAAAGTATTACCTATGATATTCCTAAAGAAACAGATATAAAAGATTTGAAAAAATTTATGTTCAATAAAAATGAGAAAATTTTAAATGATGTTATAAAACCAAAAGAAGAAACAATAAAAGAATTAGCTATTGAAAATAAATCACTAAAAAAGGAGCTTTCAAAACAATCTAAAATTGTAAATGAAGCTACTAAATATCAAAAAGAACGTGATTCTATAATTGCTGATAATAGAGCTTTGCATAATAAAGTAGACAATTTAGAAAATGAATATAAGAAAAAATCCTCTACTCTTGAATGGGAATATGAAAATAAATATAACAAGTTAGAAAAGGAAAATAATAGGCTTTACAAAATAATTGATAGATTCTATACTGCCATTGAAAAATTCATTGAATGGATTTGTAATAAATTTAATTTTGGAGAATCAAAAGAGCTTATTCGAAACTTTGAAAAAGAAACTAATACTTTTATAGATCCAGTAAAACAAATAACTAAAGAAGAAAGAGAAAAAGAATGGGATAGGGAACTATAAAAACTAGATGTTATTACACATCTAGTTTTTAACTGTTTAATTCTCTTTGTACCATTGATTTATCATCTAAACTATTTGTTATCATAATTTATCTCTATTTCATTTTTCAGTTTTCTTTTTTCTCTACTACAGCTAAAATTAATTAATATACCTTTATCTTCATACCCAGCATTAATATATGCTTTATTAGATGCTGGATAACTATAATCTGTATATAGTAGTGGTTGTAATCCCCTATTTAATAATTTCTCTGTTAAATCATGGATTAAATTAGTTGCATAAGATTTTCCTCGTTCTTCTTCTAATGTGAAAACATGTCCTATTCTTGCAGTATCTCCTAATACTTGAAAGTTAGCAATACAAACTATTTTGCCATCTTTATTTTTCCAACAAAATAATCGTTTTTGGTCTATTTGTCTCCCCATTTCTTCTGTTAATTCTTCTAAAGAATCTTCTTTTATACTTTTTAAAGTTTTATTAGCAAATTCTACAAACTTAATAAAAAGAGTTAATAGTTCTTTATCTTCTTTATTTGTACATAAAACCATATTTCCATCTACTGACTTTACACTTTTTACTTTATCACAAGATAAAAATCCTAATTCAAAATAGTCTTCTTTGTTAAGTTTATCATAACCACTTTGTGTTAAAAAATCATAATATTCTTTTTTGCAAGTAAATTGATCATATTCCAAATTAGTTAAATATTTACTTATAACTTCTTTTGTTTCCTCAAGTATTCGTCTATCTTCTAATCCATCTTTTGTCCAAATCCATGTTGGCATTCCTACTTTATTTCTTGCAAAAAAATAATTTTCTTCATCACTATATAATAATATTTCATCTCCTGCTAAAATTTTTGATACAATATTAAACTTATATTTATCCTCTTGAAATTCTGCAATTTCAAAAATTGAATTATTGGGTTCTATTTTCTTATACATTCTTATCACTCCATTCTATAAATTCTTCTTTCAACAATCCTGTTACACATTCATCTACATATTCATTTGTTGCTAAGCAAAAATATTTTTTTCTTCTTACTCCCTCATCTTTATAGCCAAGCTTTAATTGCATATTATGAGATTTATCATTTCCTTTAAAATATCCGTTTTCAATTCTTCTTAATCCTAAAATATCAAAGCAATATCTATTTCTGCTACTGAAAGCCTCTGTACCATAACCATTCTTTTGGTATTTTTCATTAAGCCATATTCCACCACCGCAAGTTCCATCTTTTTTATTAATATTTCTAATTTCTGTACCTCCAATAACTTTATTACTAGATTTTAATACTATTGCTAATGAAATTTTAACATTTTCATCTTGGCTTTTCGCATATTCTATAAATTTTTTAGCATCATTTTCAGTATATGGATAAGGAACACTAGCCATCCATTTTGCAACCTCTATATTATTTAATCCTTCTACTATATCTTTTACATCGCTATCTTCCCAATTTCTTAAAATAAGTCTTTTACTTTCAATTTTCATTGCTAACTCACTCCTAACATTTGAAACAAATACTTATCGGTATATTCCTTTAATTTGTCTTTATTATTTTTTAATTTATTCATTAATTGCTTTGCTTCTTCATAAGCATTTTCATATTCTTCTTTAGTCATTTCTCTTTTGTTAAAAGCCTCTTTCAATTCATCTTCATCAAGTAATATAATCTCTCCACTTGGTGTTACAACAACATCAAGATATAGGTCATCCTCATAAGGTATTCCATTATCTTTGCCAATTTCTCTTGCTATATCAAAATACCATTCAATAATTTCACTGTTTTCATCATAAATAGCAGTTAATTTTACTTTTGAAGAATAATCATAAAATTCTAGCCATTTATAATCATTATCCATTATACATTTTCCATTTGGTATAAGTATTTTATCTTTAACATCAATAAATTTGTAAAAATAAATATCGCCACTAAAATAGTCATCTGAAATAGATATTATTCTTAAATCGGCATTTGCTCTATTTCCAACAAATCTATCTGCATATCTTTTCTTTAAACTAATCCAATATCTTTGAATTATTCCTGATTTACTTAAACCTACTTCATCTACAACCTCATTTTCTAATACACCACCATTTGCTATAATGGTTTTTGCTGATCCTATATTTTCTTTATCACAAGATAGTAAAACTCTATTAATATTCATAGATTTACATTTAGATAAAATCTGCTTTAACATTTCTGTAGCATAACCTTTTCTTCTCTCATCTGGAATTACACTATATCCAATATTTCCACCGTAATTGTATAAAAAATCTGTTAATCCTTTTCTAATATCAATAATTCCTATAAGTTTGTTATCACTTTTTCTAACCCCCAAATATACATCTGATGGAACATAGTTTTCTCCATATTTTTTAGATAGCCTGTTTTCAAAATCAAGCCATTCTTCGTATGTATTACATTCTTCTAATCCAGCACAACCATCAAAAGACTCCTCATTTTCTAAAAATATCTTTCTGTATTTCATTACTTGCTCTTTATATTCACTTGTTGGAATAATTAATTCTAATCTTTCTTTATTCAAATCAAACACCTTCTTTAAATTTATTATAAACTTTTAATTAATTTTACATATTTTCCATCTGCATCTTCGCCTATATATTGAATTTTCGTAAATCCTAATCCAACATATAATTTTAAAGCGATATAGTTGTCTAAATTTACACCTAAAGATAATTCCTCATATTTTTGCTTTTTTGCATAATCTATAGCATAATTCATAAGTTTCTTACCATATCCTTTACCTCTTAACCCTTTTTTTACGATTATTCTTGAAATATATAATCGTTTTCCTGGAATTGTATAATCCTCATCATTTTTATTAAAAACTATTGATATTTCAACTATATATTCTTTATCTTTCATATATACAAAAGTTATCCTATTTTTATTTAATAATTCTTTATAAAATCTATCTTTTAAATCCTTATTTTTTTCCATATTCCAAATATTGTTACATTTCTCAAAATTTTTTATATCCAATTCAATTATTTCATCCATGCGAAATCTCCTTTCATTATTATATTTTAGAAATATCATATTTATATATTATTTCTTCATATTCTTTATTTCCAAATATTATTTTTTCTGTTTTTAATACTTTACCTTCCATTTTCTCATAGAAAGCCCTTCCCTTATAATAAAAAAATAAGCCTCACAAAAGAATCTTTTTTAAGACTCCTTTGCAAGACTTTTATATAATCTCACTTTCGTGTAAACAATCAATATATTTTAATTGTCCTTTATCGCTCGGATTTTGTAACCCTAGATAAACTCTTAAATTATGTTTTCTATTGTAGCATATTTTCTTATTTTTGTCAAGTTTGCATAATTGCTATCTCTAGTTCGATTTCATCTTTTATAGGTAGTCCATTATCTGCATATAAAGGTATTTGTGGTTTTAATTTTCTTGAATACTCTTCAATGCTATTCTTAAATAAATTAGAAAATGTAAAACCCCTTTTTTGATAAAATTCTAATCCTCTAATATTATCATTTGTTGTGATCAACTTAATTCTGCTACAACTATTTTTTTCTGCATATTCTTTAACTTTATTTATTAATGCTGTTCCAATTCCTTTATTTTCAACAAAACTATTTAATGAGCATATTTCACATTCATTTGCTTCTACCATATATGTAATTAATCCAATGATTTCGTTATTTTTTAATGCAATAAAACCATCTAATTTTGTTCCATCAATGACTTTCCCTCTAATTATAATATCAGTTGCTTCCCACTCATTAATTAAAATTGCATTAACTTTTTCTCTATCTTTTTCTTCTAATTTTACTATTTCATAAAAAAATTCTTCGTCATCCTTTAATTGCTTTGAATAATAATTAACTAAAATCTTTTCTGGTTCTTCATTTTCATTTTTAGCAGGATAAATTTCATAAGCTGTTTTTATATAATCTGTAAATCCATAGTTGAAATAAATCTTTATATTCGTTGTTTCACAAGGTTCTACACCCAATGTTAGTTTTGAATATTCTCGTCTTTTTAAATCTTTTTCCATAAAATTATATAACTTTGAAAAATATTTTTTGCCTTGATATTCTTCTCTAGTTCTAAAAGCAGACAAATATGCTGTGTTATCATTTACTAATCCATCGCTATTTTGGACATTTACACTAGTAATAAAGGCAGTTGCCTCTGATATTACTATACCATTAAGTATTCCATAATATACTATTGTATTTCTATTTTGCATATCTTTAATAGCTTTTTCTTTCCAAATTTTCCAAGTATTATTATCTTTATGTATTTCAACTAAATAATTCCAATTTTGTTCCATTTCTTCTATTGTTGCAATCTTACAAATATACTCGCCCATCATTTTCCCCTTCTTAATCCAAATTAAATATTACTAATAATTTTTATTATATTATCTAATTGACTATAATTATACTTTACTTCATTTATTGATTGTATTACCTCATTTTCAGCAAGCTCAATTTCATCTTGTTCATAATTATTCTCTATGCACAATGATCTTTTTAAATTATAATTAAGCCATTCAAGTTCACCATAAATATCTGCATAAACAAGATCTTCTGCATTTTTATCAATATTACTTTTATAATATTTTTTATAACTTTTTATTAGTATTCTAAATTTATTATAGTCTATATTTTCTACATCTCCACCAGACCAATACCAAGCTACTTGTATTAATTCAATAGTAGGATTTATATATCCACTTGCTTCCCAATCTATAATAAATGGGTTATATTCTTGCCACATTACATTTTTTCTATCTAAATCAGTATGACTAATTATTAAATTCTCATTAGCATATTCTAAAGCCTTAATTGATTTTTCATTTAATTTATATAATAAGTCAATATTCTCCTTTAATAAATTTGTATATACTTTATTATGTTTTTCTGCTAAATTACAATATTTATTCCATTCAAAATATTCTAAATCTATATTTTTTCTTTTTTCATCTTCAATTTCAGTAAAGTCTATATTATGAATCTTTGCTAAAATCTCGCCAATAATTTCACAATGTTTTTCTGTAATTTCATCGGCATTTAGTATTCTACCATCTAGCCATTCAAATATCATATAATAGCTATCATCTATTTTTGTTATAATGTCATTGTTTACTTTCATAGCCCCAATTGCTGTAATTTTATTATGTTTTACAATTTCAGCAACTTTTTCTGAAAATATAAAATTTGAAAATGCTTCTGTTCTTTTCATCACACCGCTATTCAGTTCTTTTATGGCATATATTCCTTTATCTGTTGAAACTTTGTACATTCTATGAGATAAGCCACCACTAACTTTATTTATTTCTTTTATACAAGTTCCAGTATTAGTTTTTATTACTAATTTTTCTATATTTTTATTTTTCAATATTACACCTTCTATCTATAAAGAATTACTAAATAAAACCTGTTCCTCTTTATTAGCAAATTTTTGATATACTTTACAAGCTCTTATATTATCATTTTCTGTTAATACAAAAAACTTATAATATTTTCCTTCATCTTTTAAATAATTCATAACATATTCCATTAGTTTTGTACCAATTCCATTATTTTGATAATCTGGGAGTACATCTACTGCATGTATGTAAAACATTGATTTTCCATCTGGTCTTAACATTCCATAACCATATAAAAATGCAACTATTCTATCTTCTAACATTCCAACAAAACAATAATTGTCATCATCAATAACAAATTTTTCTATATCCTGTTTTGAAAGATTTTCATCATCTATTATTATTTTGCTTGGTACAATGTCAATATTATTCTGATTTAATCTAATATATTTAATCTTTTCCATTTCATATCCCTTTCATTTATTTACTTTATCTATTATCTTCATATATTGAATGACCAGCTCCAAAATCTATAACACTTGGTCTTTTTAATGTACTCAAAACAGTTCCAGTAAGTCCAAATTCAAAATTCTTAAAATTACTAAATCGTTTTCTACGAGCGTATATTACTTCAAGAAATTTTCTGTCATCTAATGAAATTCTATTTCCATTAGATGATAGTAATTTTGCAACTGTACTTTTACCAGTTCCCATTTGGCCTATTAATATTATAGTATTATTTTTAATTTCACCTGGTAGTCTATGTATGTCTTGTATAAATCTATTCTAGCCAACAACATTCTTCTTTTTCCAAATATCATATTTCATCATCCTTTTATTTGGTTTTATGAAGCTATTACTACTAGACCTTCAAAATAATTTAATATACAAACAATAACATCATCTATCGGCACTTCTAACCAGTTATTATTTGCTGTGTTAATTCTTGACTGAAATCTACTATTATTTAAAATATTTGATAATCTTTTACTAATATCTTCTATTGTATGCTCTCTCATGTTTTCATCTTTGAAAATTAATATATCTATGTACTTTATTAGCTTGTCCTTATCTAGATTTTCATTATTTATTAAATAATAAAAATCAAATATATCTTTAAATCTAGTCGAAGTTATACCAAATTTCAATAATGATTTAAGTTTTTCAGCAATAATTTGTTCTTTAGAGTTTATAAGTAAACTAACACTCTTATCTATAATGCTAAAATCAAAAAAATATTCATCTTGTTCTATATTAAAATGTTTATGTACTCCAATATCTAATTTTGAGCTTATAGAATATTTATTTTTATCAGTCAATTGTATATAAACTCTTTTTCCGTCATAATCTTGATGATGTAGTGACTCAATTTTTCCTGTTATTTTAATTTTTATGCCATCATCTGTATTATTTAATTCCTTTATAAATTCACGAATAGATTTATCTTCTAAAGAATATTTTATAAAATCTATGTCCATATCACGAGTTGCACGACGCATATCTTTTGAGATATTATGCATTACAACTCCACCTTTTACAGTTATATTTTTACTGTATTTGCTATTTCCAATTTTAATTAAAACAATATCTTGTGCTACTTTCGGAATAGCATCATCTTCTGAATAACCTGATTGTACGTATTTATTAACTGCTTCGTATATATTCATTAAAACACCTCATCTTGAATTATTTCAAAAATTTTATCTCCATTTACAAAATATTGTAAATATTCTTCTATCTTTTGTGTATCTAATGTGTTTACTTGTTTTCTATAATTAGATATTATTTCTTTATATAAATCATATCCTATTTGATTTTTATTTCTTGCTAAATCAATTAGCATTCTTTCTTTATCATAGATATTTATTGTTATTCCTTCATACCCAATTTGAGTTTTTCCTAAATTATATAATTCATCTTTCATACGGATTTGTTGTATTTTATCAGAATGTATAGTAGTAGCATTTCTATTTGTTGCTAAATACATTTTATTAGGAATAACATCTGTTAAATTATGATAATAATAAGCTGAATATGAGGTAAAAATAGCATAAGAATATTTTTTCATTATAACTTCTAAATAGTGAACATTTGAAACATTTGAATATATTCCTTTTTCTATTTTAAAAATCTCTTTATTTTTTAATGCTTTTCGTATTTGATATGTACTTTTATATTTATCTTTTAATTCATTATGATTATATAACATATTTTTCCCTCCATAAACATTTTAACCTAATTACCACCATAAGTCAATAGTTGTGGTGACAATTAGGTTAATTTTTTATTTATTTTTATCTAGCCAATTACACAATTCTTCCGATGTAATTTTATTTTCTCTATATAATTTTAATTGCTTTCTTGCTTTATCTTTCCATGAGTTAAATTCCATTCTCATCATAGGTTTCACCACTTCACTTGCACGATATACTTTTGTCATTCTTCTTTGATATTCTCTTTTATATGCAAGTTCTGCAGTGTCTTCAACTATTTTTATATCATAAGCTTTTCTAGAGGCATAAGATTTGCAAGTAGGACTTCCATCTTGATTTGGAAGTTCACAATATATTTCTTTTCCAGAATATTGAAGATAATATCTCCCACAATTTTGACATACACTTATATTTCTTTTAGTATTTTGTATTAAATCATTTAATGCAATATATGTAAGAGCAAAGAAAGATGTACTTTCATAAACATATGCTATGCTATTGAGACTTTTCTTATTTGCAATATCTAAAGCAAGTTTTTCTAATTGTTTAACACTCATTTCATTAGGCAATTCTTTATCTAAATTTCTAACTATTCCTAATCTTATACTTGAGGAAAACTGCTCAATCAGATTAATAGCCGAAGAATACGCCATAAATTTTGAATATTTATCAATATTTTTTGTGCCTTTATGCTCATGTAAATTAAAAATAAAATCTACAGTTCTTCTTAAATTATTTTGATATTTTATATAATCAATGCTAACCAGTTCATAAACTATAGAATAATAATCTAAGAATTTCTTAGCTGATATATATCTTGTAGAATACTCAACTGGATACTTTCTTTTTATATCATCCAAGCTTCCAATGCCTTCAATTCCATAATATACAAAAAATGTATTATATGCATTTTCAGCAGTTGAAAAGTCTGCATTTAAAAAATCTAGTAAAAATGTTCCATATTTTTGATTGCACATAAATTTTATTATTTTTTCATCCCTATTTTTTTTATCTAAATCCAATACTATGTGTTTTGAAAATTCATTGTTCTGTTCTGCTAATTCTATTTTTGATTTATGCAAAAATATTGTCGTATTATAATTTTCTACATCTCCAGTTGAGTCAAAAATCATTGAAATACTATCTTTAGGAACAGCCATATTAAATAATTTCATAATTATCACTTCCCATTCTGTGAGAAAAATAAAAATATATTTGAGAATTTGTTGACATTTAACAAATATCGATATATAATGTGAGTAACTTAAAAGATATACTTGTTTTTCTCACATCTATTATAAACTTTTTACTCACGATAGTCAAGAGAATTACAGAAATCTTTTGAACATTTACAAATATGTTCTAGATTTATGGAACATCATATAATATTTTACTACATTTAATGAAACTTTTACCTAGTCACAGCTTGAGCGTTGAAATCAGAGTAATCGACTGGTGAGCCGTCGCACGCAATGAGGGTAACTCGGCAATTAGCGGAGTGGTGAAATTCCAATGAACGATAAAATATCTATCTTTTAGGTATTAATCACTATACTAAACGAAAGGAGTCCTGTTTATGAAAACACTTAATGGAACTGTATTTTTAGAAACAAAAGATATTAGACAAGCACTAAAGATAGGTAATCAAACTTGTTTGGAGTTATTTCATAAAAAAGATTTTCCAGCAAAGAAAATTGGCAAGTCTTGGCTTGTTATGGAAGAATCTTTTAAGGAGTATTTTAAAAATGTACAAACAATTGAATAAAAAAGAAGATTTAAATATGGAGCATTTAAACCTTCAAAAGAAACTTTTTATATTTGAATAAAATTACAAGGAAGATCCTTGCTATATGTTTCTTAATTTATTATAATTATAACATAAAATCTTAATATAGCAATAGTTTTCCTTTAATTTTATCATAGAAAGGATTTTTAAAATGAGTAAAATTAATGGAATAACTTATGGTACATACCCTTCAATTCGACCTAAAAAGAATGTTGATAAAAGTGTATGTGAAAATTGCAATATATGTAAAAGCAAACCTTATCAATTAGCAAATAGTTTAGAAAGAATGCATATTTGTAAAAATAGCGGATGTAATTTGTTTTATTTTTCTCAAACCAGTAAAGCTACTGTATTTTTAGGTAGAGATACAATAACGGGAAAAGAATTAAAAAAGACATTTGTTGCAGATACTGAAGAAGAAGCCTTAAGTTTAGCATTGGAAGCAAAGCTTAATATTGATAAAAATGGTGGTCCGAGAATAATTAATAAAACCAATTTATCTATTATCGATATTGCTAAACCACTTTATATGGAAGATTATAAGCTTCATAAAATTAATAGCAATACTCATAGCAAGAACAACACAAACTTGAAAATGATTGAAAAGGAACCTTTTACAAAAAAACCTATTAATAAAGTTAGTAGAATTGAAATTATTGACTATTTAAACAAGCTTGCTGAATACTCTCCAACTACGATTAAAGAAAGGTTTAGAATTATTAAAAGGGCTTTTGATTATGCTTATAGCCAAAATATGATTAAAGATAATTTTATGAGTGGCTATAATGCTATTGAAAAGCCTAAAACAAAGGTAACTAAAATTGTACAAAATGTTATTGCACTTACACTAGATAAAGAAAAACAATTAATAGATTATCTTGAAACTACACCTATCTATAATTGTAAACACAAATATTTATTTTTACTATTACTTACAACTGGTATGAGAATTGGAGAAGCTTTATCTTTGGATTATAAGAAAGATATTGATTTACAAAATAAAACAATTACTATTTCTAAAACAATTACCAAAGATGAAAATGGGAAGGACTGTATTGGTCTAGATACTAAAACTCCAACAGGCAGAAGAACTATTCATTTAAGCGATATTGCTTTAAAATATCTTAATGAATGTTTAGCTCATGTAAAAAAGAATAAGTTTAATTTACTATTCTACAATCCAGAAAACACTACAGGAGGATTTTATGCAGAAGGTACAATAAACTCTGCTATAAAGAGAATTGCATTTAAATTAGACATTTATTTGTATGTTGATGTGGATGGAAAAACCAAAACTCAAGTTCATACTCATATGCTTCGTGGTACTTTTGCAACAAGATGTGCTGAAGCTAAAATGCCACCAATTGTTTTACAAAAGATACTAGGTCATGCAGACATTCAGATAACAAATAAATATTATATTGATGTTGACCGCCATTTCATTGATTCAGAGAATGAAAACTTTGTTAATTATATGAAAGAACACAATTTGTTTAACGAATATTATTTAAAAGCTTAAAACAAAAGACAACATTGCGGAGAATTTATTAGAATTTTAAGGCTTATAAAGTACTTATTATTCCGCAAATTTGCTCCGCAATTCAAAAATGAATAGGATAGATGTTGATAATTAGAGGAATGTAGCATTTTTAGTAATGTTTTCACCTCGACCAGAATCAAAATTCTATAAGTATTTTAAAATTAATACTTATAGAGTTTTTTCTATCTTAAAACTACTTTAATAGTAATATAAATAGTTTTGCTATGAAATTTTTATCATAAAAATTTATTTCAAAAAAATAATTTATAAAAAGGCTGAAAATTTTCCCAAAAGAAAATATTATTCAAATATTGACTTGCATATACATTTGGCTCTTAATATGTATAAGATGGTCAAAATAAAAAATAAAGAAATATATTTTAAATAAAATAATAAAAAAATAGAGAAGAAAAAATCCTCTCTTTTATAAAAAATATTATTTCTTTTCATTATATTTTACAAGGGTTATTGCCCCATTTAATGTTTTTGTACAACAAAGTTTTCTATGTATATCGACATATATTAAATCATTTATATTCGTTAATTTTCTAGCAGTATTTATATCTTTAGCTTGAATTAGTTCTTTTTTAAACTTACATGCATTACTTATTGTTCTGATATCATAACCTTCTCTTCTTGATTTAAATATTATGTATTTCAATTTATCATTGTTAGAAAGTTTTATTGCTTTTCTGTAGGGCATTTCTTTATCAAATACTAAATAACAATTTTTACAATTATTTATTTTATTAAGAATTATATCTATAGCTTCTACTTCAGCTATTGCATGTTTTAAATAAATTTCCCAAAATTCATCTGCTAGTTTTAAAGCACGAAAAAAGGCTTCATCTTCAGATATATTTTCATTCCATTCAGGATTGCATAACTTTATAAAATCTGGTGAAATTTTATTTTCCAAATATTCTGTTTGCATATTATCTGTTGCATCAATATACTGTATTAATTCTTTATCCATATATTCAAAAGTTTTATTTATATTCTTTACTTTTAATTTTTCTAAATATTTCTTACCAAATTTTTGCCATAGCAAACCTATTGAAGAAAAATAAATCCCATTTTCTCTTTTACCATTTCTATTTTTTTGATGATGATCAAATTCTCCAAAGCCTATGTCATAAACTAGTTTATTTTCTAAATTCTTATTTTCAATAGTAGATATTCTTAATAAAATTACTTTTTCAAGTATTTTGCTTAAAAACACTGTTGATATAACATCATCAACATGAAATTTACCTGAATGTGTTACGCAATTAGCTTCATCAATTTGATTAGTCAATTGAATATTTTTATATTTTTTTAAAATCATATTTTCCTCCATATTAATTATACAATTGTATTAAAATTTCATCAAGTTATGTTGTTAATTTATCTTTCTTCTTCATCATCTTGAATTCTTAATTGAATTGATTTATTCAGAAGATCGGGCTTTTTTACTATAGTTCTTTTAATTTTAAATCTTGGAAGAATTGGAGATAGATCAACATATGATAGTTTTTCTGGTGGAATTAATTTTTTACAACAACAATTTTTTACTGGATTTACTTTCCCAGAAATAATATCATTAAATAATAAATCCATACCATCATTACTTAAATATTGTTCAAGTTTAATTTCATCATTTACTCCAACTTCTTCTACTGGAACAAATATTAAACAAGGTGTTGTGTCTTTATATTCATTCCAACATTTTTTAAAAAACAATAATATTTCTTTGCTATCTTCTAATGACATTTTTTTGCTTTTTATCAACCAAATAATTACTTCTAATGAAGTTACAAAATCTCTATTAGCATAACCGTTTCTTCGTTCTTCTGGAATGTTGTCAAAATAAACATAGCTTTTGCCACATAAATAACTAAACCATTGGGGAGAATTAGCATATCCTGTAGAATGTATTGGCAACCCATCAAAGAACCAACCTGTTTTATTATCTAGTATATCTGCTGCTGCATGACCTAATGGACTATACAAACTATTTGGTGCATATTTTCTATAAATAGATTCAATATGTAATAATTCTTTTTGTTGTTCAACATTTGCATTATTATCACTTAAGCCAACAGACATTTTTGTTTTTACCGATGAGCTATTTGCAGCATGAAATACATATCCATGTTTTTTAAAATTTAGATATGCATACTGCACTATTTCTTCTTTTTTTTTCTCAATTTCTTCTTCAGGAATCTCTAATTGTTCTGCAATTTTCTTTTTAAGAAAGTATATTTGTTCATCTTTATTTCTTAATAACATATAAGTTCCAATATCTAGTGAACTTCTAAATAATATGCAAAAGCCAACAAATCTAGAGAATTCACTTTGGATTTTTTTTATCTCATCAGAACTTTTATTTTTACCTTGTGTACAAAAATATTTTACTACTGGATTCGTTAAGCCTTTACCGATTATTTCTCCCATATTATTATTCTTTACAATTTCTTGATTATCTAATATCATACTTACCTCTTTTCTATTTGATATTTTTATATTGTGAAAAGTAGTTTTTATTTTTATACATAGTGGGCAATGAAAATATTTCATTGCCCACTCACACTAATGTAGATTATTCACATATTTTTCCAACCAATTTACCATTAGAAGTGTTTGCGGATTTTTTCTTTGAGCACTTATATCAGCATTCATGATATATTGATCATCAGAATTCCTAAAATGCTTATCATTTATTGCCCGTCGAACACTTCTTAATGAATAATAAACATCGTAAAAAATCCATTTATCAACGATTTGAGATGGAAGTGCTCTAATACTTAAATAGCCATTTAAAAATGATTTAACATCTTCAAAGCAGTAAGTATTATTAGATTTAAGAATGCTGAGCATCTTGTACACATCCAAGGTTGGATCTCCGACCATAAAATTTTCAAAGTCAATCAAATAATATTTCTCTTCAGGTTGGCTTAAAATGATATTGGCTGGTCTAAAATCTCCATGAACATATGTAAAATGCAAATCTTGGAAAAGACCACTACATTCATTTTCTACAAAGGTGATGCTACTGATAAAGTCATCCTCATAAGGTACAAGACTTTGTCTAATTTGCATCATATCTGTTAGGATAGTAAGTTTCCAAGAAGCCGCATTGTCATAACTGCTAACATTAATATTATGGAAAGAACCCATTAGTTGACCAATATCATACAGATTTTTTGGAGTTAAATGTGTTGCATATTCATTTAATGAAATTCCTTCAATATAGCTTTCTACTATTGTGTTCTTTTCTGGACAAACAAATTGTATTGTTGGCACATTTATTGATGTATTATGCATAATTTGCAATCCTACAACACATCTTTCTAACCTCTCCAAACTATTGAATGTTTTTATAATGTGATTTTTGAATAATCTTACATCATTACTAAAAGAGTTGAAACATAGCAAATTATTCTTTTTTCTAAAATATTCCTCAATTAAGTCCAAATAATTCTCCATGTTACTTTCTCCTTAATAGTGTGATTATGTAAAGTACATAGTCATTATACCATTTTATGTAAATAGTGTCAAATTTATAATTTAGATAAGAAAAATATTAATAGTAAAATGTTAACCCTTACAATAAAAGAAACATCAAAACATAGAGGAACTTTTGATATAATAAATGATAAAAATATTGTAAAAGATGTTATAAATTCTATTCAAAATGATAATTTTTTAAAAGAACAATGGAATAAATATCAGTGTTCTTATGAGTATGCAAAAGATATAAAATATGAGCAGTTAATTCACAGTATTAGTTCAATAAAAGAGATATATTTTTAATAGCAATTGAAATAAAAGCATTCGCAAGCCTATTGACTTTAGACAATCGATAGTCCACTACAATTTTTTGAATATAATTATTATAAATAATATTTATAAATAAAATTTTACGTGTTCGCTTGTTTTGTGTTTAAAAATGTTGTATAGTAATAAACATAGGAAATGAGAATAAGCAGATGTGGTTTGCCTCCAACAAGGAGGTGAGGCGTATGGTAGGAATACAAACATTAATTGCGACAGTATACATATTATATTATTCTTTAATAGGAATAACTATCATAGCTCTTACTTCAATAATAGCACTTGTAATACTACTTTGTAAGAGCAAATAAACCAAAAAAGACACATCTGTAAACTTCCCTAGTTAGATGTGTCAACACATTTATATTATGTGAACCACGTTTGTGGTTTCTCCATTTCCTATAATTATTATACACAGATTTATAGAAAAAGTCAAATAATTTTCAAGATTTTATAAAAGGTGTGAATAAAATGTTAGACAATTCTTTTAGCTATTGCATTAATGGAAAATGTAGTAAAAAAGATAAATGCTTAAGATTTATAGAAAAGAAAAATATAAATATTGGTGAAACGTATTTAGCCTTAAATGAAGAAGAATGTTCAAAAAATAATTGCTATATAAATAAAAATGAATATTATAAAAAGATGATATTAGATGCAATAGAAAGAGAGCCAATAGATAACCTTGATAGAAAATTTTTATTAAATATATGTTGTTCTTTATTAAAGAAATCTGAAGAATTTAATTTAGATAATAAATTAAAACAGAAAATTAGAAATCTAGAAAATAATTAATATAAAAATAGAACTAGATTTACTTTTTTAGAAGAAATCTAGTTCAATAAACAAAAAATAAATATATAAATATATGATTTATTCTAAAAGCATTGTAGCAAAAAAAAAGCTAGAAGTCAACAAAAATAACAAATAATTTAAAAATTATAACGACTTAAATCTTTAAAAGCAGGGTCATATAAATTTTTACCGTCAAAATTAAATCTAGAACCATGGCAAGGGCAGTCCCAAGTTTTATCAATATCGTTCCAAGAAAGAAGACAACCAAGATGTGTGCAAATAGGCTTTACAGCAAAAATTTTACCATTTTTATCTTTATAAATACCAACCTTTTCACCATTAATTTCAATAATACTACCAGAATCATTTTTAATTTCAGAAAAGTCCATATTAGGTCTTTTAAGTTTATTAAATAAAAGAGAATTACTAGACTCTACAATCATATTTTTAAACTCATCATAATTTTTAATAGGTTTTAATCTAGAAGACTTAAATAAATACTCGTATTTGTTATGTTTTCCAATAATTTTATCAACAACAATATTACTTGCAACATTAGATAAAGTCATACCCCATTTTTTAAAACCAGTACCAACAAAAACATTAGGCATATTAGGAGCAAATGTTCCAATATAAGGAAGTTTATCTAAAGAAATGCAATCTCTAGTATTCCACCTAAACAAAACCTCACAATCTGGATAATATTTTTTAGCAGTAGTTTCTAACTTTCCATAAGTATCATTATATGAGCTAGGTTTACCAGTTCTATGGTCTCCGCCACCAATTAAAAGAATATCTTTATTATTAAATTTAGCAGTTCTAAAAGAATAAATAGGATCTTTTGCTGAGATATACATACCATTAAATAAAGCATTTTTAGTATCAACACCAATTATATAGGAAGTAGACTGATACATTTTTGCAAAATAAAAACCAGGAAAATTTATAAAAGGATAATGTGTAGCAATTATTACATATTTTGATTTTATATAATTATTATCAGTATAAGTAACTAAATTATCAAAATCTGATTTTAAATCTTTAGCAGTAGTATTTTCGTAAATTTCTCCACCATTATCTAGAATAGATTTACTTAAAAAAGCTAAGTATTTTACGGGGTTAAACTGTGCTTGGTTTTTAAAACAAAGTGCTATCTTAATTGGAAAAGGAAGGCCTGTTTTTGTTACAAGTTCTGGTTTGTAACCTAAATCTATAAGAGTATTATATTCTTTTTTTATAATATCAATTTCTTCAGTTTTAGTAGTATATACAAAAGAATTTTGATATTCAAAATCACAATTAATATTTTCATTATCAATAATATTTTTTATATTTCTAATAGCCATTTCATTTACATCTAAATAATCTTTAGCAAAAGCACTACTATAAGAATTAGCTAAATAATCATAAAATAAACCGTGCTGACTTGTTATTTTTGCTGTAGTATGACCTGTTGTTTTAGAGGAAATAAAATCTTTTTCTAAAATAGTTACTTTAAAGCCTAGTTTAGATAAATAATATCCACAAGTAATACCAAAAATACCAGCACCAATTATACATATATCAGTTTCTAGATTATCATCTAATTTATTTTTAATATTAATATTATCAAAAAGATTTTTATAAGAAAGCCATAAAGAACTCATAAAACTCACCTCAAAAATAGTATAACCACTTTTTTTGAATAAATAACAATTTTTCTGGAAAAATATTAATAATAGTGATATACTAATGTAGAAAATAAAAAACAAGGAGGAAGATTATGGAAGAAGAATTAAAGAAAAAGCTATTTAGAGATGAAACTACAGGTTGGGAAAATCTATCAGAAGAAGAAAGTAATAAACTAAACGAAGTATCTGATAGTTATATGGAATTTTTAAATAAAGCAAAAACAGAGAGAGAATTTATAAAATATGCAAAAGAATTAGCAGATGAAAACGGATATAGAGATATAATGACATTTGAAACATTAAAACCAGGTGATAAGGTATATTTTATAAACAGAAAGAAAAGTATGTATCTTGCAATAATAGGAGAAAATTCTATAGAAAGTGGACTACATATTATAGGTTCACACGTAGATTCTCCAAGATTAGATTTAAAACCAAACCCATTATGTGAAGAAGGTGGGTTAGCGTATTTTAAAACACATTATTATGGTGGAATTAAAAAATACCAATGGACAACAATACCACTTAGTATGCACGGTGTAATTGTTAAAACAAATGGTGAAGTAATAGATATAAATATAGGTGAAGATGAAAAAGATCCAATATTTACAATTACAGATTTATTACCACATTTAGCACAAGAACAAATGGAGAAAAAATTAAAAAATGGAATTGATGGTGAAAACTTAAGTCTATTAATAGGAAGTATTCCATTTAAAAATGGAGATAAAAAAGTTCCAGAAGGTGTTAAATTAAATATATTAAAAATCTTAAACGAAAAATATGGAATAACAGAAGAAGATTTAACAAGTGCTGAAATAGAATTAGTACCAGCATTTAAAGCAAGAACACTAGGGCTAGATGGTAGTATGGTTGCAGCATATGGGCAAGATGATAAAGTATGTGCATATACATCACTACACGCAATGATGGAATTAAGAGAAGTGAAAAATACAGCTATATGTATTTTATCAGATAAAGAAGAAATAGGAAGCATAGGGAATACTGGTATGGAATCACATATGTTTGATTTCTTTATATCAGAAATTTTAAATAAATTAGGAGTAAATAAACCAAATTTATTAGACAAAGTATTTTGCTTCTCAAAAATGCTATCATCAGATGTTGATGCTGGTTTTGACCCACTATATGCTTCTGTATCTGATAAAACAAATGCAGGTTTTATAGGTAAGGGAATTAGCTTAAATAAATATACTGGTTCTAGAGGAAAATCAGGTGCTTCTGATGCAAATGCCGAATATGTAGCTTGGGTAAGAAATATTTTAGAGAAACATAAAATTAGATATCAAGTAGCAGAACTTGGAAAAGTGGATGTAGGCGGAGGAGGGACAATCGCATATATTATAGCTAATAAAGGTGCAGATGTAATAGATTGTGGAGTACCAGTTCTTTCAATGCACGCTCCATATGAAGTAACAAGTAAATTTGATATTTATTCAGCATATAAAACTTATAAAGCTTTTTGGGAAGAATAAAAACAAAAAATAACAAAATAGCGTATGGTAATGAGAACATTTCATACGCTATTTTCAAATGAAAGAAAAATTTATTTAAAATTTTTTAACAAATCAATAATTGAAGAGACAAACTCTTTTTGTTCTTCTGAAAGGCTTGTTATTTTCTGATAAAAATCCATATCCTTTTTAATATTTGGGTGTGTCATAAAAACTCCAAACAAAGTATCTGGTGGAACTCCTAAAATATTCATATATTGTATTAAATTTTGAGTTTTTACACCATTATTACCATTTTCAATTCTAGATATATATTTAAGAGAAATACCTAATTTCTCTGCTAATTCTTCTTGAGTGATTTTAGCTTTTTTTCTATAAGCTTTTAGTATTTTACCAAAATGTTTATCGATTTCTGCTTTTGAAAAAGAGTCCATATTAATACCTCCAAAACCTTAAAAATACTACTCTTAGTATAACAAGCTAAACATAATTAATGAACACATTAATACTGAGAGAAAATTATATGGAAAAATTTTCTAAAAACTTTCATAAATGCTTGAAATTATATGTTACGTATGATAGTATCAAAATAGAAAAGGTACACTATTAGTTATACCCAGAAAAACAAAAGAATATGAGTTAATATACAAAGAAAGAAAAGAAGGTATGTTAAATGGTAAGAGATGAAGAATATGTGGAATTTTTAAAATTAATAGTTTCGTGTATTAGTCAAGGAGATTATTGTTCAGCAAAAGAATTATCTAATTTAGAATTAGAGAAAATGACTAAAAAAGTTAAACAAAAAAAGAAAGATGATTGACTTATTTAACAAAAGTGCTATAATATTTTCATATTGTAAAACACAATTTTAGGAGACTTAAGATGGAGAAGAACGACGAACGGCAAATACAAGAATTAAAAAACATATTAAAGAAAATACACGAAAGAAGAAAGCAAGGTGGAGAAGAAATTATCGTAGATAAAGAAGAGATTTCTGAGTTTATTAAGAAAGAACTAGCTAAAAAAGGATATTACACTTATCCGATATTTTGTGGTAAATGGCGTATATGTATTTGTTGGTAGAGAGACTCTAAAATTTAAGTCAAAGCTTATAGTTTTATATAAGCTAAAACAAATAGTATATCTTTGAAAATTAAAGATATACTATTTTATTTCAATAAATAATTATTAAAAAACGATAAAAAAGTATTGACAAATAATAAAAGATATAATATACTTATTGACAGTTAAAGGAGGAAGAATATGGGAAGTATTATTATAATTAGTGGGATTTTAGCAATTGTACAATCAATATTGTTTTGGGACAAAAAACCAGGAATTTCTGTATTTATATTTGTGTTTGCTTGTTTATTATATTTAATATATATTTTAAATAAAAACAAGAAAATAGAAAATAAGAAAGCGTTAATACTAGCAATACCAATTATTTTACTAAGTAGCACATATTTTATTTTCAATAATACCTTATTTAATATTTTAAATACAGTTGTAATTACAGTTTTAGGAATAATAATGTGTGTATATGCTTGTAAGAAAAAATTAGCCACAACTAAATTTATAGGAAAATGTAAAGATGTATTTTTAGGTATGTTAGTACATATAAGTGATCTATTAGATTGTTTTAAAACAAAAAAAGAAAAGGAGGAAAATGAATCTTTAGAAAAAGTAAAAAAAGTAGTAAAAGCATTATGTATTTCTTTACCTATAATATTAGTAGTTTTAGCATTATTAATGTCGGCAGACGAAATATTCCAAGGAATATTTGATGATGTGTTTATTAATATAGGAGAACTTTTAACAGGAGAAGGTATAATAAAATTTCTATCAAGAATGAGTTTTATACTAATAACATTTTTACTATGTGGTGGTTTTATCATAAACCTAGTTAAAAGTGATACATTATTTAATGGAGAAGATGAAGAAATTAAAAAAAGAGAAATTAAATTTGAAAATTTAACAATAAATATGATACTTACTATATTAAATATTATTTATTTAATATTTAGTTTTATACAAATATCAAATTTATTTATGCATACAAGTAATAATTTAAACTTTGATTATGCAAGTTATGCAAGACAAGGCTTTTTCCAACTAATGTTTGTTTCATTTATAAATTTTGTAATACTTATAATTGCAAATGTAAATAAACAAGAAAAAACAAACGGTCAAAAAATATATAATAAAATAATGAGCTTGTTAATAATGGTATTTACAATTATAATAATAATATCAGCATTTTATAGGATGAGCTTATATATTGAAACATATGGATATACATATTTAAGAATATTTGTGCAATTTATATTAATTACTGAAATGTTAGTTTCTATACCAATAATAATAAAATTATTAGGAGCTAAGATTGATTTAGTAAAAACAAGTATTGTAATTACGTGTTTTATGTATTTAATATTAAATTTTATGAATATTAACAACTTTATAGCTAGGGAGAACATTGATAGATATTTAGAAAATAAAGATGATACACATTTTGATTTAAATTATTTACAAAAATTGGGAACAGATGCTATTCCTCAAATAACAAGATTATTAAAAGTAGAAAATGAAAACATAAAAGAAAGAGCAGAAAATTACTTGTTAGGACGAAGAAACACATTAAGAATATTTACAATGTCTTGGCAAGAGTATAATATATCTAAAAAACAAGCAATTGATATATTAAATGAACTAAATTTACAAAGTAATACATTAACATTAGATAGATAAGGGAAGGTAGTAAAAAATGAAAGTTTTAGGAAAGAAAAGTTTATCTACAATAATTAAAATATTTTTATGGGTATTATTTACAGTATGTTTAATAGTTGTGATACTAGGAGGAGTAATACTTATAAAAGATTTTACATTTTTTAAATCAACAAATACATTAAAAACATTAATAATATTATATTTATCAAGTTGGCCTGCAAGTATACTTATAAGCCAATTTATAGGTATATTTAAGTCATTAGAAAATAATAATGTTTTTGATAAAAATAATTTAAAAAGATTAAAAGTAAGTTATATTTCCTCAATTGTAATGGGGCTTATGTATTTAATAAATAGTGTAATATTATTTTTAAATAAAGAAAATGAAAATTGGATGATTATATATATGCTACTTACATATATAATAACATTAGTATTTTTAATATTTGGAGTTGGTTTAATAGTGCTTTCTGAAATATATAAAAGAGCTATTAAATATAAAGAAGAAAATGATTTAACAATATAAAAAGGAGGAGTTTATATGTCAATTATAGTTAATTTAGATGTCATGATGGCAAAAAGAAAAATAAGTTCACAAGAACTTTCAGAAAAAATTGGTATAACTCCTGCAAATTTATCTATTTTAAAAACTAATAAAGGAAAAGCAATTAGATTTTCAACATTAGATGCAATATGTAAAGAATTAGATTGTACACCAGGAGATATATTAGAATATAGAAAGAGTTAATGGTAATTGAGAAATGGAAGAATATAAAGATAAGTTTTATGAATTTTTAAAAAACCAAGAAGAGGTAAAAGATTATAAATTTTCTAATATAAATGAAAGAGAAATAAATTTAGAAAATTTAGATATTACAAGATGTGAATTTAAAAATTGTAAAATATTAGATTCTAATTTTGATAATTCTAGTTTTAGTAATATAGAATTTGTAAATTGTGATTTTTCAAATAGCAGTTTTGTAGAAACATCATTTGTGAGAGTAAAGTTTATAAATTGTAAATTAGTTGGTTGTAATTTTACAAAAAGTAGTTTATTTGATGTAACTATTAAAGAAAGTAATTTAAAATATATAAATCTTAATCTTACTAATTTTAAAAATACTTTTATTGAAAAAACAAATTTACAAAATAGTAGTATTAGTGAAGCAAAATTTAAAACAGTAAGTTTTAAAGAAGATGATTTACAAAATTGCCAATTGTTTAAAACAAGGTTAAATAAAATTGATTTTAGAACTTGTAATATAGATGGTATAATTGTAGGATTAGATGATGTAAAAGGTATGATAGTAGATAATATACAAGCAATAGAATTATCTAAATTACTTGGGATAATTATAAAAGATTAATTTTAAGGAGATTAACTATGATACGAAAATTTAAAGAAGAAGATACAACAAAAGTTATGGCAATATGGACTAAAGGTAATTTTGAAGCACATAGTTTTATTGATAAAGATTATTGGCTACTTAATTACAACAAAGTAAAAGATGAATATTTAAAAAAATCAGAAACCTATGTATATACTGAAAATAATGATATTAAAGGTTTTATAAGTATTCTAAATAATGAATATATAGGAGCTCTTTTTATTAAAAATGAATATAGAAGAAGCGGAATAGGAAGAAAACTAATTAATTTTGTAAAAAATAAATATGATAAATTAACTTTAAATGTTTACGAAAAAAATATAAATGCAATTTTATTTTACACAAAACTTGGTTTTATGAACCAAAAAATACAAATAGACGATAAAACAAATGAAAAAGAATATGTAATGGAGTGGAGAAAAGAAGATACATAAAGAAAGTATCTTCTTTGTTTCAAAGAGAGTTTAATAATTTCATTTATGAGTATATTCACTTTTAAAATGTTATATTAAAATTTACTTGAGGTGGTTTAAATGGCTGATTTTATAGTAAAAAGTAGAAAGAAAAAAGATTATACACAATTTACTGCAAGAATAGAAACAGATGTGTTAGAAGAAATTAGAAAAATTGTAAACGATAATAATTTAATTTCAATAAACGAATTCATAAATGATAGTTTAAAATTTGCAATTAAGAATTTAAAAATAATGGAGGATACAGATGAATAAAAGGAAAAATATAAGTAATAGAATTCTACTACTTTTCAAGAAATGATAGAAATAATTCATCAGAAACAATGGAAATAGATTTCCTAATTTCTAAAGATAAAGTAACAGCTAAGCACAATATAATACCAATAGAAGTTAAATCAGGGAAAAGATATACTTTTTCTTCACTTACAAAGTTACAAAATAAATATAAAGAATATTTAGGAGAAGCAATTGTAATACATACAAAAGATTTAAAAGAGGAAAATGGAATATTGTATCTTCCTATATATATGACTGAATTATTGTAAATGAAAAATATGAAAAGAAGAGGCTTAAATAGAATTTGCCTCTTCTTTTGATATATAACCATATTCAACCATTTTATTTAAAACGTGTTCTTGTCTTTTCTTTGCTAAATCTGGGTTTACTGTAGGTGCGTAAACAGAAGGAGCATTTGGAACACCGGCTAACATTGTTGCTTCATCTAATGTTAAATCTTTTGGTTCTTTATTATAATATCCCATACTTGCATCATAAATACCATAATAACCTTCACCAAAATAACAAGTGTTAACATATAAAGCTAAAATATCATCTTTAGAATAATTTTTTTCTATATCAAATGCAGCAACAATTTCTCCTAATTTTCTAGTAGCTGTTTCTTCTTGAGACAAAACAACATTTTTAGCTAATTGCTGAGTTATTGTACTTCCACCTTCTCGTAATTCAAAATTTGTAATATTTACCCATATAGCTCTTCCAATTGCAATAAAATCAATAGGACCGTGGTCATAAAATCTATGGTCTTCTACTGCAACAACAGCATTTATATAATTTTTTGGAAGTTCACTAAAAGGAACAAAATGTTCATCATTTTCAATCTCATCCATACGTGAAATAAGAGGTTTTTCTTTTAAAGCATCTGAATATACACTGTATCCAATAATAAAACCAATTATTCCGGCAAGTAATATTAAAACAAGTAAAATTATAATTATCTTCCTAAATATTTTCAAAAGCATCACCTTCTTTTAAGGTATTATATACTAAAAATATTGTTAATAAAAGGTTTTTAAGAAAATATTAATAATAGTTTTTATCACCTTTTTTTTATTCTTGAATAATATAAGAAAAAGGAGGCTATTATGAAAATTTTATTTACTAAAATGCACGGACTTGGAAATGATTATATTTTTATAGATAGAACTAAAAATAAATATCAATTATTACAAGAAGAAAACATACCTAAAGTTGTAAGATATTTGAGCAAAAAACATTTTGGTATAGGTTCTGACGGAGTTATTTTTATAGAAAATAGTTTAATTGCAGATTTTAAGATGAGAATATTCAACAAAGATGGAACAGAAGCGGAAATGTGTGGTAATGGAATTAGATGTTTTGCTAAATACATATCTGATAATAAAATGACATTAAAAAATAAAATCACTATTGAAACTTTATGTGGCATAAAAGAAGTAGACTTTATAGAAAATAGTAAAGGTATTATAGAAGAATATAAAGTAAATATGGGAGTTGGAAAATTCCAAGGAGTAGATAGATTAAATATTTTAAATCAAATTTTTTATATAAATAAAGTAAATATTGGAAACCCACACGCAATTATTTTTGTTAGAGATGTAAGTAAAATAAATATAGAAAAATATGGACCTTTAATAGAAAACAATAAAATGTTTCCAAACAAGACAAATGTGGAATTTGTACAAATTTTAGATAGAAATTTAATAAAGGTAAGAGTGTGGGAAAGAGGATCTGGTGAAACTTATGCTTGCGGTACAGGGGCATCTGCTTCTGTTATTGCTGGTAATTACCAAAAACAGTGTGATAAATCTGTAAAAGTTTTATTAAAGGGTGGAGAGTTATATATTAATATAGATGAAAATACAAATAATGTTTATATGCAAGGAATTGCAACTAAGGTGTTTGATGGGATAATAGAAATATAAAAAGAATTAAATGCTACTACACATTTAATTCTTTTTTTCTTTTAACATTTCATCTATAATATCTTTAATTACTATACGTTCATTATAAGGATGTTTAACTCCCATATATTCAATATATAAGTCATTTCCAAGTCCAGGTAAAACTAATATATCATCTTTATTCATCATATGAATTGCATATCTAATTGCTTCTGTTCTATTAATTATGATTTTATATTTTCCACCAGTCTTTTTTAAGCCAACTTCTATTTCTTTTGCTATTTGCATAGGATCTTCAGTTCTTGCTTGGTCACAAGTAAGTATAGTAAAATCAGCTAATCTTCCGGAAATTTCTCCCATAATAGGACGTTTCTTTTTGTCTCTATCTCCACCAACGCCCCAAGTACAAATAACTCTACCTTTTGTATAAGGTTTTACAGTTTTTAGAATAGACTCTAAACTTGCAGGAGTATGTGCATAATCTATCATAATTTTATATCCTAATTTATTAGGAACCATTTCGCTTCTACCAAATACAGAAATATGGCTTAATGCTTTTTTTATATTTTCATAAGAGACATCAAAATATCTACTAACAGCAATTGCTCCTAAAGCATTATATCCCATATATTTCCCAGGTATAGAAACTTCAATTTCTTTTTCATAATCTGATGTTACTAATGTAAAAGCAACAGAAGAATTAGAATATATAAAATCTTTTGCCATAATGTCTGCTTTATTTTCTACACCAAATGTTATTATTTTTTTATCGTTTAATAAATTTGGTATTCTTGATGTATATTCATTGTCTAAATTAACAACACAAGTAGGAGACATCTTTAACAATGAAAGTTTAGCTTGGAAATAGTCTTCCATTGTTGGATGTTCTTTTGGACTTATATGGTCTTCACTTAAATTAGTAAATAATGTTATATCAAAATCACAACCGACTACTCTATCTAATTTCATAGCTTGTGAAGATACTTCTAAAACAACTATTTCTACATTATTTCTAACCATTAAATCAAGCATTTGTTGTATTTCATAGCTTTCACCAGTTGTTCTATCATTTATTTTTATTTGCTTATTACCAATTAATGTTTCTATACTTCCAATCAAACCAACTTTATAGCCGTGTTCTTCTAAAATGCCTTTTATCATATAAGTAGAAGTTGTTTTTCCTTTAGTTCCTGTAACTCCTATCAATTTTAGTTTTTTAGATGGGTTATCATATAAATTACAACTACTAATTGCTAAGTTTTTTCTAATATTATCTAATTTAATAAATGTAATATTATCATAATCTAGAGAATTTAAGTCTACATCTTTTTCTACAACAACAGCAGTTGCTCCATTGTTTATTGCACTTTCTATAAAATCAGTTCCTTTTAATACATAACCTGTAATTGCAAAAAACAAGCCATTTTCCTTTATTAATCTAGAGTCTGATGATATATTTGTAATATCTAATTCTAAATTTCCTTTTGTTTCTAAAATGTCGATACTTTTTAAAACTTCTTTTAATTTCATAATTTGCCTCCAAAATTTTCTAATAGTATTATACTTTAGAGATTGAGTGTTGTCAAATAAAAAGTTTGTAAAGGCTAATAAATACATCGTTGAAGAGTGAAATGTGAAAGTTTTGTGAATTTTAGCACTCTGGTATTGACTTTGCTAAAAATGGTTATATAATGTAATTGTAAGAAGTTAAAAGTACTTTTAATAAAATCAAATATGTGCTTGCCAGCAAAATGGTGTCAACACATAAAATTAAAAAGGAAAGGGAGTTGATTATTATGATGATGATACCAAGAAGACGCGATTTTGATTTGTGGGATGAAATGTTTAGAGATCCATTTTTTACAGAAAGTGAAAATAAATTAATGAAAACAGATATAAAGGAGAAAAAAGACAAATACATAATTGATATAGACTTACCAGGATATGAAAAAGATGGAATTAAAGTAGAAATTCAAGATGGATATCTAACAGTACACGCAAAAGTTGATAAATCAGAAGATGATAGCGAGAAAGGGAAATATGTACGTAAAGAAAGATATACTGGTGAATGTTCAAGAAGTTTCTATGTTGGAGATAAGGTAAAAGAAGAAGATATTAAAGCTAAATTTACAAATGGAACTCTAAGACTTGAAATTCCTAAAAAAGAAGACAAGAAAGAAATAGAAGAAAAGAAATATATTCCAATTGAATAATAAAAGTGGCTCATATATATAAATATATGGGCTTTTTATTTTGTGAATTTTTTGTAAAAATAGTTTTAAAAAAATTAAACTATGTTATAATAAAAATATGGAAAGTTATAATTATAAAAATTCAAATAACAAAAATAATTTAATAAGAAAAATAACAAATTATTGTAAAGAAAACCCTAAGAAAGTAAGAAATTTGATAATAGCAATAGTAGTTTTAGTACTAATATCTATAGGAGTTTCAATGGTAGTAGAAGAAAGTAAAAAGCAGAAATATGTAATTTATGATGGAGAAAATTTAAATGAGGAAAGATATCCAGGATACAAGGAATTAATAGATAAGTTACAAGAAAATCATCCAAACTGGACTTTTACTTTATTTTATACTAAATTAGATTGGAATGAAGTGATTGCTAATGAAGGACATATAGATGGGAATTTGTATCCTTCTAATTTAGTACCAGACTCTTCCGATTATCCAGATGATTGGAAATGTGAAATTGATAAAGATAAAAGATTTGACAATGGGACTTGGATGTGTGCTTCTGATAAAGCTATAAAATACAAGATGGATTCAAGAAATATTCTAAATGAAGAAAATATTTTCCAATTTAAAGAATTAAATTATGTTGAAAATGCACAAACAATTGAGGGGCTAAGAGAAATAACAAGTGGAACTTTTTTAGAAGGAGACAGTATTTGTGAAGCTATAATAGAAGCGGGAAAAAACTCTAATTTAGACCCATATTTTATAGCATCAAGGTTAATACAAGAGCAAGGAAGAGATGGAACTACTATGTCTAAAGGGTATGAGTATAATGGAGCTATTGTTTATAACCCGTTTAATATAAATGCTATAGGAAATTATAGAGATGAAATATTAAATAATGCTGCGATGTATGCATATGAGCAAGGATGGGAAAGTTTAGAAAAAGCAATTGTGGGTGGAATAGGTTATATGAAGGAAGGGTATATAAATGAAGGACAAAATACATTATATTTACAAAAGTTTGATGTAGTAAAAATAGAAGGTTTATATAAACATCAGTATATGCAAAATTTACTTGCACCAACTTCTGAAGCTAACAATATGAAATCTATTTATGAATATTCTAATACGGTAGATTCTAGTCTTAATTTTATAATACCTTTATATGAAAATATGCCAGAAGAAATATCAGAAGAGTAAGAAAAGATATTGTTATAAATAATTTACAATGATAAAATAAGAAAAAAGAAAGGAAGTGTTTTTAGATGAAATTAGAAAATAAAGTTGCCATAGTAACAGGTGGAGCTATGGGAAATGGTTTGGGAATTGTAGAAGTTTTCTTAAAATATGGAGCTAAAGTTGCAATATTTGATTATTCAGAAAAATTAGTAGAAACTGTAAATAATTTAAAACAACAAGGAAAGGAAGTTCACGGTTATTTAGTAGATATTAGAGATAAAAATAGAATTAAAGAGTGTGTAGAAAAGGTTGTAGAAAAATATGGGAAAATAGATATTTTAGTAAATAATGCAGGTGTTGCAAAACTTACACCATTTCTAGAAACAACAGATGAGATTAGAGATTTCCATTTTGATATTAATATTAAAGGAGCTTGGAATATGGCTCAAGAAGTTTTACCATATATGAAGGAAGGTGCTTCAATTGTTAATCTTTCTTCTGTAACAGGTACAATGGTTGCAGACACTGGAGAAGTTGCCTATGCTACAACAAAAGCAGCATTACTAGGTTTTACAAAAGGACTAGCTGCAGAAGTAGTAAGTAAGAAAATAAGAGTAAATGCTATTCTTCCAGGTTATATTATGACTCCAATGGTTGAAGGTATTGCAAAAGATTCTGATAGTAACAACCCAGACTCAGTTGTAAAAGGAATTGCTGATGGTATTCCTATGGGGAGACTTGGTACAATAGAAGAATTAGGAGAACTTGCAGCATTTTTAGCAAGCGAAGAGGCTTCTTATATTACAGGTCAAGGTTTTGTAATAGATGGTGGTTCAACATTACCAGAGACAATGAGTGTGGGGGTATAGATATGGTTTTATTTATAGAATATCCTAAATGTTCTACTTGTAAGAAAGCTAAAAAATGGCTTGTTGATAATAATATAGAATTTACAGATAGAAATATTGTAGAAGATACACCAACTGAAGTAGAATTAAAAAAATGGATAAAAGAGAGTAAAAAAGATATTAAAAAATTCTTTAACACAAGTGGTTTAAAATATAAAGAACTTAATTTAAAAGAAAAACTAATAAATATGACAGATGAAGAAAAAATAAAATTATTATCAAGTGATGGGATGCTTATTAAAAGACCACTTGTAATTACTGAAAATAAAATTCTTACAGGGTTTAGAGAGGAAGAGTGGAAAGAAACTTTTAGAAAATAAAATTAAAATAAAGTATAGAAAACAAATTTCTATGCTTTATTTTTTGTTAAATATTTCTCATAAGTATTATTAAATGTTTTAAAAAATCTATTGTTTCTGTTATTTCTAGTTCTGAATAATTATTTAATAATTCTTTTGTTTTATTAATCGAATTATCATCCAAACCAAATAAAATATAATCAGCAGAATGTCCACTTATGTTTCTTAATCTTTTTAAACTCTTATAACTTAAATTACCTTTACCTTCTTCTACTAAACCTAGGAATTGACTAGAAATTCCTATCTCTTTAGATAATTGTGTTTTATTTATTTTTAATTCATTTTCTCTTATATTTTTAATTCTTAAACCACGTTTTTCTTGTTCTATTATTTCAATATTGATTTCACTACTATTTTTTCTTTGCATATATTTCATCCTTTATACTTTTTGTTCATTGTAGAATATAAAAATGACATTTGTGTAAATAAAAACAATGATGAAATATAGTATTTTCTAGAACTTTATGGTATATTATGTAATGTGAAAATATATACTAAGGAGGAGTTTTAAAATGAAGCCAATGAAAATTTTAATTATTGAAGATGATGTAAATGAGTGTAATAATTTTAGAAATTGTATTAACAAAAGAGATGATTTTGAATTAGTTGGCATTACTGATTCTGATGTAGAAGGTTTAAAACTTACAAGGTTAAAACACCCAGATGGTATTGTTTTAGATATAGAATTAAACAATAGTAAAAGTGGAGGTAATACTGATTCATTAGACTTTATACCTAATTTAAGAAAAATGAATTTGAACTTTAAACCAATAATAATTGTAACAACACATATTTATTCAGATACAACTTATCAAATTCTTCACAAGGAAAAGGTTGATTTAATTGCTTACAAAGACCATCCTAAATATTCTCCTGATTATGTTTTAAATAGTTTTTTAAGGTATAGAGATACTTCTAGAGAAACAGATGTTAAAACTTTTAACGAAGAATTGGAGTCGGAAGAAGATAAAATTTCATATCTAATTAATTACGAACTTGATTTGATAGGTATTTCTAATAAAATGAAAGGTAGAAAATATATTTATGACGCTATTATGTATTTGATACAAAATGAAGATAGTGATTTAAATGTTATTCAATATCTAACTAAGATTCACAAAAAGTCTGAAACTACAATTACAAATGGTATCAAAAATGCTATTATCCGTGCTTGGAGATCTTCATCTGTAGATGATTTACTAATTTATTATACAGCTAAAATTAATTATAAAACTGGAATACCTACACCTATGGAATTCATATATTTTTATGTAGATAAAATTAAGAAAGAAATCTAGTATGAAAAAATACTAGGTTTTTTTATTTTATACCATATTTTCTCATCACAAAATACCATTAGAGCTAAGCCTTTCAATGGTATTTTTTTAATGACAAAGGAAACAAAAAAATACTAAAGATGAAAGGTGGTGAGAAATATGAGCTGGTTTGATGCTTTTTGCAAATGGGTTAGTTTATGGATATAAAAATTTATAAATAATATTAAATAAAAGATAATCAAATTTTGGAATAATTCTAATATTGATTATCTTTTTAATTTTGTATATAATAAAATAAAAAAGGTAGAATTTTATGGAATTTATATTAGAAAAAGATAATATTGAGGTTGTTTCTGACATTATAAAAATATTTTTTATTAATATATGTACATTTTATTTAAATTTTAAAATTGTAAATAATAATATTTGTAAAAATTTAATAATTATTCCATATATAATTATTTTTATTTTCAGTCCCTTATGTAAGATTGCTAAAGATACTTTAGATTTTATATACGGTATTGTAAGTATGATTATTTTGAATTCTTTTCTTTTTTCGTTACATACTAAAAGGAAATTAGGATATTCAATATTAGTAACAATAATCTCATTAACAATTAATTATTTAATATTTTTTATAAGTATAACTGTTAACTTTATACTATTTTTCATTTTTAAAATACAAAATGATTATATAAATATTTTTATAATGATAATTGTTTATTTAATGTTATTTATCTTGTTTTTAAAAATTAAAAGATTTAAAAAAGGATTTAGCTTTCTTGTTAACAAAATAAAAAATGAGTATTTAGATATATTAATATTAAATATTTGTGCAATAATCTTATTAACGATTACATTAATATCAAATTATAATATGATGACATCAAGAAAGCTAATCATAAATTTAGTAATTTTCTTTTTAATAATGTTTATTACCATCCAAAAATCATTACAGTTATACTATAAACAGAAAATGTTGGTAAAGGATTTAGAAGAAACAAAGGCGGAATTGGAAGAAAAGAATACTAGGATAAAAGAATTAGAAAATGAAATAATAAAGTCAGGAAAGAAAAGTCACTCAATATCACATAGACAAGACATATTAGAACATAAATTAGAAGAATTAAATATGAAAAGTGAAATATCAGAAATGGATATAAAATCAAGAATAGAAAAAGTGGGAAAAGATATAAGAAAAGAACCAGTAATAGTATTAGCTAAAACAGGAATTGCTGAAATAGATGATGTTTTAGATTATATGAAATCAGAGTGTGTAAAAAAGAAAATAGATTTTCAATTACAATTAAGTGGCAATATCTATAAGATGATTAACAACTATGTAAGTAAAGATGAATTAGAAATATTATTAGCAGACCATATAAAAAATGCAATCATAGCAATCGAATATAGTAATAATATTAATAAAAGTATATTAGTAAGACTTGGAAGATTAGATGGAACTTATGGTTTATATGTATATGACTCAGGTATAGAATTTGAAAAAGAAACATTATTAAAATTAGGAAAGAAACCAGCAACTACACATAAAGATTCAGGAGGTACTGGTATGGGATTTATGAATACATTTGATACATTAAGAAAACATAATGCAAGTTTTATAATAGAAGAATATGGAAAACCAGTAACAGACAATTTTACAAAAGTATTGAAGTTCAAATTTGATGGTAAGAAAGAATTCAAAATTTGTACATATAGAAAAGAAGAAATAGAAAAACAAGATAAAGAAAAAACTTTAGTAGTAGAAAAATTGATATTTTAGTAATAAAAACTCTATATTAGCATAAGAATTAATAAAGGAGGCTTATCTAATATGGAGTTTTTTAAAAGTTTATTTAATAAAGTAAAAGAAGATAAACTAATAAAATCACAACTAATTGTAATATTATTTAGTTTAATATTAGGTACATTATTACATTTTACATATGAGTGGTCTGGAAACAATCTATTTGTGGGAAGTTTTGGTGCAGTAAACGAAAGTGTATGGGAACATTTAAAATTAGTATTCTATCCAATGTTAATAGCAATGATAATAGAATATTTCTTTGTAAAACGAGATGTTAATAATTATATAGAAGCAAAAACAATAGGAATATTCACAGCTATATTTTTTATAATAGTAAGTTTTTATACATATTCTGGGGTAATAGGAACATCTGTAATTGTAATTGATATTTTAATATTTATAGTAAGTATAATTTTAGGAGAATATGTAGCATATAGGCTTATGAAAAGAGAAAATGAAAGCACAGTCTTAACAACAAGCTTATCGATTATAATTTTATTATTTTTACTTTTATGTTTTATAATATTTACATATATACCACCAGAAGTTAATTTGTTTCGAGATATAACTACAGGTATGTATGGTATGTAAAGGCTAAAGATTTTTACTTTAGTCTTTTTTAGTTCACAAACAATTCACAAAACAATTATTAGAATTACACATAAACGTGTGTATAATTATAACAGTTTAAATTTAAAGTATTTTAAATCAAAAGTTTAGTCTAGAAATATTCCAAAAAAAATTAAAATATTTAGATATCTGAGGTCATTACGAAAGCCCCTATTTTGAACTTTGAAAAAAATATTATTATTCCCTTTATTTTTTTAAGTCCTTTCTTTTATTTTCCCTTGAAATAAACTGTAATGACCTCAGATATCTAAATATTTAAAGAAAGAGAGGTAAAATGTTAAGAGTAAAAACTGAAAAAGAAGAAGTCACAACAAATTTAGTTTGTGAATATCTAGAAAATAGTAATTATCTCGTTATAGAAAAAGATTTTAAATATAGAAAAAGAAAAGTAGATATAATAGCATATGACACAATTAAAAAAGAATTAGTTTTTATAGATTTAAGAGTATATTATACAATTGATGATTTAATGGAAGAAGTAGGAGTTAAAAAAGAAGAAAATTTAAAATATGTAGCAAAATATTATAATCGTGAATATGGTTTATATGATATACCAATAAGGTTTGATATGGTAAAAATATATTTAAACAATAGTATATATCAATTGAAACATTTTAAAAATATATATTAAAAGGTTGTCTAAAATAAATTATTTTAAACAACCACATATTTAAAACCTAATTAATTCATTATACATCTCAATTGCAAAATTATCTGTCATACCAGAGATATATGAAATTATTGCTCTTGAAAAATCTTCTTTAATAGAAAGATCAAAAACAAGTTTATTTTTTAATTTTAATTCATTTCGATTAGAAAAATTACAATAATTTTCTAAATAATGGTAGAAACCATCAATTAGTTTTGGATAAAATTTTTCTAATACTTTTAGATTTTTTAAAGTATTTTTGTTATCAAAACACTCAAATAGTATATTATAAATCTCATTAATAATAAGTTCAAAATATTTAATAGAAGTAATAGTTCTTCTAGAAAAATAAATATGTTTATAGTTAAAATCTTTGATTTTATTCATTAAATCATAAGCTTTTTTAGAAAAACATAAACCTTTTTCAAAAGAAGAATTTTGACATAAATCACAAACAAAGTAATTTATTATTGTACTATTATTTAAAACTTCAGAAGATTCATAATTTAATAAATTATATAATTCTTGTAAATGTTCATCTAATATTCCTAAAGTTATAGCATCTTCTATATCACGACCTATATAAGAGATTTTATCTGAAATTTTAACAACACAAGCTTCCCAAGTATATGGTGCATATTGATTTGGCTTTTTATAATCATTTAAATCTATAAATTCATCTCTTGGTTTTAGAACGTTTTCGTTAATTTCTCCACAGTGTGAGATAATACCATCTCTTACACCATATGTTAAATCTAGATTTTGTTTATAACCACTATGGTCTTCTAATAACTCAATATTATCAACAAAGTTAAGACCATTTTGTTCGTGCCAAAACTTAGTTCCTAAATCTCTTTCTGATATTTTTGAAAGTATTTTTTCGCCTGCGTGTCCAAAAGGACTATGTCCTAAATCGTGAGCAACTGCGATTGCTTTTGTTAATTCTAAATTTAGCCCCAAGTATTTTGCTATTGTATAACTAATTGATTCTACGTGTGTTACGTGTTCACTCCTAGTACAAATGTGGTCATTTTCTGGTGAAAAGAATACTTGTGTTTTATGTTTTAACCTTCTATAAGCATTTGAGTGAATAATTCTTGTGTAATCTCTATCAAAAGGTGTTCTTATATCAGTGGGTTTAGTTTCTAAAGGTGTAATTCTTGAAATTACATTTTTCCATTTAGGGTTATTTTTATTAATTGCATATTCTTTAAAAGAATTTTCCATATATATATTCATCCTTTCTAGTTTTTATATAAATAGTTTATAACAAAAAATAATAAAAGTCCACAAACAAATAAAAAAAGTAAAAACAAAAGCAAAATACAAAAGTAAAAGATTAAGTGAGAAAAAAAGAGAAAATTATATAAAAACAATAACTTTTACTAAAAAATAAAAGTTGTTTTAATAATAAATATAAAATATAATAAAGGAGGAGATTAGGATAAAAGTTTGTACAGAAAAAGATATTACATATAATGTTACACAAAATGAAGAACAATATATAAAAAATGAACATGATAAATTATTAAAAAAAATATTAGAAATACCAAAAGAGGTAGAAGGTGCGGTAAGAAAAGCTGTAGATTTAGGGCAATATCAAAAGTTAGATATAGAAACAGTAAGAAATGAATTTCTAACAGAAGACTATAGAGGAAAACAAGTAGATATTTTATACAAATTAAAAGGGAAAGAAATTTATTTCTTAATAGAAAATCAATCAAAAAATGATTCTAATATGCCATTTAGAATATTAAATTATGAAATGCAAGTAATGAACCATAGTTTTATGAAGAGAAATTATAAAGGAAAATTCCAAGCAAAAATAATAGCAATTGTAATATATACAGGTGTTGGAAGGTGGAGAGTACCACAAAGTATATTGGAAATACAAGAACAGTTTGGATATAAAATTAAACCAAATGAAAATTATCTTGGAATAGGTGAGTATAATATTATTGATATAAATAATTATACAAAAGAAGAACTCTTAGAAGATGGAACGTTATTAAGTAAGGTTCTATTAATAGAAAAGGTAAGGAAAGAAAATGAATTATTCGATGTTTTAAATGAAATAATAAAAAGAACTAAAGAAAATGAAATTGGAATTATGATTGGCATATTAAGATATGTACTTGTAAAAGATTTAGGAAAAGAAACATCTGAAAAATATATTAAAATCTTAAAAGAAGGAGGTAAAAAAGATATGTTGGAATCGATGTATGCTTTAAGAGAAGATAGAAGAAAAACACTTATTAGAAGTGAAAAGAAGGGAGAAAGACGAGGAGAAAAGAGAGGAGAAAAAATAGGAGAAAAAAGAGGTAAAAGATTAGGAATTATAGAAACAGCACAAAATATGTTTAAAGAAAATATAGATGTAGAATTAATAGAAAAGATAACAGGTTTAAGTAGAAAAGAATTTATGTAATAGTCGAAATTAATTAAAAGAAGGAGATGAAAAATATGTTGGAATCGATGTATGCTTTAAGAGAAGATAGAAGAAAAACACTTATTAGAAGCGAAAAGAAGGGAGAAAGACGAGGAGAAAAGAGAGGTAAAAGATTAGGAATTATAAAAACAGCACAAAATATGTTTAAAGAAAATATAGATGTAGAATTAATAGAAAAGATAACAGGTTTAAGTAGAAAAGAATTTATGTAATATGAAAAGTAAAAAGTTATAATAAAATAACTTTTTATTTTTTATTTTTCTTTATTTATATTTTTTGTTTTCTATTGACTAAAAAATTATAAATAGTATAATGAACATGGAAAAATAAAAAGAAAATAATAAAGCTAAAAAGATAAAGAAGTAGAAGAAAAAAGGAGAGAAGAAAAATGTTTAATTTAATAAGAGATGATTTTGATGAAAATTCAGATGATATATTAAATTCTATTAATAAAATGCTTGAGAAAAATAGAAAAAATAAAGAAGAATCAGAAGAAAACGAAGAAAATAATAAAGAAGAAAATAAGTAATAAATTAAGAAAAGATAAAAATAATGTAAAAAAGAAAAAGGAGAATAAGAAATGGGAAAGTTATTTGTAATAGATGGAACAGATGGAAGTGGAAAACAAACACAATTTAATAAATTACAAGAAAGGTTAAAAGAAGATGGAGTAGATTTTAGAGTAGTAAGTTTTCCAAACTATGATAGTCCAAGTTCTGGTTTGGTTAAAATGTATTTATCTGGAGAATTTGGAGAAAATGCTAAAGATGTAAGCCCTTATATTGCTTCTACATTTTATGCAGGAGATAGATATGCAACATATATTACGGAATATAAAGATTATTATGAAAAAGGCGGAATTATTTTAGCTGACAGATATACAACAGCAAATATGGTACACCAAGCAGGAAAAATACAAGATAAAGAAGAAAGAGAAAAATTTTTAAATTGGCTTTGGGATTTTGAATTTAATTTATATAGACTTCCAATACCAACAGAAGTATTTTTTTTAAATATGCCAGTTGAAAAATCTTTAGAATTAATAAAAGATAGAGAGAATAAATTCACACATACAGAGAAAAAAGATATACACGAAAGAGATAAAAACCATTTAATAGATGCATATAATGCAGCTTGTTATGTTTCAAAAAAATATAACTGGTATGAAATTAAATGTGTAAAAGAAGATAAAATAAGAACAATAGAAGATATACACGAAGAAATATACAATGAAATTAAAAAACATATTTGAGAAAAAAGGGGACGGGGCAAAAAATTCTCGTTTTGGAAATAAATGGAAAAGTGAGAAAAAATTACCCCGTCCCCTTTTTGTCTCAAGCATCTTTTTCAATATCGATTAATTCATCAATAGTACAGTCTAAATATCTACAAAGTTCTTCTATATATTTAAAAGATATAGAAGAAGTTTCACCTTTAATTACTCTGTTTAGATTTCTAGAAGTTATGTTCATGTTTTGACATAACCAATATTTAGATTTGTTTTTCTGTTTTAATAATTTTTCAATATTAAAATGAACCATAGCTTATACTCCTTGGTAAACATTATAAAATATAAAAATTAAACTTTTAAGATATTTGAAAGTACCATATTTCAAGTGTTTAAGTTAATTTGATAATAAAAATAATTGAAAAATATTACTAAATTATATAATACTAATAGTATCAATATTATTAAAATGTGAAGCTAAGTTACTTATTTATATTTGTTCAAAAGATACTTGAAAAAAAGTTATAAAAATTATAAAATTAGAAATCATAAAAATAGGTGGTGAAAAATATGAGAGTATTATTAACAGGAGCATCTTCAGGAATAGGGAAAGACATGGCAAAAATATTAAATAAGAAAAAATATGATTTAATATTAGTAGCAAGAGATGAGGAAAAACTAAGCTTAGTAAAAAAAGAATTAGAAAAAGAAAATTTAGGAAATAAAATAGAAATAATATCTTTAGATTTATCGGTAGAAGAAAATTGTATAGCTCTTTGTGAAAAAGTAAAAGATATAGATATATTAATAAATAATGCGGGCTTTGGTGATTGTGGAGAGTTTACTAAAACAGACTTAAACAAAGAAATTAAAATGATAAAAACAAATATAATAGCATATCATATATTAATGAAACAATACTTAAAGCAAATGAAAGAAAAAAATAGTGGCAAAATATTAAATGTAGCATCAATTGCGGGTTTTATGCCAGGACCACTGATGGCAACTTATTATGCTACTAAAAATTATATTGTTAGATTATCAGAAGCAGTAAGAGAAGAATTAAAAAAAGAAAATTCTAAAATACAAATAAGTATATTATGCCCAGGACCTGTTGAGACTAATTTTAATAAAGTTGCAAATGTGAAGTTTAAGTTAAGAGAAGCAAATAGTTTTAATGTAGCCAAATATGCAATTAAAAAAATGGAAAAAGGAAAGTTTTATATAGTGCCAGGTCTAGATACAGAACTAGGAAGGTTTGGTGCTAAAATATTTCCAGCAAGTTTGGTTTCTAAGGTAGCTTATAAAGTTCAAAAAAGAAAACTAAATGGATAAAATAAAAAGTTTTATGCTAGAGTTTTAGTATAAAGCTTTTTATTAATTTATTTTTTAAATATTTTTTGTTTTTTATTTTGTTAATTTTTAAAAAATTGTCAATTTAGAATTACTATTAACTTATATTTGCTGTTATAAAAATAAATAATAAAATAAGAACTCTAATTGTATATTATTAGAGTTCTTAATAATTAACAAAAATATTTAATTCCAGTCATAATAGCATTACCTTTAATAATTACTTTCCCATATTCTAACAATTTGCTCTCAAAACTATTAGAATAATGAAGTGGAGTTAAAAACTCAGAAGCAATTGAGTAAAAACTTTTAATAGCAAATTCGTCAGATATAATATTTTTCATAAAAAAGTAATATGTATCATTATATAAATATAGATAAGTATTTTTTGATAAAAGTCTTAAATTATATTTATATTCACTATTTAAGTATTTACAAAAATCACAAAAAGTATCAAAATTATTACATCTATATAAAGCTTGTTTATTAGTTCTATTTAAAGACTTTCTTTTTACAGTAAGTTTCTTATTAGAAATATTATTTGGTAAATATCTTGTGATTGTAAAAACAAAAACATTATCAGGTGTAGTAAAAGCTTCAATTAATAACTTACAGCCATCTGTATTAAAACCAACTTCATTTTTAGCTTTTTCTAGAATAATATTAAAAAAATCTTGACGTTCTAAATTTTTAGTCATTAAAGATTTTAAATCTATATTTTTTGCTTTTAAGTCAGAAGAATCAAATATAATTCTTATTTTATCTTCTGTCAACTTTTCGATTTTCATATGGCGAGATACCTCCTAAAATAACTATTAATTTAATTATACTACTAATATTATTATATTTAAATATATAAATTTTGGCAATTAAATTTACAAAAATAATATTACAAATATATTACAAATACATTAAAATTATTGAAAAAAAACTTAAATAATATATAATAGTAATAAGAGGTGGAAATTTTGATTAAAAATAAAAAATATTTTAAACTATTATTTAAAACAATGATTTTAGTTTTTTTTCTAATCTTTTTGTGTATTGTAAAGACATATGCATCATACTCAGAAGTACAATTTGGAAAAATATATATGTCAAGAGTTGTAGAAGATGGCGTATATTTTATAAGTTCTTATCAAGATAGTAATTGTGTATTTGATATAAAAGATGCTTCATTAGATGATGGAGCAAGCTTACAGTTGTGGACAAAGAATAACAATAAAAATCAAAAATTCTATATAGAATATGTGGGAAATGGATATTATAAAATAAGTAATGTACAATCTACAAAAGTATTAGATGTGCCAGATGGATCTAAAAAAGTTGGAATAAAAATTCAGCAATATAAAAGTAATGATACATCAGCACAAAGGTGGAAAATACGCAAAAATATAGACGGAACATATAATTTTATATCAGAATGTTCTGGACTAGCTTTAGATGTAGAAAATGGAATAATGCAAGAAGGAACTAATATACAACAATATACATATACAAATACTTTTTCTCAAAGATTTAAGTTAGAGAAAACAGAGTTTATAGAAGAAGGCATTACAGAAATAAGAAAAGCAGATAATAAAAATTTAAGCATAGATATACCAAATGGAAGTTCAGAAGATGGAATAGGGGCACAACTTTTTGGTAACAATGGAAGTTTATCTCAAAAATTTGAAGTACAAAAAGTCGGCGAAAATGAAATAAGAATAAGAACAGGAGTATCTGGTGGTTGGTTAAAAGAAGAAAGTAAAAAGAGTGGAGCAAAGGTAATACAATCAGGAAATAGTAGTACACAAGCTAGTGATAGTGATACTTGGAAAGTAGAGTGGAATAACGGAATAGTATTGGTAAATAAAGAAAGTAACTTATGTATGACTATAGAAAATAATTCAAATGAAGAAAGAGCAAAGATTATAGTAGCACCAAAAGATGGTACATCGGCACAAAGTTTTATCTTAATTGAAAAAGATTTATTAAAAGATGGTGTATACGAAATTCGAAGTGCTTTAGGAAAATATGTTGATTTAGATAACTCTGCTGCTGATTTAGGGACAAATATACATACATGGGATAGAACAAATCAAAATGGACAAAAGTTTAGGTTAGTAAAAAAAGATAATGGATATGTGATATACACAATGCATAATTTAGCATTTGATGTTGAAAACGGAAGTTTAGAAGATAAAGCAAATATACGTCAATGGGAAGATAATAATTCAGACTGTCAAAGGTGGATACCAGAAATAAGAGATGGAGGATATGTTGCGTTTAAAAATTTGAATTCTGGGAAATATATGGATATAGAAAATGAAAGTTCAGAAAAAGGAGCAAATATATTACAAAATGCAAAAAGCAATTCAAAATCACAATCATGGAAATTATTAGAAACACAATATATAGAAGTAGAAGATGATATGACAGCAACAGCCTGGGGAGATGACTACAGAACAGATAAAGATTATTTACAATCTGTTTTGGATAGAGCAAATAGAATAGGTAGTGATACAGATTGGTTTATAGCAGTTGATGTAAGAAGATTTAGAACAACATTATTATGCAAAGAAGGTAATAAGTGGAAAATAGATGGATGTTTTAATGCAACAATGGGATATTTAGGAACTAACGGTATGAGTCATACAGGATTGGCAGATATGAACGGAAATCCAGAATTGAACTTTGTAGTAACACATAAAAATGCGGATACTGGAGAAGGAAATTATTGGTTTGTATGTTATATAGATGATTGGCAAGGAAATTATGACAATGGACAAGGTTTCCACGATGGTTATGAATTAGCTGGACAATCATATGAATCAAATGGATGCCCAAGATTAACATATGACTATGCTAAATATTTATATGATAATGTGCCAATAGGTTCTAAAGTAAATATTTGGCATGAATGGTAAAAGAAAATAAAAATATAATAAAAAAGAAAAGGACACAATAAAGGTTGTGTCTTTTTATAATAAAAAAATAAAGAAAAAAATAACTTAATTTACTTGAAAAATTTGCCAATACAATATATAATACTTTGTAGTAAAAATAAAATATCCGTAAGGATAAAAGAATTTTGGAGGGATAAGAAAAATGGCAACAAAAGAAAAAAATGTATGGATATTATTAGTATTTATATTGTCAGGAATAGTAATAGGAGGTTTACTAGGAGAATTAGCATCACAAGTTGATTGGCTTTGGTGGTTATCTTATGGAGAAAGCTTTGGTTTAAGTCAGCCACTTACACTTGATTTAAGTGTGATTCAATTAACATTTGGTTTAACATTTAAAATAAATATATCAAGTATAATAGGAATGGTACTAGCAATCTTTATATACAAAAAAATATAGGGATATAAAAATAAAATAGGGGCAAAATAAAACAAACTGAAAGGAATGATTATTTTGTCTATGAAAATTAAAGAATTACCAGAATTAGAAAGACCATATGAAAAATTAGAACTATATGGTGAAAAAGCATTATCAGATGCAGAATTATTAGCAATAATAATAAAAACAGGAACAAAAGAAGAAACTTCAGTACAATTAGCACAAAGGCTACTTAGTCTAAATGATACAGAAGAAGAAAATTTAAAGTTTTTACAAAGGCTAACAATAAAAGACTTAATGGAGCAAAAAGGTATTGGAAAAGTAAAAGCAATACAATTAAAAGCAGTAGGAGAAATAGCAAAAAGGATGTTTAGAACATCAAATTATAATAAAAAGGTCATAAACGATTCACAAGAATTAGCTAAAATGTTAATGAGTACTATGTGCTATAAAAAAGAAGAAGTTGTAAAAGTTATAATTTTAAATGCAAAAAATGAAATAGTAAAAATGAAAGATGTTGCAAGTGGTGGAATTGATTATACAAATATTCCTATGAAAGATATATTATCAGAACCAATACAAATGAAAGAACCAAAATTTATATTAGTACATAATCATCCAAGCGGAGATTCAACACCTAGTAAAGCAGATATAATTTATACAAACGGTTTATTTGAAATAGCAAATAAATTAGGGCTGATTATGGTAGACCATATTATTATTGGAAATATGAATTATGTAGGTATGTTTACAACAGAAGGAAGGATAGAATTATAAAATAGAAAGGACAGATTTTTATGAAATTTTTTACATTTGGATCAAAAGATATTGGAATTGATTTAGGAACAGCAAATATTTTGGTTACATTAAAGGGAAAAGGAATAGTGTTAAAAGAACCATCAGTAGTTGCAATAAATAGAAGGACAGGAAATATAGTAGCAACAGGAACAGAAGCAAAAGAAATGCTTCGGAAGAACACCAGACCAAATAAGAGCAGTAAGGCCTATGAAAGATGGTGTAATTGCAGATTTCACAGCTACACAATTAATGTTAAAAAATCTTATTGCAAAAGTAGGAAAAAGATATAATATAGGAAAGCCAAGAGTAGTAGTTGGAGTACCTTCAGGAATAACAGAAGTAGAAGAAAGAGCAGTGGAAGAATCTGTAATGCAAGCAGGAGCAAGAGAAGTGTATTTAATAGAAGAACCAATGGCAGCTGCAATTGGAGCATCATTAGATGTAGGAGAACCAAGTGGAAGTATAATTGTAGATATAGGTGGAGGTACAACAGAAGTAGCGGTAATATCTTTAGGTGGAATAGTTGTAAGCCATTCTTTAAGAATAGCTGGAGATGAACTTGATGAAGATATAGTAAATTATATAAAGCGCGAAATGAATTTAGCAATAGGAGAAACAACAGCAGAACAAATAAAAATGGAAATAGGTTGTGCAATGCCACTTATGACAGAAGCAAGTATGGAAATAAGAGGAAGAGATTTAACAACAGGGCTTCCTAGAAATGTAACAATTACATCCACACAAATAGAAGAAGCAATGAAAGAATCAATTGGAAAAATAGTAGAAATAGTAAAAATGACATTAGAAAAAACACCACCAGAACTAGCATCAGATATCATGGAAAAAGGAATAGTTTTAGCAGGTGGGGGAGCTTTAATTAAAAATTTAGATAAACTAATAAGTAATGAAACAGGAATGCCTGTTTATGTAGCGGAAGAACCATTAGACTGTGTAGTAAGAGGAGCAGGAAAAACATTGGAAGATATAGAACGTCTAGGTAGGGTTCTTGTAAATGCTAGAAATAGAAGATAAAAAGTTAGGAGTAAAAAATGTACAGAAATAAAAAAGGTGGAATTATAGGAATAATTATTACTATTATAATTTTAATATTAGTTGTGATATTTTCAAATGGCGAAAAGAATACAAGCTTTTTTGAAAATGCTGCAACTAATTTAGTTATGCCTATACAAAATGGTCTAACATATTTAAAAAACAAATTAAGTGGTAATAGCACATTTTTTACAGATATAAATAATTTAAAACAAGAGAACGAAGAATTAAAGCAAAGAAATAGTGAATTAGAGCAATCTTTAAGAGAACTCGAAAATATAAAAACACAAAATGAAACTTTGCAAGAATATTTAAATTTAAGTGAAAAATATGGAGAATATACTACAATACCAGGATATGTAATAAATAAAGATATTAGTAACTATTCAAAAACAATAGTAATAAATGTTGGAAGTGATGATGGTGTTCAGGTAAATATGACAGTAATAGGAGACCAAGGTTTAGTAGGACATGTTGTTTCAGTTACTACTAACACAGCAAAAGTACAAACAATAATAGATACTGCAAGTTCAATTAGTTGTATAATGAGTACAAACAGTGATAGCATTGTATGTAAAGGAACATTAGAAGATAACAAGACATTAAAAGGTATGTATATACCAACAGATGCAAATGTAATACAAGGAGATAGTATAGAAACATCAGGGTTAGGAGGAATTTATCCAAAAGGAATACATGTAGGAACTGTTAGAAAAGTTGAAAATACACAAAACATAACAGATAGATATGCTTTAATAGATACAGCAGTAGATTTTGATAAATTAAACACAGTACTTGTAATAACAAATAAGTAGAGAGGTGAATTAATTGAAAAAACTAGTAATTAATATAGTTTTAATTTTAGTAGCATTAATTATATATTATCTTCAATCAAACTTCTTTACTTGGTTTAATATTGCAGGAGTTATGCCAAATTTGTTTATTATATTTGTTTTATTTATTGGTTTATTTGCAAGTAGAACACTTGGAACAATTTATGGAGTTGCAATAGGAGTATTTTTAGATTTATTATTAGGTTTACAAATCGGAATAAACGCAGTAGTATTAGGAATTGTTGGCTTTTTAGCAGGAGTATTTGATAAAAACTTTTCAAAAGATAGCAGAATGACAATAATGATAATGGTTTTAGGTTCTACATTTTTAGCAGAAGCACTTAATTATCTATTAAATTATATGTTTTTATCAATAAATGTGGAAATTGTAAATTTTATAATAATACTTGTAATTGAAATTGTATATAATTTGATTTTAACAATTATATTATATCCACTAATACAAAAAACAGGATATTATATAGAAAATGAATATAAAGGTAATAAAATTTTAACAAGATATTTCTAGAAATAAATAATTAACAAATAGAAGTTAGAAAGAAGGTGATAGTTTGATAATAAGAAGAAATAAAGAACGTAAAAATGCGAATATAAATTTTAGATTTAATTTATTAACAGTTTTAATATATATTATTGGAATTATACTAATTATCAGACTATTTAGTCTTCAAATAGTACATGGTGCAGAATATAGAGAACAATCAAATACAAGATTAACAAGAGAAAGTACATTGGAAGCTGCAAGAGGCGATATTTTGGATAGAACAGGAGCAACATTAGTTACGTCAGATGCACAGTTTTCGTTAGAAATGTATAAAACGAAAGTAGATGATAATGAACTAAATATTTCTATATTAAATATGATAAATGTATTAGAAAAATACGGAATTTCATATCCAGATTCTTTTCCAATTAGTATAAATCCATTTAATTTTACAATTTCTGATGAGCAACTAGTAGAGTGGAAAGAAGAAAATGATTTTGATGAAAATATAAGTGCAGAACAAGTTTTTTATGAATTTGTAGACAAATACGAGATAACAAATACTACTAATATAGAAGAAATAAGAAAAATTCTAGCAATTAGATATCAAATTTCAATAGAAGGTTATAGTAGTACAAAATCAATTACAATAGCAGATAATATACCAAGAGAAGCGGTTGCAGAGTTTAGCGAAAGTTCAGATAAATTTGCAGGGATAAATATTTCAGTAGAACCTGTAAGAGAATATACATCAGGAACACTTGCTTCACACATATTAGGTTATGCTTCACAAATAAGTAGTGAAGAATATGCAACAAGAAAAGATACATATAGCCAAAATGATATTATAGGAAAAACAGGTATTGAATACGTTTTTGAGGAATATTTAAAAGGTAAAAATGGTACAAGACAAATAGATATGGCAGTTGATGGAACTACAACAGCTGAATATATAGCGGAAGAAGCAATTGCTGGTTCTGATGTTGTACTTACGATAGATGCAAATCTACAAAGGGTTACAGAAGAAGCCTTAGCTGCAAATATACAAAAAATTGCAAGTGGTGGCTTTGGACAAAGGTTTGATACAAATGCAGGTGCTTGTGTTGTCATGAACGTAAATACAGGAGAAATACTTGCGATGGCAAGTTACCCTACATATAATCCAGCAGATTTTGTAGGTGGAATTAGTACTGAAAATTGGAATAATTATAACAATAATATGGCACATCCATTAGTAAATAAGGCTGTACAAAATTCTTATTCTCCAGGTTCTACTTTTAAAATGGTAACTGCAATAGCTGGCTTGGAATCAGGTGTTATTGATTTAAATACGAAAATAAATGATACTGGTGTTTATACTAAATATGCAAATGTAGGTTATAAACCACAATGTTGGTATTATGGAGATTATAGAAGAGGACACGGTTGGCTTGATGTTTCTGGTGCTATTGAGAAGTCTTGTAACTATTTCTTCTACGAAACAGCAGATAGGATGGGAATAGATACTTTAGCAAAGGTTGCAAGATATTTTGGTTTGGGAAATAAAACTGGAGTTGAACTTCCAAGTGAAGCTTCTGGTTCTGTTGCAAGTCCCGAAACAAAAGCTAGATTACATGCAAACAGTGATCCTAACTGGTATGCGGCAGATACTTTACAAGCTGCTATAGGACAAAATGATAATTCTTTTAGTCCTGTTCAAATGGCAAGATATATTAGTATTTTAGCTAATGGTGGAAATAGAGTTCAGCCTACTATTGTGAAAACTGTCAGAAATGCAGACGGTTCAGAGGTTTCAAAAGAAGATATAGAGAGTTTTGTTAATCAAAAACTTGGCATAGAAGAAGAACAAGTTGAAGATATCGATATTAACCAAGAATATTTAGATGCAGTACTTGCTGGTATGGAATCTGTTACTCAGGATAGTTCTGGTACTGCTTACGTTAGATTTAAAGATTTTAATGTAAGTGTTGGTGGTAAAACTGGTTCTGCCGAAGTTGATAATGGTAATAAAGTTAATGCTTGGTTTGTTGGTTTTGCTCCTTTCGAGAACCCAGAGATTGCAATTGTGGTTATTGTTGAAAATGGTGGTCACGGAAATTATACTGCTGAAGTTGTAAGAGATATTATGGAAGAGTATTTTGGTATGAATATTGAAACTATTGAAGAGGATATGACTGCTAAACCTTATGTTCAAATTATGAATTAATACAATGGGGACGTTTCCATTTGGTCATTTTGTCCAAAAAGAAACGTCTCCATTAGTACAAAATGTCCAATTTGGGAGATATCTTTATAATTAAACAGGGAATTTAGTAATTTTTTAGATTTTAAGCTTCGCTTAACCAGTGGTTTTGCTACCTTTTATTTCCCTACGCAAAACCACTTAATCTAAAAAATTACTTTAATATCTTTTTATTTCTTTATTTAAGGAAAATTTTTTAGTTATTTCTAGTTTTCATTATGATTTTTGTAATAAAAATCAAAAATTTTCTAATACTGTAATTAATTAAAATACAATTGTAGTGTTACAATTGATGTGAAACAAAAATAATAAAAATTGAATAAGTGATTCAAATCATATATAATTAAGTTGC
>CALXHF010000007.1 GCA_944388035.1 uncultured Clostridia bacterium | reverse complement strand
AAAACAACATCTTTATAAAAACTTAGCACAAGATAAAAATAGTGCTAAGGACGGAAATTTTAATTTCCGTTTTGTTCTAAAATATAATAAAAACGGAGGATATAAAATGTTAACTTGGTTTTTTTACCTTTTTATGTTAATAGGAGTTCCATTAATTTTTTGTTTGTTACTATATAGATTAAAAAATAAAATGCCAAATGGAAATATTATTATTCCAATTGTAGTTGGTGTAATTGCATTTCAAACAATAATATCTTTGCCAATATACATGATTGCTCCTGTTATTTCAGATAGTTCATATGAATTGTTTAAAACATTTCTATTAGTAATATTACAGTATTATATTTATGGAATTATGACAATTGGAGTATATGTTATTTATTATATTCTTACCAAAAGAAGTAAAAAATTTATAATTTCTATAATAGTATTTACACTAATTATCACAATAGTGTTGTGTGTTGTGAGCAATATATTATTTAAAGAACGTGAAAACTATAATAATTTATATTTAAAAATGGAAGAAATCGATAATAATGATAGTTTGATAGGAAAAACGAAAGAAGATGTTATTAGAACTTTGGGAGAACCTTCAAATACATATGAATATGAGAAAACAGGAATAGAAGTATATACTTATAGTGCAGGAATTAAATATGTTGGAGTAATTTGGGGAGATATTAATATTGCAACGACAAAACATTATTATATATTTAGAGTTGAGTTTGATGAAACAGATAAAGTCAAAGAAACATCAATGAAAGAGGAGCCATAAAAAACAGATAAATTAAATTTTTAAAGGAGATTAAAAATAAATGGATATATGGGAAGAAATGTATTTAAAAGCAAAAAAAGAATATCACCCGGAAGATATATCGCCATTTATACAAGCACATCACGTTGTAGCTGCTGTTCAGAGTGAAAGTGGAAAAATATTTACAGGGTTTTGTATAGAAAGTGCAAGTGGAGTTATGAATTTATGTGCAGAAAGAGTAGCAGCACTTAATATGTACTTAAATACAGGAGAAACTAAAATTAAAAGATTAATTGCATTTAGAAAAGAGCCACCTAAAGGTAATGGTGGTATGCCTTGTGGGGCTTGCAGAGAATTTTTAATGCAATTTTCGTATGAAAACAGAAATATGGAGATTTTAACAGATTATGAAAATAGAAAAACTATATTATTAAAAGATATCATACCAAATTGGTGGGGAGATAAAAGATATAGTAAATAATTTAGAGGAAATTAAGAGTTACAAAAGTAGCTCTTTTCTTACAAAAATGTAATTTAAAAATTTAAAAAATATGTTATAATATTTCATAGGTGATTATAATGCTTGAGAAAATATTAATAGTAGAAGATGATAAAAAAATAAGAGAAGAATTAGAAACTTTTTTAGTAAAAAATGGTTTTATAGTAAAAGCTTTAGAAAAGTTTGATAATACAGTAGAAGATATATTAGAAGAAAAATCAGATTTAGTGTTATTAGATATTAACTTACCATTTGTAGACGGAGAATTTGTATGTAAAGAAATAAGAAAAATATCAGATGTACCAATAATAATGGTAACTAGTAGAGATAATGATATAGACGAATTGTTAAGTTTAAATTATGGGGCAGACCAATATGTAACAAAACCATATAATATACAAATTTTACTAGCTAAAATAAATGGTTTACTAAAAAGAAATAAAAAACAAGATAAAACTTTAGAAGAAATAGATTGTGGGGAATTTTTATTAAATATACAAGAAAGAGTAATTAAAAAAGATAATAAGAAAATAGAACTAACTAAAAATGAATATACAATCTTATATTATTTAAGTATAAATAGAAAAAAGCTAGTATCAAGAGATGAAATAATGGACTATTTATGGGAAAGTGAAGAATTTATTGATGATAATACATTAAGTGTAAATATAAAGAGACTTAGAGATAAACTAGAAGAACTAGGACTTTTAGATGTAATAGAAACAAGGAGAGGTCAAGGTTATATATTAAAATGAGATTTAAAGATTTTTTAAAAGAAAAATTACTATTAATTATAGGAATAATATTAGCTATTTTAAGTATAGAAATACTATTATTAGCTTATAATATAAGTTTTTTAGTAAGGATATATTGTGTAAGTATTATAATTTTAGTACTTATACTTGCTATAATAATTGAATATAAAAACAAGAATAATTATTATAATACATTATTAAAAAATTTAGAAAGCTTAAAAGAAAAATATTTGATTTCTGAAGTGATTAAAACACCAAATTTTATAGAAGGTAAGATTCTAAAAGAAGTATTACAAGATACTGGAAAATCTATGCTTGAAAATGTGAATTATTATAAAAATATTCAACAAGATTACAAAGAATATATAGAACTATGGATACACGAAGTAAAAACTCCTATTTCTGCTAGTAAATTAATTATAGAAAATAATAAAAATGATGTAACAAAAAGTATAAATGAAGAATTAGATAAACTTGAGAATTACACAGAACAGGCATTATTTTATGCAAGAAGTAGTGTGGTAAATAAAGACTATATTATCAATAAAACTAAATTAAAAGAAATAGTAAATGGAGCAATATTAAAAAATAAAACAACATTTTTAAATGAAAAAATAACATTAATATTGGATAATTTAAAAGATGAAGATGTTTATACAGACAGCAAATGGGCTATATTTATTGTAAATCAAATAATACAAAATTCTATTAAATACTCTAAAAAAGAAGATAAGAAAATAGAAATTTCATCTAGCAAAAAAGATGATAAAGTGATTTTATATATAAAAGACAATGGTATAGGAATAAAAAACAAAGAAATATCAAGAGTTTTTGACAAAGGCTTTACTGGAGAAAATGGTAGAATAACAGGGCAAAAATCTACTGGAATAGGTTTATATTTATGTAAAAAACTTTGTGATAAGTTAGGTTTGGGACTAGAACTAAGTTCCAAAAAAGATTGTGGAACAGAAATTAAAATAATTTTCCCACAAAATAGTTATATAAGTTTTTAATAGTTCTCTTAAAAGAACTATTTTTTCTATTACAAAAATGTAAGGAAAATGTAAGATTTAAAAATGGTAACTAAACATCAAATGTCTTATAATATATTTAGATTATATGAAAGGAGTTTTTAAATTGAATAATAATGTATTAGAAGTTAAAAATATTGAAAAATACTATGGAAATAAATCAAATTTAACAAAAGCAATTGATGGTATTAGTTTTAATGTGGAGAAGGGAGAGTTTGTTGGAATAATGGGAGCAAGTGGAAGTGGAAAAACTACACTTCTTAATTGTATATCCACAATAGACAGAGTAACTGCGGGAAAAATTATTATAAATAATCAAGATATAACAAAACTCAAAGGAAATAAGTTAAACAAATTTAGGAGAGAGGAACTAGGCTTTATATTCCAAGATTTTAACTTATTAGATACTCTAACTGTGTATGAAAATATAGCTCTAGCACTAACAATTCAAAAGGTAAATTCAAATGAAATTGATAGAAGAGTAAAAGAAATAGTTGAAAAGTTAGGTATAAAAGAAATATTAAACAAATACCCATATCAAATATCAGGAGGGCAAAAACAAAGAGTAGCATCAGCAAGGGCAATTATAACAAACCCTAAAATAGTACTTGCAGATGAACCAACAGGGAGTCTAGACTCAAAATCAGCAAGACAATTATTAGAAACTTTTGAACATTTAAATAAATATTTAGGAGCAACAATTTTAGTTGTAACACACGATGCTTTTTCTGCTAGTTATGCTAATAGAATTATTTTTATTAGAGATGGAAAGATTTTCAATGAAATTATAAAGGGAGAAGATACAAGAAAACAATTTTTTGAAAAAATAATTGAAGTACAAACACTTCTTGGAGGTGACTTAAACGATGTTATTTAAGTTATCTTTTAGAAATATGAAAAAAAGTTTTAAAGATTATGCAATATATTTTCTAACTTTAGTATTAGGAGTTGCAATATTTTATATGTTTAATTCTTTAGATAGCCAAGAGGCAATGCTTAAAGTGTCTCAATCTACAAGAGAATTGATACAGTTAATGATACAAATGTTAGGCATGATATCAGTATTTATTGCGATTGTGTTAGGTTTTTTAATTGTATATGCAAATAATTTTTTAGTAAATAGAAGAAAAAGAGAATTTGGTATATATATGACACTTGGTATGGGTAGAAGGCAAATATCTGGAATTATTTTACTAGAAACAATATTAATAGGAATAATATCACTTGTAGTAGGTCTTTTTATTGGGATATTTGCTTCACAGTTTATGTCTATCTTAGTTGCAAAATTATTTGAAGCAGATATGACGGAGTTTACATTTGTATTTTCAATGGATAGCTGTATTAAAACTTGTATATATTTTACAGTAATGTATATAGCAGTAATAATGTTTAATACATTAACAATTTCAAGATATAAACTAATAAATTTACTGACAGCAGTAAAGAAAAATGAAAAAGTGAAAGTAAAAAAACCTGTAATATCAATAATTGTATTCATAATATCTTGTGCTATTTTAGGATATGCATATTACCTAGTAACAGGTGGAGTAGGAGAATTACGAACAGCAGAAAAGTTAATGAAACCTATTTTAATGGGTATAGCAGGTACAATTGGTATATTTTGGTCTTTATCTGGCTTTATATTAAAAATAATACAGACAAGGAAAAAGATTTACTTAAAAGGAACTAATATGTTTGTATTAAGACAATTAAATAATAAGATAAATACAAATATAATTAGCATAAGTGTAATTTGCTTAATGCTATTTATGACAATAAGTGTACTTTCAGGTAGTCTATCAATAAAGACATCATTAGATGAACAATTAGACAAATTTACGCCTGTGGATGTTAATTTATATAAACCGGCATATCTGCCAGAAAGTTATGTAAGTGAATATAGTGGAGAAACAATTTATTATACACAAGAACAGATAGAAGACTCTAGAAAACCTGTAAGCTATACTTTAAAAACAAATGGATATGATATGAATAGATTAAAAGATGTTGTAGAAATTCCAATTTATACCTTACCAGAGTGGACTTTAGAATATAGTTTAGGAGATACTTATTCATCAACAAAGGAAAAGTATCCAATGCTTTTATATGATATTCCAGAATCAATCATAAAAGTTTCAGATTATAACAAAATAGCTAAATCTTACGGAGAAGAAGAATACTCATTAGATTCTGATGAATATATAGTACTTTGTAATTACGAGCAAATGGAAAATATAAGAAATCAATATTTGAGTACAAATTCTAACATAGAAATAAATGGAAAAACATATCACTCAAAGTATAGTGAATGCAAAGATGGATTTATATATATGGCAACTACCGAGATAAATGCAGGAATAGTATTAGTTCCAGATGATTTTAACTTAAAAGATGAAAACAAAGAACAATATTTATTAGTTGCAAATTACAATGCGGATACAGAAGAAGAAAAAGAGAATATAGAAAGCACATTAATAGGAACTGGAGATACAGAGTTTTTTAGAAATGTTGAAGAAAAAGGAATAGAACTTGATGGTTCTTCTAAGATCAGTATAAAAGAATCTAGCAAAGGTTTAGCTACTATTATTATATTTATTGCAATTTATTTGGGTGTTATATTTTTAATTGCAAGTGCAGCAATTCTAGCGTTAAAACAACTAACAGAAAGTTCTGATAACAAACAAAGATATACAATACTTAGAAAAATAGGTTGTGATGAAAAAATGATAAATAGTGCATTGTTTAAGCAAATATTTATATTTTTCATAATGCCACTTATTTTAGCGATGATACACTCAATATTTGGAATTAAGTTTATATTATCAATGCTAGAAGCATTAGCATCACCTGATGAATTACTACCTTCGGTAATTGTTACAGTTCTAATTATAGGTGCAATTTATGGCTTATATTTCTTAGCAACATACTTTGGTAGTAAAAACATCATTAAAGAGGAGGAATAATTATGTTCGGATTCTTTAAATTAATTTTATTAGCTATTATTGGAATTATAATTACAGGAAGTGTGTTCTTTTATAATATTTTTAATAATGATACTATTTCAAAAGAAGATATTGTGAATGGTTTTGGCAACTTTTTACAAGATACTTCAACTAATGGGCTTACAAAAGATAAGAAATTAGAAGGAAAGAAGAGAATACGGCACTGATGAATATGTAGGAACATATACAGCTAATTATAAGAATAAAACAAAAGAAGAGACTATATTTGGAGGAACAGTCTTAAATAGAGAAAATGGAAACACAATTTTATTAAAAATAAAAGTAGAAAAACAAAGTGGTAACATTGAAGTTATCAGCAATTCAGGAATCGAAAGTGAAGTCTTGATAAATGATACTGGAGAGATTGAAAAGACGGTTAATGTTAAAGAAAAGAGCTACTATTTAAAAGTTAAAGTTATAGACTTTACTGGAAATATAGAAATAGTAGCACAATAGGAGGAAATGAAGATGGAGAGTTTTAAAGAAAAAATACCAATTATAATTGCTTTAATTATTGTTATAGCTTTAATTGTTGGAGCATACTACTTTTTGGTAATATATAAAGAATTATATTATACAAAAATTGATAATACAAAAGTAGAACAACTTTCTACAACAGATGAGATGAAATATGAGTACACACTAATTGCCTATAACAAAAATGGAAAAGAAAAAGAAGTCAAATTCAAAACAAGTAGAGAATTAAGAGAAGGGGCATATTTAGAATTAGATTTAATGCAAATACGTGGAGTTGTAAGTTGGAGAGAAGTACAAGTAGATCAATTACCAGAAGATGTTAAGACAAAAATGAATATAGAATAGATAATATAAACTAAATATAGTTAATAAATGTAAAAAGAAACGAGGTGGTAAATTTGAAAAAAATATTTAAAGTATTAGTTTTCTTAACTTTAATTGGAATAAGTATTGCTTTACTTTTTATTGGTAATGGTTATAACATATACAAAGAAGCAACTAGAAATATGCCTCTTGAAGAAAAAGTTTTAGAAATAAGGAAAAAGAAAAATTATACTAAATTTTCAGAATTGCCACAAATGTATGTTAATGCAGTCATAAGTGTAGAGGATAAAAGATTCTATAAACATAATGGTATAGATATATTAGCAATTGGGAGAGCAGCAATTAATGATATAAAGGCAATGAGCTATGTAGAAGGAGGAAGTACTATAACACAACAATTAGCAAAAAATATGTATTTTACACAAGAAAAGAAAATGCAAAGAAAAATTGCTGAAATGTTTACTGCATTTAAAATTGAAGCAAATTATTCCAAAGAAGATATATTTGAATTATATGTAAATACTATTTATTTCGGAGATGGATGTTACACAGTAAAAGAAGCATCCAAAGGTTATTTTAATAAAGAATTAGATGAGTTAACAGATGGTGAGTGTATTTTGCTTGCAGGTATTCCAAATGCACCGTCAGTTTATGCACCAACTAAAAATCCAGATTTGGCAAAACAAAGACAAAGGCAAGTAATGGAAAAGATGATAGAAAATAAATTTTTAACAGAAGATGAGGCAAATGAAATACTAAGACAAGCAGAATAAAATTACTGTGCTAATTGTAGATAAAGCAATTAGCACTCAAAACATCCCCTTTTATTTTCAAGAGAATCATTAGAAATATTGGTTCTCTTTTTGTGTATAAAAAAATCTTTTTATAAAACTATTGACAAAATGTTATCTACTGTTATATTATAAACATAACAGTAGATAACAGTAAGGAGGGAAAATATGAATATAATAATTAGTAACAATAGTAGCATACCAATCTATGAACAATTAGAAAATGCTATTAAAGAAGCTATATTTTCCAATGAATTGAAGGAAGAAGATATGTTACCATCTGTAAGAAATTTAGCAAATGACTTAAAAATTAGCTTTTTAACAGTTAAAAAAGCTTATGATGAATTAGAACAGGAAGGGTTTATCAAAACAGTTCAGGGAAAGGGGAGTTTTGTTGCTCCTAAAAATTTAGAACTTATCAAAGAGGAAAAACTAAAAGAGATTCAAGATTATATAGAAAAAATATATGATATTTCAAAAATATCTAATATACCTAAAGAGGAAATAAAAGAATTATTTAAAATAATATTTGAGGAGGAAATTTAGAATGGATAATAATATTGAATTACAAAATGTTTCAAAAAAATATAAGGATTTTGAATTAAAAGATATTAGTTTTAATGTACCGCAAGGTTGTATTGTGGGGCTAATAGGAGAAAACGGAGCAGGAAAAACAACTACGATTAAGTCTATGCTGAATATTACAAGAGCTGAAGGAAATGTAAAAATATTTGGAAAAGATAGCAAAAAGAATGAAAAAGAAATTAAAGAAGAAACAGGTGTCGTATTAGATGATAGTTTTTTATCAGAATACTTAACTGCAAAACAAGTAAATTCAATAATGAAAGATTTTTATAAAAATTGGGATGAAAATAAATATATAAATCTTTTAAAAGAATTTAATTTGCCAATAGACAAATTGATAAAAGATTTTTCAAGTGGCATGAAAATGAAACTAAAAATTGCAACGGCAATATCTCATAATCCTAAACTTTTAATATTGGATGAGCCAACAAGTGGTCTTGATCCAGTTGTAAGAAATGAGATATTAGATATATTTAGAAAATACATAGAAGAAGATGAAACAAGGTCAATATTATTATCAACACATATTACAACAGATTTAGAGCATATATCAGATTATATTGTTTTTATAGAAAAAGGAAGGAAAATCTTTGATTTACCAACAGATGAATTACTTGAAAACTATGGAATAATAAAATGTAGTAAAGAAGATTTTATTAGATTAGATAAAAAAGATTATATCGCTTACAAAAAAGAAAAATATCAATATGAAGTATTAACAAATGATAAAAGTCTAATCAGAAGTAAGTATAATATTATAACTATTGATAAGCCATCTATTGAAGATATAATGTTATTCTATATTAAGGGGGAAAAATAATTATGATAAAAGGATTATTAAAAAAAGATTTGTATAATTTAGCAACTTATAAAGTTTCATTAATTATAATAATTTTATTTTGTGGTATTGCAATAATAGGAACAGATGCAATTAACATTGCACCTGCTATAATTTGTGGAATAGTAGGTATGATTTCTCTTTCTACTTTTAGTTATGATGAAATGTCAAAAGCAAATAGATATATTTTAACATTACCAACAAGCAGGAGAGAATTAGTAAGAGAAAAGTATATTTTAACAATAGGAGCAACTATGCTAGGTGGAATATTAGGAATAATACTAACTGTAATAGTTGTAAATATCATGAATTATTTAAGAACAGAAAATATAATAAATCTTGATTACAAAAGTTTAATTATAGCGACAATAGGAGGTGTATTTGCAATATCTTTCTTGCAAGCAATTCAAATTCCTAGTATGTATAAATGGGGAGCAGAAAAAGGAAGAATTCAAATGTTTATATTAGTTCTTATTATAGTTGCTATACTTGGTGGAATATATTTTTTAATAAATAAAACAAATATCAACATTGATATGGAATTCATAAACAATTTCATAACCAATTTTGGAGTATGGATATTAATGATAAGTATAATAGTTATGTATTTTGTATCTTATAAAATTGCATATAAAATATATAAAAATAAAGAAGAATAGCCTATAATCTTATAATAAATGTAGCTTTTAGTAACCTCAGCTGTTGGATTTGCTATGCCAATTTTGGTTATTTTTCCAATTTTGATTCTTATTATTACAGATTATTAGTTAGTGCAAAACAATAATGTGATAATTTGATAGGTTTATAATTTATATATTAGAATAAGAGAAAACATAAAAATAGAATAGTAAATAATGAGCCACTTACTTTTAAGAAAACAGCTCATTATTTTACTTTCTTATTGTAAAATATATAATGCTTTTGCTATATATGGTGTAATTTCATCAATATTATACCAGCCAGAACTTTTACTACTATTTTCTAACCCATTTGGATTCGAAACATAAACCATATTATTATTGTCTGTTGCAAGAAGTACCATATAATGTGAAGCAGAAGTCCAACGATTATTGCTTGGTTTATTCCAAACGCAGACAATGATAGGTTTATTAGTTTGTAACTGTTCTATAATAGCTTTATTGGATAAATGAACAGAGTCATAATAAAAATCGGAATTTTTTATGCCAAAAGTCTCAGACAATTCACTAGACATTTTTTCATAATTCATTACAGGATAATATTTTTTTCTTAAATCTTCTGGTGTATAATCTTTACCATATCCACTTAATATAATTGACATTACAGTTATTCCACAACCGTTTTCAGCCATTGTCCCACCCCAATATTCATTATTACTCCAAGAAGAATTACTATTTTGTTTGTATTCTTTGTAAGTTTTTTTGTAATTATTTTCTGTTGTAAAAGTTGTAAAATAACCATCTTTGTTTTTTACTTTTTCTTGCCCTATACCAGAATAACTAGGGTTATTATCTAATTTAATTACTCTATAACCACATATATTGGAAATATTTAGATATCTATTTAATTTGTTAAATATATCAGCATTTCGTAAATAATTAATACCACAATATATGATAATTATTATTAGTAAAATAAATACTATAATTCTTTTTTCATTTAATTTCCTATTATTAGTTTTAACCATAATTAAATGCCTCCTTTTAAAAAAATTATAAATAGTTTTTTTATTTAAAGTTTTAATATTGACTTAACAAATTCTTAAATTTTTCTTACAATATTTCCGAAGTAATGAAAAATGTAAAGTCTTGTGCTATAATCATTAAAGGAGGAAGTAAAATGAATATCTTGGTTTTAGATGATGAAAAAGAAATAGCAGATTTAGTTGAAGTGTATCTACAAAATGAAAATTATAATGTTTATAAGTTTTATACATCAGAAGAAGCAATAAATTGTATAGAAAGTGTACAACTAGACATTGCTATATTAGATATTATGGTACAAGGTAAAAATGGATTTGAAATATGTAAATATATACGAGATAAAGGTTTTAATTTTCCAATTATAATGCTTACAGCAAAAATTGAAGATAATGATAAAATAAAGGGTTTAACTCTTGGAGCAGATGATTATATAACGAAGCCTTTTAACCCTTTAGAGCTAATTGCAAGGGTTAAATCAGCTTTAAGAAGATATACTAAATATAATACAGATACAAAAACAGAAGAAATTATTGACGAAAAGGGCTTAGTGATAAATAAAAAAGAACATAAATGCTTGTTATACGATAATCAAATTGATTTAACTCCAATAGAATTCGACATATTACTTTATTTAATTACAAACAAAGGAAAAGTAATAAGTTCAGAAGAATTATTTGAAAAGGTTTGGAAAGAAAAATATTTTGATAGTAATAATACAGTAATGGTTCATATAAGAAGAATAAGAGAAAAATTAGGTGAAGACACAAAAAAGCCTAAATTTATAAAAACAGTTTGGGGAGTAGGTTACAAGTTTTACTAGGAGGATAAAATTGAATATAAATAATTTAACAAGAAAAAAACTAAAGCTATTTATAACTCTATTAGGCAATTTAATTATTGCAGTAATAATATCTATTATAATTTATTTTATACTTGCATTGTTTTTTGAAAATACTTTATCCAATATGGTTTGTAGATTGAATTATGATTTATATAGTTGGATAGTTTATAACAGAGATGTAGTTGTTTATATTTATATTGGAATTGTTTTAGCAGTCATTATCTATAAATTTATATCAAAATATGTAAATAGTATAAATGAAGTATATAATTCATTAGATTTAATATTAAAAGAGAATAATGAAACAATAAAATTACCAAGTGAAGTAAATGAATTTACAGAAAAGCTACAAGATATAAAAAATGACTATATAACAAGTAAAAACAATGCAAAAGAAGCAGAAACTAAGAAAAATGACTTAATAATGTATATGGCACACGATTTAAAAACACCTCTTACATCTATTATTGGGTATTTAACACTTTTGAATGATGAAAAAAATATTTCAAAAGAATTACAAGAAAAATATATAAAAATAGCGTTAGATAAGTCATTAAGGGTAGAAGAATTAACAAATCAATTTTTTGATATTACAAGATATAATTTACATACAATGCCTATAAATAAAACAGAATTAAATATAACATATTTATTGAAACAATTAATAGACGAATGTTATCCAATGTTAGAAAAAAGCGATTTAAAGTGTGTGTTAAATGCGCCAGATAAAGTAAATTATTTGGGAGATGGAGATAAACTTGCAAGAGCATTTGGTAATTTACTAAAAAATGCTATTAGTTATAGTTATAAAAATACTGTTATAGAAATAAATATTACAGAAGAATTAGATTGTTTGTATATAACTTTTAGAAATAAGGGTGATAAAATACCAGATTATAAATTAGAGAAAATTTTTGAGAAGTTTTATAGAGGAGATGAATCAAGAACAAGCACAACAGGTGGATCTGGTTTAGGTTTAGCAATAACAAAAGAAATTATTGAGCTTCATAATGGTAAAATCAGTGTGAAAAATGATGATGAATATATAGAGTTTGATATTGTGTTGTAATTTGATTAGGCATAATGGCTAGTATATTTTTTTGTCAATTGAATTTGAATTTTTAATTGATAATCATCTGTCTTTATGGTAATATAGTAATCAAAAGAGTATAAATAAAGGATTAATTTAAAATAGAAAAGGAAAGAAGAATAGTTATGAAATTAGTAGTAAAAAATCTAAAAAAGAACTTTGAGAAAAAAGAAGTATTAAAAGATATTAATTTTGAATTTAAAAAAGGGAAAATATACGGTTTACTTGGAAGAAATGGAGCTGGCAAAACAACATTTTTTAACTGTTTAAATGAAGATTTAGAAATAGATGCAGGCGAGTTTTTCATAGAAGATAATGGAAACCAAAGAAAAATGGAAGCAGAAGATATTGGTTATGTATTATCAACACCAAATGTTCCAGAATTTTTAACAGCAAGAGAGTTTTTGAAATTCTTTATAGATATAAACAAGAAAAGAATTAAAAATGAAAAAACAATAGATGAATATTTTGATTTTATGAAAATCGAAAAAGAAGATAGAGATAGATTATTAAAAGATTATTCACACGGTATGAAAAATAAAATGCAAATGCTTGTAAATATAATGGCAAGTCCAAATGTTTTATTACTAGATGAACCTTTGACATCTTTTGATGTTGTAGTAGCAGAAGAAATGAAACAAATGTTAAGAGAAATAAAAAAAGACCATATTATAATTTTCTCAACACATATAATGGAATTAGCTTTAGATTTATGTGATGAAATTGTTATCTTAAATAAAGGTATATTAGAAGAAATAGATAAAAATAATTTAGATAATGAACATCTAAAAAATAAAATAATAGATGCACTAAAGGAGGAAAATTAAAATGTTAAAAACATTTATAACTTCCTTTAAATTACAAAATACATATAGAACAAATAGTATTATTTATTCCATAAAACAATTACCTTTAATAAAAAGAATATTACCAAATAGTTTATATAAAAATAAAGGCTTAAAAATATTTGCAAATATAATTAGTATTTTATGGGAAATAATAAGTGTATTTATAGGGAAAATTATATATATTACGGCAATGATATTTGGCCCGCTATCTTGGTATAATGGAAATGAAGCAGATATTTTCTTACATTTATTTACTTTTTTAACTTTAGCAGGTGGAGTTTTGAATACCTATATGTTAAACCCATCAAAAGATAAATATTATGCAATTGTTTTAATGAATATAAATGCTAGAAAATATGGACTATCTAATTATTATTATCAATTAATAAAATTAGTAATAGGTTTTTTACCATTTACGATACTTTTTGGAAAAATTGTAGGAGTTTCTTTATTTATTGGAATTTTATTACCTTTTTTTGTTTTAGCAGTAAAACTAATTGCAATGAATTTTTGCTTATATAAATTTAAAAAGACAAAAAAAGCAATAAACGAGAATTTGCCAACAAAATTTGTGTGGAGTTTTGTTGGAATATGTTTATTACTTGCGTATGGCTTGCCTGCAATTAACATTACAATAAATAGTGTGATTTTCTTATATATTTTTGTAATTACTATGATATTTGGGATATATAGTTTAGTTAAAATTCATAATTTTAAAGATTATAGAAAAATGTATAAACAAATATTAACAGAATCAAATGTATATATACAAGAAAAAGTAAATGGAACACAAGCTATTAAAGATAATAGTTTAAAACAAATAGAATTAGATAAAAAATATACAAGTAACAAATCAGGTTTTGCATATTTCCACGAATTATTTGTAAAAAGACATAAAAAGATATTAACAGAAGCGGTAAAAAAACAATCAGTAGTTATATTAATACTAATTATAGCAATAATTATTGGAATTAAGTTAAATGTAGAGTTTAAAACTAGAACAAATGAAATATTACTTGTATATTTACCATATTTTGTATTTATTATGTATTTGATAAATAGAAGTTCTACTGTCACTACAGCAATGTTTATGAATTGTGATTATAGTATGTTAACATATAGAATATATAGAACACCAAAAGTAATACTTGGTATTTTTAAAGAAAGACTAAAAACATTAATAACAATAAATTTAATGCCAGCAATTATTATAGGCGGAGGACTAGCACTATTATTATATTTATCAGGTGGAACAGATAACCCTATAAATTATTTAATTTTATTTGTATCAATTATAGCAATGAGTATATTCTTTTCGGTACATTATTTGGTAATGTATTATTTGTTACAACCATATAATGTAAACACTGAAATAAAAAGTAGTACATATAAAGGAGTACAAGGTTTAACTTATATTGTTTGTTGGTATATGATACAAATAAAAATGCCTATATTTACATTTGGAATTGCGACAATAGTATTCTGTATAGCATATAGTCTAATATCATTATTTATAGCATACAAATATGCGCCAAAAACATTTAAATTAAGAATATAAAAGAATGAGACAAATTGGGGACGGAGTTTTTTTGTCTCATTTTTCATAAATTTATATTAAAAACATATAGAAAAATAAAAAACTGAACTGTTGTAAATTTTACAATAGTTCAAAATGAAATAGTAATCATAGTTTTAGTTATGAATTTCTTAAATAATGAATAAAAATGGTAGATAAGAGGGGAAGAGTAAAAAGTTGGATAAACAAGAAATATATAATTATTTAAAGGAAAAAAATATATCTTATGAAGTAACAAACCATAAGGCTGTCTATAATATGGAAGAAGCTTCAGAAATTGACATACCATACCCTAATCAAGATGCAAAAAATCTTTTTGTTCGTGATGATAAAAAGAAAAATTATTATTTAATAACTGTAAAAGGAAATAAAAGATTAGATTTAAAAGAATTTAGTTTAAAAAACAATACTAGGCGTTTAAGTTTTGCTTCAAAAGAAGATTTAATGAAAATTATGAAATTAATTCCAGGAGCAGTTACACCTTTTGGTATATTAAATGATAAAGACAATATAGTAAAATTCTATCTAGATAAAGAATTTTTAGAAGAACCAAAGTTTTTAGGAGTACACCCAAATGATAATACTGCAACTATATGGATAAAAACTGATGATTTAATAAATATAATTAAAGATAATGGAAATGAAGTAAAAATATTTTAAGTGAGACAAAAAAATGGGTGTCCCACAAATTCTCAAATTGATAGGTGATAGTGTGAAAAAAAGAATTGTTATTTCTATTATAACTATTGTTACTATGTTTATTATTGTAATTATTCTATATATTTTAAAAATAATTCCACATAAGAAATATGATAATAGTTATTTTGGTATAGAAAAGTATATAAGTAATGTAGACAAGGATAATGATAATATGGATGATCAGACAGATATATTACTTAATGTGAAAAATTACGTTAAGAGAAGACCTAAATATAAAAGTAAGTATTATGATACAGGTTATCCAAATGATGAATACGGTGTATGTACTGATGTTGTTGCATTTGGTCTTAAAAATGCTGGGTATGATTTAATGGAACTTGTAAATAATGATATTATAAAAAATAAAGAAAAATATGATATTGATGTAACTGATAAAAACATAGATTTTAGAAGAGTTATAAACTTAAATGTTTATTTTAAAAATAACAACATATCACTAACAACAGATTTATCAAAAATAGAAGAGTGGCAAGGAGGAGATATTGTAGTTTTTAAAGGTCATATTGGTATAGTTTCTGATAAAAGAAATAAAAAAGGTATTCCATATTTATACCATCACTCAAACCCATTTCAAATAAATTATGAAGAAGATGTTTTAGAATTATATGAAAAACAAAAATCTATAATAGGGCATTATCGAATCAGTTAAAAAGTCCTTTGAAAAATGTGTATTATAATCACAAAAGTCGTACGAAAAATGTGTAAGTACATCACAAAAATCGTTTGACTTTTGTGCCTTTTTGAGCTATAATGTATATGAGGTGATAAAATTGTATAGGTATAAAATAGAAGACTTAAAAAAATGGAAAAATTCCAAAGACAGAAAACCTTTAATATTAAGAGGTGCAAGACAAGTAGGAAAAACTTGGCTTATGAAAGAATTTGGAGAAAATGAATATGAAAAATGTGCGTATATAAATCTAGATGATAATGAAAAAATGGAACAATTATTTTCTGGAGATTTTGATATTAAAAGAATTTTACAAGGTTTAAAATTAGAATCAGGCGTCAATATTGAACCAGAAAATACTTTAATAATATTTGATGAAGTTCAGGAAGTACCAAAAGCATTAAAGTCTTTAAAATATTTTTGTGAAAATGCAAGAGAATATCATATAGTAGCAGCAGGGTCTTTGCTTGGAGTTGCAATGCACGAAGGTACATCATTTCCAGTTGGAAAAGTAGATTTTATGGATATTTACCCTTTAAACTTTTCAGAATTTTTAATTGCTTTAGGTGAAAAAAATTTAGTTGACTTAATTAATAGCAATGATATGGAATTAATAAAGGTGTTTTCAGATAAGCTAAAAGATTATTTAAGGCAATATATGTTTATTGGTGGAATGCCAGAAGTTGTAGAAAGCTATGTAGAGAAAAAAGATTTTATTGATGTAAGAAGAATACAAAATACTTTACTTACAGCATATGAGCAAGATTTTTCAAAACATGCTCCTAATGAAATTGTTCCTAGAATTAGGCAATTATGGAACAATATACCAACACAATTAGCAAAAGAAAATAAAAAATTTATATATGGTTTAATTAAAGAGGGAGCTAGAGCAAGAGAATACGAGCGTGCATTGTCTTGGCTTATAGATAGTGGTTTAATATATCAAGTAAATAGAGTAAAAGATTGTAAAATTCCATTATCAGCATATCAAGATTTTAGTGCTTTTAAATTATATTTGTTAGATGTAGGTCTACTGTGTGCTAAAGCAGAAATAGATCCAATAACAATTTTAGAAGGAAATAAAATTTTTATTGAGTTTAAAGGTTCTCTTACTGAACAATATGTTTTAGAAGAGTTAAAATCAAATATTAATACTTCAATATTTTACTGGTCAGCAGAAAAGGGAGAATCTGAAATAGATTATATTACACAATTAGAAAATAATAATATACCAATAGAAGTTAAAGCAAGTGAAAATTTACAAGCAAAAAGCCTAAAATCATTTGTACAAAAATATAATACAAAAATAAACATTAGAACTTCTATGAAAGATTATAGAAAAGAAGATTGGTTAATAAATATTCCTCTATATTTAATAGGAAATATTAAAAATTTAATAAAATTGTAAAATAATAAAAAGAATATTGTTATTTTAATAATATTCTTTTTAATTTATATGAAATTCTACTAATAGTAGATTAAAAAACAAGAAAATCTACTTAAAAGAAGTTTAAAGTTTTAAAAAATTGGGTTATATTATAGAAAAAATAAAGGAGGAAACAATTATGAACCAAGAAAAAATAGGAAAATTTATAGCAAAATGCAGAAAAGAAAAAAGTTTTACACAAAGCGAGCTCGCAGACAAACTAAATATTTCTAATAAAGCTATTTCTAAATGGGAAACAGGAAGAGGTATACCAGATGCTTCTATTATGTTAGAACTATGTACATATCTTGGAATTACTGTAAACGAATTATTAAGTGGTGAAAAATTAGAAGAAGGAGAATACAAAGAAAAAGCAAATGAAAATATTATTAATATAGCAAAAGAATCAGAAAAGAATAAAAAAGTTAAAAATAAAATAATTATAGTTCTAACAATTATAATAATATTTTCGATATTATTATTAATAACAAATATTATATACAGGAATTTCGAAGTAACTTTGGAGTATGATAATAGATTGATAAAATGTGAAATAAATAACGAAGATATTATATGTTCTTTTAATGGAATTAGTTTAGTTACATTATATTCAGAATATATTAATATAGATGATGAAACTCTAATATTTGTAAATGGAAAAATGTTACTACAAAATAAAATAAAAAGCCATTATGAATCTTGGGATAGTATGGCTGAGTTAAATAATGGTAATAATACTAGCTTTAATACAGAAATAATAATAAATAAAAATAAAGATATAGAAGATTGTAAGAAAAAAATAAAAGTTTACTATACTAAAACAAATGTAAACAAAATAAGAAGTTTAGGAAAAGAAGAATTACAAAAAGTAATAGAAGAATCTAATTTAATGCTTGAGATTTAAAAATAAGTAAAAACTATTGATAGAGATATTAAAAAGTGATATAAATAAATAGAAAATACAAGATAAAGAAAAAATTTTTTAGGAGATGATGTTATTATGAGTAATATATTAATAACTTATTTTTCAGCAAGCGGAGTAACTAAAGCTGAAGCAGAAAGAATTTCAAAAATAGTTAATGGTGATTTGTTCGAAATTGAGCCAAAAGAAAAATATACTAAAGAAGATTTAGATTGGAGAAATAAACAATCTAGATCATCTGTTGAGATGCAAAATAAATCTTTTAGACCAGAAATAAACGAAGATAATTTAGATATTAGTAATTATGATACAATTCTAATAGGTTTTCCTATTTGGTGGGGAGTCTGCCCAACTGTTGTAAATACTTTTATAGAAAGTAAAGATTTTTCTAAAAAAAATTTAATACCATTTTGTACATCAGGTGGTTCTGGTATGCTTTATTGTGAAAATGATTTAAAGAAAACATATCCAAATTATAACTGGAAACAAGGAAAAAGAATTTTAGGTAATGAAACAGATGAAGAAATTATTAATTGGATAAATGAATAAATAAAAGGAAAGAGGTTTTTAAAATAGAAAAAGTAAAACAAAAGTTAATTAATTTATATAATGATAAGGAAACAAGAAATGTTATTTTAATAACTATAATAACTTCTTTAATAGTGCATTTCCAATTATATGCTTTAATTATAACAGGACCAGATACTTTAATAGATAGTACATATCACCAAGCAGATATCTGGGAAGCTATGCTTTTAAGATTTGGTTTAGATTTTATACAAGGAATTAAAGGAAATATAGTATCACCTGTATTAGTTACAATAATTAGTACATTATTACTTGCAATAACAGTAGTTTTAGTTATAAAAACATTAGATATAAAAAACAAATATTTAAAATATATAACAGCAATTGTATTTGCAGTAGCACCAAATATTTCTGCAACACTAACATTTTTCTATTGTTCAGATGCTTATATATTAGGTATGTTATTTGCCACAATGTCTGTATTTTTAGTTAAAAAGTTTGAAAAAAGTAAGAGTATAATTTTCTTAGCAGGTATGTTTTTAGCTTTTGCAATGGGTATGTATCAAACATATTTATCAGTTGCAATGGTGCTTGCAGTAGCTAGTTTAATTATAGATATATTAAATAAAAAAGATATAAAACAAGTTTTAAAAAATGCTTTAAGATATATTATTATGGGCATAATTGGAATAATATTATTTTATGTTTTTGCATATGTGACATTATTCTTTAAAAACTTAGAAGTAAGTAACTATAGTGGAGCAAATGAAATTGGAATAGATAATTTATTAAATATCCCAAATTTGTTGCCACAAAGTTATACAAGTTTTTTTAATTATTATTTCACAGATAAAATGATACCAAATACAATTTGGCACACGAACATTTTTTATATAATTATTTTTACACTATCATTAGGTTCTTTAATCTATATAGCTATAAAAAATAAAATATATGAGAAAATATCAAATACATTTTTATTATTATTTCTAATTGTGATTTTACCAATTTGTTTTGGTGTAATAGAGATTATGATACCAGATGTTGATATACATATTTTAATGGCTTGCTCTATGATTTTTATTATTCCAATATTTTTAAAGATTTTGGAGATTTTACCTAAAACAAATATAACAAAAGTTGTGAAATATATTGTAGTAATTTCTACAATTATAATTTCTTGGAATTATATTTGGCAAGATAATGCGTCATATTTAGCAATAAAAGTGATGCAAAACCAAACAGAAAATACTGCTTTAAGAATTGTGGATAGAATAGAAAATTTAGATAATTTTAATGTAAATATGCCAGTTCTAATAGTTGGAAATCTTAAAGATAATAATTATTTATCAAGAGAAAATACAGGGCTAGAAACTAAAAAAATATTTGATAGAACTTGGGGATTTATTTCAGATGAACCAACAGTGTGGGAAGATAACCAAGATAGTTGGAATAAGATGTTTTATGAATATGTTGGGGTTAATTTAAAATTAGTAGGAAAAGATGAGTGTAAAGATGTTTTAGAAACAGAAGAGTATAATTCTATGGCAAATTTCCCAGATGAAGATAGCATTAAAATTATAGAAAATACCGTAGTTGTAAAAATTAGTGATTAATATAAAAATTTTCTTAAAATTTTTTAAAATAGTTGTAAAATTAATAAAAAATTGATATACTTATTTAGAAATAAATAAAGTATATCTTTTTTGTTAGGAGGAATTTAATATGAGTGATGAAAATAAAGAAAATGAGAAAAAAGAGGAATTAGTAGAGCTAGATGAAGAAATAAAAACAGAAGATGATGGAATAAAAATATCAGACGATGTTGTATCAGTAATAGCAGGTGTTGCAGTATCAGAAGTCCAAGGAGTTGCTGGTATGGCAGGAGGATTTGCAGGAGGAATATCAGAAGTACTTAGTGGAAAGAAAAATTTAGCTAAAGGAATAAAAACAGAAATTAATGAAAAAAATGTTAAAATAGATGTAAATATTATAGTAGAGTATGGTTCAAGAATACCTGATGTGGCTTTTGAGATTCAAAATAGAGTGAAAAAAGCAGTTGAAAGTATGACAGGATTAAAAGTAGAAGAAGTAAATGTTCACGTACAAGGTGTAAATACAGATACAGCAAATACTGAAAAAGAAGATAAATCTGAAGAGTAAAATAAATAAAAAATAAAATAAAGTAAAAAAAAGGAGAATAAAAGAAATGAAAATTTTAGAAAAAATCACATTAATAATATATTCTAATATTATGCTAATATTATCAATAATACTATGTTTATTAATATTTGGATGGCTAGATATGGATATTACAGGAAACGTAATATATAGAATAATAGTAGGGGAAACATCAAGTAAAATAGTACTAGGTTTAAGTATAGTATTTATATTATTATCAATTAAATGTATATTCTTTGATTCAACATCAAAAGAACAAATAAAAGAAAGACAAGGAGTTTTATTAGAAAACGAAAGTGGAAAACTTATGATTTCTAAAGAGACAATAGAAAATCTAGTAAATTCTGTAGCATTAAATTTCCAAAGCACAGAAAATGTTACAACAAGAGTTGAGTTAGATAAAGAGAATAATGTAAAAGTTTATATTAATTTAATAGTAAGTTCTGATGTAGTAATAAAAGATTTATCAGCAAACTTACAAACAAAAATAAAGGAAAAAATAAAAACAGCAACAGACTTAGAAGTTAAAGAAGTAAATATAACAGTTAAAAAAGTTGCGGATAAACAAGAAGAAGCATAAACTAAGGAAAGGATGATAAAAATGGATGGTTTTAAAGATTTTTGGAATCATTATAAAGGTGCAATTATAGGAATAATTATAGCAGTGTTGATACTGATAACAAGATTACAAGATTTAATAATAGCCGTAGTTGTAATAGTATTGGGTGCTATAATTGGAAATTATGTACAACAAAATAAAGAAGATGTTAAAACAAAATTAAAAAGTTTTATTGACAAAATGTAAAAACAGAAAGGAAACAAAATGAATCGATCTAGAATAAGAGAAGAAGCTTTTAAATTAATATATAGTTTAGAAATACAAAAAAAAGAAAATATAGAAGAACAATTGGAGTTATATCTAGAAGACAACAACTTAAATGGTGAAGATGTAGTTACATACATAAAAGATGCAGTTTTTGGAATAGAAAAAAATAAAGAAGAAATAGAAGAAGAAATTTCTAAAAATTTAAAATCAGATTGGAAATTAGAACGTATTTCTAAAATAGATTTAAGTATATTAAAACTTGCAATATATGAAATAAAATATAAAGAATTACCATTTAAAGTAGTTATAAATGAAGCTGTTGAGCTTGCAAAAAAATATGGTGAAGATATTTCACAAAAGTTTGTAAATGGTATTTTAGCAAGTGTAGTAAAAGAATAGAAAAGGAAGAATTAATATGAGATATAGTGATATGGCAGTTACGGTTTCTGACTTAAATAGATATATAAAAGATAAAATAGCAAATGACGAGAATTTAAGTCAAGTTCTTGTTAAGGGTGAAATATCTAATTTTAAAAATCATTATACAGGTCATATGTATTTTACATTAAAAGATGAAAATTCTTTAATTAAATGTATATGCTTTAAATCATATGCTGAAAAATTAACTTTCATACCAAAAGACGGTATGAAAGTTATAGTTTTGGGAAGTGTAGCTGTTTTTGAAAGAGATGGAGTTTATCAAATATATGTGAAATTAATGGAAGAAGATGGCTTAGGTGATTTATATACTAAATACAAAGAACTAAAAGATAGATTAGAAAGACAAGGTCTATTTTCAGAAGAACATAAAAAGAAAATACCTCTTATGCCAAAAGTAATAGGAGTATTAACTTCTAAAACAGGTTCTGTAATAAGAGATATTATAAATGTTTCAACAAGAAGAAACCCAAATGTTTATATAAGATTATTACCAGTTCCTGTACAAGGTGAACGGTGCGGCAGAAAAGATTGCAGATGGAATTAGATATATGAATAAAAATAATCTAGCAGATGTAATAATTTTAGCACGTGGAGGAGGCTCTTTAGAAGATTTATGGCCTTTTAATGAAGAAATTGTGGCACAAAGCATATATGATTCAAAAATACCTATAATATCTGCAGTAGGACACGAAACAGATTTTTCAATATCAGATTTTGTTGCTGATTTAAGAGCACCAACACCATCTGCAGCAGCAGAACTTGCAGTTCCAGACGTATATGAATTAAATAAAAAAATTATAAGTTATCAAGATAGATTAAGGATGGCTTTATTAAAAAAAGTAGAATTAATGAAATTAAGTTTTGAAAAAGTAATGTCAAGTGTAGTATTTAGAGAACCTTTAAGAAAGGTAAATGATAACTATTTAAGCTTAGATAATTTGTTAAAAAGATTAGAAGCTGGAATTAAGATTAAATCTGAGAAAGAAAAAAACAAATATATAGAGTTAGTAACAAAACTAGATGCCTTAAGTCCTCTAAAAACACTATCTAGAGGGTATTCTATAACAGAAAAAGATGGTAAAATAATTAAAAGAAAAGATGAGTTAAAAAAAGGAGATAAAATTGATTTAAGGTTTACAGATGGAAGAAAATCTGCAATTATAGATTAAAATAAATAGATTGGAGAAAAGTAAAATGAGTAAAAGTTTTGAAGAACAAATGGAAAGTTTAGAGAAAATAGTCTCTGAGTTAGAAAAAGGAGATTTGAATTTAGATGATTCAGTTGCTAAATTTGAAGAAGGAATTAAAATTTCAAAAGAGTGTAATAAAATATTAGAAGAAGCAGAAAAGAAAATAACAATTTTAGTAAATAAAGACGGAGAAATGAAAGAAGAAAATTTTGAAACTGAAGAATAAAAAAAGGAGAGTTTTTTATAATGGAAAATGATTTAATGACTTTTATACAAAATAAATATATATATGTTCCATTTTTATTATGGTTTGGAATTCAATTATTTAAACTAATATATGATTTAGTAACAACAAAAAAATTTAATTTTAAAAGGATATTAGGTGCAGGTGGTATGCCAAGTTCTCACTCTGCTGTTGTTGCAAGTTTGGCAACTTTAGTTGGAAAATATGAAGGTGTAGGAACACCTATTTTTGCAGTGGCAATGGTTGTTGCTTTTGTTGTTATGTATGATGCTTGCCGGAGTAAGAAGAGCAGCAGGAAAACAAGCAGAATTATTAAATAAATTAATAGAAACACCAGGCTTAACTAGTATGCAAGTTTCTGAAAAATTAGTAGAAGTATTAGGACATACTCCTTTTCAAGTATTAGTAGGAGCTTTAATTGGTGTTGTGGCAGGGTTAATAATTTAAAATAAGGCTATTTTAAGCCTTTATTTTTTATAAGGAGGGATAATATATGACAGATATTGAAATTGCAAGAAATACAGAGTTAGACGAAATTACTACAATTGCTAAAAATTTAGGAATAGACGAAGAAGATATAGAGTTATATGGAAAATATAAAGCTAAACTTTCTAACTCTATCCTAGAAAAAAGAAAAGATAAAAAGGATGGGAAATTAGTATTAGTTACAGCAATAAGTCCAACGCCTCTAGGTGAAGGAAAAACTACTGTATCAATTGCTATAGCAGATGGTTTAAGAGAAATAGGTAAAAAATCTATTTTAGCATTGAGAGAACCATCTTTAGGTCCTGTATTTGGCATAAAAGGTGGGGCAACTGGTGGAGGAAGAGTACAAGTAGCTCCAATGGAAGATATTAATTTACATTTTACAGGAGATATTCATGCAATGACATCTGCAAATAATTTACTTTCTTCTATGATAGATAATCATATCTATTTTGGAAATGAATTAGGTTTTGATAGAGTTGTATGGAAAAGGTGTATGGACTTAAATGACAGACAATTAAGAGAAGTAGAAACAGGTTTATCTGGCGAAAAGAAAATTGTACCAAGAAGAGATAAATTTGATATAACTGTTGCATCAGAAATAATGGCAATCGTATGTTTATCAAAAGATATAAAAGATTTAAAAGAAAGATTAGGAAATATTATAGTAGGTTTTAATAAAGAAAATAAACCAATTTTTGCAAAAGATTTAAAAGCAAATGGAGCAATGGCTGTACTTTTAAAAGATGCTATAAAACCAAATTTAGTACAAACATTAGAACATACACCAGCAATAATACACGGTGGTCCTTTTGCAAATATAGCACATGGTTGTAATAGTATTATTGCAACTAAGATGGCAATGAAATTAGGAGATTATGTTATTACAGAAGCAGGTTTTGGAGCAGATTTAGGTGCTGAAAAATTTTTAGATATAAAATGTAGAAAAGCAGGACTAAAACCTGATGCTGTAGTTCTAGTTGCAACTATAAAAGCAATTAAATATCACGGCGGAATAGAGAAAGATAAAATACAAGAAGAAAGTATAGAAGGTCTAGAAAAAGGAATTGATAATTTATATCGTCATATAGATAATTTAAAAAATAAATTTGGCTTAAATGTAATAGTTGCTCTAAATAGATATACTCAAGATACAGAAAAAGAGATTAATTGGCTAGAAAATAAATTAAAAGAAAAAAATATAGAAATGAGTGTTGTTGAAGGATGGGCAAAAGGTGGAGAAGGTGCAACTGATATTGCTAAAAAAATAACTAGATTAGTAGAAGAAAAGGAAGATTTTAAATTTATATATGATGATAATGATAGTATTAAAGAAAAAATATTTAAGGTTGCAACTAAGATTTATGGTGCAAAAGACGTAGAATATAAAGAAGAAGCAAATAAAAATATTGAAATGATAGAAAAACTAGGTTATAGCAATTTACCAGTTTGTATTGCAAAAACACAATATTCATTTTCAGATGACCCTAAAAATTTAGAGTGTAATAATAATTATAATATTACAGTAAGAGATGTTGAAATAAAAGCAGGGGCAGGTTTTATTGTAGTTTTAGCAGGTAAGATTATGACAATGCCAGGTCTTCCAAAAGTACCTGCAGCAGAAAGCATTGATATTGATGAAAAAGAAAATATAAAAGGAATATTTTAATATTGAAATATAGGCAACCGCAATCCCATTGGCTTTAGATGATTGATAGTTCACAATTATATAAAATGGTAGTAAAATATTTTTGTAACTAGACAAAATTTACATAAATTGACTTTTCGATAGAAATTTGATATGATGTTTTTATAGCAATAAGCTTGTTATAAGGAGAAAAAATGTCAGTAACAGAAATTGCTGGAAGGTTTGATATCTTAAGAACAAGAAAGGTAGTAGGAGATATTGTTTTCGAAAAAGACGGAATAAGTGTTATGACAGAATATGTTGCACACAATGAAGGACTTTTGTTTGTAAGGAGTTATATAAATCAGAATACCACTCCAAAACAAATAATAGAAGTACTCGCAGGGTGTTTTGAAAACAATTGCGAACTACAAGAAGTCTTAAGAGTATCAAGCATCTTCGAAGAAGATGAGAGCCTAGAAGGCATTGTTATTAGCATTAAAAACATTCCAGTACTGATAAGCAGAAAATTTCATAATACAGAAGAAATATATGAGAACTGGAATAAAAGCCTAAACAAGTAGAATAATTTCTATAAAAAGAAGAAAGTATATTATTTAGATACTTTCTTCTTTTGCTATTAAAATCTCTAAAATCTCTAAAAAATATTGATTATATATGTATAAGGTGTTAAAATATAAGTGCAATGTAGGAAAACTATTTTGTTTTAAGGAGTTACAATGAGAAAAAACTTTTATGTGGATGTAATGGCACTTCATCCAGAAGTTACTGGTTCGTGTAATGTTGTAACTGTACGGCTTCCATACGGAAAGAAAATTCATTTTATTGTAGATTGTGGGTTGTTCCAAGATAAAAAGTATGAAAAACATAATGAGGAGTTGACTTTCAAACCAGAAAACATTGATTTTTGTCTTGTAACACACGGTCACGTTGACCATATTGGACGACTTCCTCTTATGACAAATAAGGGGTATAGAGGACCGATTTATACAACAGACGATACAAGAAAGATTATGGCTCTTTCGCTTAAAGATAGTGCAAGAGTTTTAAGAGAAAACTCTAAACGCAAGAGAGAAAAGCCACTATATACGGAAACAGATGTATCTGATGTTATGAATTTGGTTGTAGGGTGTGATTTCAATAGGTTGATACATATAAATGATAATATTGATGTAATATTTTTTAAAAATGGGCATCTTTTTGGTGCTGCAATGATTTGGGTAAAAATTAGTTGTTATGGTGAAGGAACTATTAATCTACTATTTACGGGAGATTATAACAAGGAAAATGTTTTCTTTGATATAGAAGCACTCCCTAGTTGGATATATCAACAGCCAATTAATATTATCCAAGAAGCAACATATGGGTATATGAATTCTAGTGAAATTAGTAGGACTTTTATACCAAATGTTGATAAAAAAATAAAAGAAGGTGGTACAGTTGTAATTCCAGTATTTTCCCTTGGTCGTATGCAAGAAATTCTGTATCTTCTTAAGGTTTTAAAAGAGCAGAGTATAATTCCTAAAGATATTCCAATCTATATTGATGGTAAACTTGGAATTAAATATACTCTTATGTGTAAAAATAAAGAATTTGCAATAAGAGAAGGTATGGAAAATTTCTTGCCAGATAACGTGGTGTTTATAGATAAAACTACAAGACCAGGAGTCATTATAGACAAGGGGAGCAAAATAATTGTTACAACTTCTGGTATGGGTTCTTATGGTCCTGCCCAAAATTATATTCCAGCATATATAACAAATGCAAATGCACTAATTCAATTTACAGGATATGTTGCAGAAGGAACATTGGGTAGAGAACTAAAGGAAGCACTAAAAGGTGAGAGTGTAACAATTAGAGGAGTGCTATACAAAAAAAGAGCGGATGTTGAATATACAAGTGAATTTTCAGCACACGCAAAAGCAGATGAGATGATAGCATTCCTTAAAAGATTCAAACACATAAATCTAGTGCTTGTAAATCATGGGGAAATAGAATCAAAAGAAATATTTGCAAGAAGAATAGAAAGAGAAGTAAGACCAAAAAATGTTGGTATACTTGGTCGGCAGTATTTCTTTAGAATTACCCCAGATGGTTTAGTTGATAGCAAAACTACAAAGTTCTAGTAATTCCAAAAGAAAGCATCTAAATTTAGGTGCTTTCTTTTATTATTTTAACTTTTAAATTCCATTTTCTTCTTAAATATGATATACTATATATATTCTTAATAAAGGAGTGATTAGATGGGAAGAAAAGCTAGAAGGTTTGATGAAGATGATGAACCTAAAGCTGTTAAGAAAATGAAAAAAAATAAAAGTAAAGAAATAAAAAAAGAAATTAAAAATACTAAAAAGAAAAAACTAACTAAAAAAGAAAAGAATAGGAGAAAAAGAAAAATTATTTTAACAGTTCTAATTTTGTTTGTTTTAGTATTAGGTATTACTTTAGGTATTACGGGAAACAGATGGACTACTCTTGCTGTTGATATGGTTTCAAATGAGAGTTCTATTGTAATAGATAGTTCAGGAAACACAATTGCAAAATTAGGAGATGAAAGAAAAAAATCTAATATTACATTTGAAGAAATGCCTGATAATTTAAAAAACGCATATGTTGCAATTGAAGACGAAAGATTTTATAAGCATAGTGGTGTTGATATAAAAAGAACTGCTTCTGCAATTTTTAATTATGTAATACATTTTGGCTCATCTTCTTTTGGTGGAAGTACGATAACTCAACAGTTAGTTAAAAATTTAACTGGTGATACTACAGATAGTATTTTTAGAAAAGTAAAAGAGTGGTGGCAAGCATTTTTATTAGAGACAAAACTTTCTAAAGAAGAGATTTTAGAAGGATATTTAAATATAATATATGTAGGACCGGGAATTTATGGTGTTGATTGTGGTGCTAAATATTATTTTAATAAATCAGCATCTGAACTAAACTTAGAAGAGTGTGCGTTTTTAGCAGGGATAAATCACTCACCAAATTCTTATAACCCATTTACTGATGAAGATAATACAGAAAAAATTAGAAATAGAACGATTACAGTATTAGATAAAATGAAAGAATTAGGTTATATTGATGAAAGTTCTTATAATCAAGCAGTAGCAAATGTTGATAATGGTTTAAAATTTAAAAAAGGTGAAGTAGAAGCAAAAAGTGATGGAGTCTATTCTTATCATACAGATGCTTTAATTACTGAGATTACAAATGATATTGAAGAAAAATATAATATTTCAGAAGATTTTGCAACAAACTACATTAATATGGCAGGACTAACTATACATAGTACTGAAGATAGTAATATACAAGATGAAGTAGAAAAAGAGTGTGAAAAAAGCAAATATGTTTTAAAATCAAATACTGGTGGAGATAGTTCACAAGCTGCTATGATTGTAATGGATCATAAGACAGGAGAAGTTTTAGCTTGTGTTGGTTCTTTAGGAGAAAAGACACAAGCAAGACCATTTAATAGAGCAACACAAAGTGTAAGACAAACAGGTTCATCTATAAAACCACTTGCAATTTTAGCTCCCGCAATTGATAAAAAAATAATTACTGCATCTTCTGTTTATGATGATACAGAAAAAGATTTTAAAGATGGGTATCACCCTGTCGACTATAATAAAGCTTTAGGGGAAATAACCGTAAGGAGAGCTGTTGAATCTTCACAAAATATTCCTTTTGTAGAAATTATGGAAGAATTAACACCTAAAACCTCTATTAAATATTTAGAAGAAATGGGAATTACAACTTTAACTGAAAATGATGACGGTTTACCTTTAGCATTAGGTGGTTTAGATAAAGGGATTAGCCCTCTTCAAATGGCTGGAGCATATAGCACAATTGCAAATGATGGTAAATATATAGAACCTACATTTTATAGTCAGATAGATAGACAAAATGGGTCAAAAATATTAGAAAGTAAACAAAAAACAAAACAAGTATTTTCTAAAGAAGTTGCTTATATTTTAAAGAGTTTACTTACTCAGCCTGTTGTAGGAGAAAATGGAACTGCTACTTATTGTGAGATTTCAGGTGTTGATGTTGCTGCTAAAACTGGTACAACTGATGAAAACTATGATAGATGGCTTTGTGGTTTTACACCATATTATACTGCTGTAACTTGGTATGGTTTTGACCAAAATGAATCAATCAACTTTAATGGAAGAAACCCAGCAGGGCTTATTTGGGCAAATGTAATGGCAAGAATACACGCAGGACTGCAAACTGCAAGGTTTGAAAAGCCAAGTGGAGTTTTAGCAAGAACAGTTTGCTCTGAAACAGGTATGATAGCAACAACTGGTTGTCCTAATACTTATACTGAGTATTTCTTATGGTTTACTGTTCCAGATACTTGTACAAAACACCAAGGTACAGAAATAACTAAAGAACCAACTGAAAATACTACTAGTGATGATACAAACGGTGTAATAGAAGAAATCACTAATGAAATAGATGAAAAAGAACCACCAAGGCTTACTGAACCATCTGATAGTAGAGATACTATAAATAATAACGATAATAACATTAATGAAAATAAAACAACAAATACCATAAATACATCAAGACCACATAATACAACAAATACTTATAGTGGAAGTACAAATACATCTAATAGAAATGAAACAAGTTCAAATACAAGCAATAGTAATACATCTTCAAATACAAATACAACAGTAGATGGTAATAATGATACAAACAATGAAGAACATCAATTTTCAAATGAAACCAATTAAAAATAAAATTAATAGGAGTTGTTATTTAGATAAAAATAATTATTCATTTAAAATAACAACTCCTGAGGAAATCTTAAAAGCAAGAGAATAGATAAAAGGAAGAAACTATGATTAATGATGAAATAATGATAAAAAGTATAAATGATTTATTAAGTATGGAAAAATTAAATATTCCAATATATCAAAGACCATATGAGTGGTCTAAAAAGAATATTTTAGAATTATTATCAGATATAAATGATGCCATTGAAAAACAAAAACAATATGGAAGTAATTTTAGATATCGTATAGGAACCATTATTTTACATGAAAATTATGAAAATAAAGAATATAAATTAGATATTGTGGATGGTCAACAAAGAATTATTTCTTTACTATTATTAAATAAATATTTAGATAAAAATTTTGAATCTGACTTGTTGAAGACTGAATTTAATAACAAAATCACTATTTATAATATTAGTGAAAATTATAAATATATAGAAGAATATTTTATCTTTAGAGAAAATTTAAAACAAAACTTTATAAAAGCTTTTACAAATTTATTAGAAGTTGTAGTTATAAAAGTAGAGGATATTTCGGAAGCTTTCCAATTATTTGACTCACAAAATTCTAAAGGAAAAAGCTTAGAACCTTTAGATTTATTGAAAGCTTACCATCTTCGTGAAATGAAAGATGAAACAGAAATAACAAAGAAAGTAATAATAAATAAGTGGGAAAGTAAAGCACAGGCAATAAAAGATTTATTTAATATATATTTATTTCCAATTTATAATTGGTCAAGAGGGAAAAAGAGTAAAAAATTTACTAAAGATGATATATTTGTCTATAAGGGAATTAACAAAGATTCGAATTATTCTTACGCGAAAAGAGCGAAAAAAGCAGGAGAGTGTTTTCAGATAACAGAAAGTTTTACTTCTGGAAAATCTTTTTTTGAAATGATATATTATTATATATATCTAATAGATGAAATTAAAGTAAAACTAAATGAAAATTATAGTTATATAACAAATATTCTAAATGAGTATAAAAATATATATGCAATAAAATATGTAAAAGATTTGTTCTTGTGTGCTATATTATTTTATTATGATAGATTTAATAATTTAAATGAAGATGTTGTTAGAAAGCTTTTTGTATGGAGCCTAATGCTCAGAATTGATTTAGAAGTTGTACAATATGATAGTATTAACAAATATGCAATTGGTGAATATAGTTGGAAATATAGCAATCAAATACCTATATTTGAAAAAATCAAATATGCAAGGACAGATGATGAAATTGCAAATATTGAAGTTAAGGTATTTCATAAAAATAATCAAAAATTAGGAATTTGGCAGAAATTATATGACGATTTAAAAAAAATAATAAGATAGAGGAAGAATATGAAGAATAATAAGAAAATAGAAAAATTAAATATATTAAATTTAGATGATAAAAAAAATATATTTGATACAGATATTAAATATCAAATTCCATTATATCAAAGAGATTTCGAGTGGAAAGATAAAGAAATATCTCAATTAATAGAAGATATAAATGATATAGATTTAAAAGGAAATAAGAATTATTACCTAGGAAGTTTAATAGTCTCTACTAAAAACAGCAATATTTATGAAATTATAGATGGGCAACAAAGATTAACTACACTTTATGTTTTATTTAATTGTATAAACGAAAAAACGAAAAACACATTAAGATTTGAGTGTAGAGATAAATCTAATACTATAATAACTGATATTAGAAAGATAATAGATAGAAACAACAATGAGATTAAGGCAAATGAAATCGACGATAATGAAAAAAATATAATAAACACAATTAGAATAGTAAAAAGAGAATTGAAAAATATAAATTTAGAGGATTTTAGAAAGAAACTTTCTAGAGTTGTTATTTTTAAAATTGAAGTACCAAAAAATACTGATTTAAATAAATATTTTGAAATTATGAATACAAGAGGAAAACAACTTGCACAACAAGATATATTAAAATCAAATTTAATGTCGAATCTTTCTAATGATAAGGATAGAAATATCTTTACAAATATATGGGATGCTTGTAGTAATATGGATAATTATGTTGAAATGAGTTTTTCTGAAAGTATAAGGAAAAAATTATTCAAAATTGATTGTAATATGCCATCAAATAGCTGGAAAGATTATCAAAATATTAACTTTGAGAATATAAAATCAAATGAATCTTATAAAATAGATGAAATAATAAATTCTAAGTTTAATCTTAAAAATTTAGAAGCTTACTATAATGATAAAACATCATATACAGCAATTTTAGATTTTCCAACATTTCTTCTTCATATTTTAGCTGTTTATGTAAGATTAAATAAAAAAAATGATAATAGTAAAGATAAAAAAAGTGAAAATTTAAATAATTTAAAACTTATAAGTGTTTTTGAAAAATGTATAAAACAAGAAAATAATAAGGAAAAATTTACTAAAGAGTTTTTGATTTTGTTGTTTAGATGTAGAGTAATATTTGATAGATATTTTATAAAAAGAGACAAAAATGAAAAGTGGAGTTTAAAATATAAAAACACAAATGTTTTAATGCTTGAATCTTTGCTAAGAGTTACATATACATCACAAAAGTCTGCACATTGGATAACAGAGTTATTGTATTGGTTGACAAAAGACAATTTTAAAAATATTAAAGGCGAAAATATAAATAAATTTGAAGGCGAAACAGAAGATTTTATAAAAGAAGAAGTGCGAAAAAATTTCTTCAAAATTACCAATAAAAAAACAGATTCTAGAGGTATTTCTAATAGATTTTCTGAAGGCACAAACACACATCATATTGCATTTAATTATTTAGATTATTTATTATGGAAGGAAAATAAGGAAAAATATAAAGATTTTACATTTGAATTCAGAAACTCAGTAGAACATTGGTATCCACAGAACCCATCTGAAGGAACATTTGATAAGTGGGAAAACGAAGAAAAATTAAATTATTTTGGTAATTTGTGTTTGGTAACAACTGAAGTAAATTCTAAATTATCAAATTTGATTCCTTCTAGCAAAAAACAGTCTGTTGAAAATTATAAAAACAAAGGAAGTATAAAATTAAGGATAATGGCTGAGCAAACAGTAGAAATTGATGGAAAAAATGCTAATTATTATTGGAAAGAAAAAGGCTTTTTATCACATGGAAAAGAAATGATAACCATTCTAGAGAAAGCTTGTAATATCAAAATATAATGTAGAAGGGAAAGTTAAAATGAATAAACTAAAAATTGGGATTTTCTTAATAATATTAGGAAATATATTATATTTATCATATATATTTTTTAACGGTAATGAAGTAAGTTCATTTGGAGAGTTTACTAATGGTCTACTTCTAGGTCTATCGGTAGGCACTAATTTAGTAGGAATAATATTATTAATTATTCATATATCAGAAGAGAAAAATCAGAAAAAATAACTATAAAAGGAAAGAGAGTTCAAAAACAGAACTCTCTTTTAAGGAAGGATTAGCAACATCCACCTCTATTACCACCACAACAGCAGCAAAGTAATAATATAAGGATAATGATCCAGCAACAATCATCGCCAAAACCAAATCCACCGCATCCTCTGTTCTCTGGCATAGTATAAACCCCCTTCCAATAAAACAAATATGTTTTCTTTTGTTGTATCCTTTGTATGATATATCTTATGAAAAATAAAAAAATGTGTTACACAAAAAAATGAGAATTTTGGGGACGGGGCATTTTTTGTCTCACTTTTTTCTTTTGTTCGCTTTTTTTTGTTTTTATTTTGTGATAAAATTACTTTTGTTAAGGAATAAAGAAATAAATAGGAGCTAGAAATGGGAACTAAAAAAATAGGGGAAGTATTTAGTGATTATAAAACAAATTCTAATATAAAATATGCTCAAATAGAGTGTTTAAATGTTTTGAAAAAAACAAATACTTTAGAAGTAGATTTGTATTATGATGAATATATAGAGATAAAAGAAATTTGGTATTTTGAAAAGTTTTTAACAGAAAGATTTTCTTTTTCGAATATAGAAATGAAGATAAAATACCACGAAGCAGTTGTAAAAAAAGATATCTCTTCAGAGTGGAAAAATATTATTGCATATATGGCACATAAATATCCTTTAATGAAACCAATGCTTTTATTAAAAAGTGATATAGAAATAGATGGTAAAGAAATTTTAGTAAAAATGCATATTAAAGGTGCAGATTTTTTGCGTGCTAAAAAAACAGATAAAAAATTAGAACAAGTTTTAGAAAATTTATTTGGAGAAAAATATAATGTTAATTTAAGAGAAGATATATCAAAAGAAGAAGTTGAAAAAGCTAAGAAGAAAATAGAAAAAGAGGAAGAAGCAATTATTGCACATATTGAAGAAGAAAATAGAAAAAATGAAGATATTTCAGAAGAAATAAATGTACCAGAATATGTAGATCCAGATTATAAAATGCCTTCTGATGCTGATTATATACCTGATTCTAATGTTGATTCTATCATAACTGATACTAATATTGAAGAATCTATATCTGTTTCATATATAATGGGAAAACCATCAAAAGCAAAAGAAAAATATGTAACAATAAAAGATTTAAATGCAGAATCAGGAAGAGTAACATTAGAAGGTAGAGTTATAAGTAGTTCTGTTAGAGAAACAAAATCAGGTAAAGGTATGATTATATTTGAAATTTATGATGGAACAGGAATAATTACAATAAAATCATTTGCGAAAGATTTAAAAGAAGGAGAGGACATTGTAGAACAAATAGAAAATGTAAAAATTGTAAAAGTTATTGGAAAAGCAGGACTAGATACATATGCAGGAGACGTAACTGTAATTGCAAATACAATAATAGAAAGTAAAAAAGATATTCCAGAAATGCCAGAAGAAGAGGAAACACCATTAATATATGGAAATTCAGCAAATATCACAGAAAATTTAGTTAAAGTTTCTGATTTAGGTGTAGATGATGGTAAAATAGCTTTACAAGGAGAAGTAATATTTTCAGAAGACAGAACTCTTAAATCAGGAAAAACTTTATTTAGTTTTGATTTATATGATGGAACAAGTACAATAACTTGTAAAGTATTTTTAGAAAAAGATAAAGCAAAAAAACAAATGAAGAGAATAGCAGGAGCAAAAGCCTTAAAAGTTTCTGGAACAGCTTCAATGGATAGTTTTGCAAATGAACTAACTGTTATGGTAAATACAATAGTTGAAGTAGAACCAATTAAAAAACAAGAAAGGATGGATAATTCAGAAGTAAAAAGAGTAGAACTTCATATGCATACACAAATGAGTCAAATGGATGCAATGACATCAGCAACAGATTTAATAAAAAGAGCAATGAAGTGGGGTATGAAATCAATTGCAATAACAGACCATGGAGTAGTACAAGCTTTTCCAGAGGCACATAAATTACTTGGATATGATAATAAAGATATAAAAATAATTTATGGTATGGAAGCATATTTAGCACCAGATAAAAATCCAGTAGTAGAAAATGGAAAAGGACAAAATTTAGAAGATGCAACATTTTGTGTGTTTGATTTAGAAACAACAGGTTTCTCAGCAGTGACAGAAAAAGTAACAGAAATAGGAATAATGAAACTAAAAAATGGCGAAGTAATAGATGAATTTTCTTGTTTTGTAAATCCAGAAAAACATATACCAGAAAGAGTAACAGAAGTAACACATATAACAGATGAAATGGTAAAAGATGCTGAAACAATAGATAAAGTATTTCCAAAAGTCTTAGAGTTTATAAAAGGTTCAATACTAGTTGCACATAATGCGGGTTTTGATACAGGCTTTTTTAAACAAATAGCAAAAAACTTAGGGTATGAATATGATTACACATCAATAGATACATTAAGTTTAGCAAAAGATTTATTCCCAGATTACAAAAAGTATAAATTAGGGAAAATTGCAGAAAATTTGGGCATAAAAGTAGAAGTAGCACATCGTGCATTAGATGATGTTGATACAACTGTGAAAGTATTTAAAGTGATGCTTGATATGCTTTATAAGCGAGGAGCAAAAAAAGTAGAAGATATAGATAGGGTAAGTATGACAGAAGAAGCAAAAAAAGAAGAATATAAAAAATTAAAGACATATCATGCAATAATCTTAGCTAAAAATTATATAGGCTTAAGAAATTTATATAAATTAGTATCATATTCACATATAAATTATTTTTATAGAAAACCACGTATTTTAAAAAGTTTACTAGAGAAATATAGAGAAGGATTAATTTTAGGTAGTGCATGTGAAGCAGGTGAGTTATACCAAGCAATAGAACTTCGGAAAAACAGATGAAGAAATAGAGGAAATAGCAAATTTCTATGATTATTTAGAAATACAACCAATTGGAAATAATAATTTCTTGATTAGAAATGAAGTAGTAAAAGATGAAGAAGCTTTAAGAGATATAAATAGAAAAATAGTAGCTCTAGGAGAAAAATTAAATAAACCAGTAGTTGCAACTTGTGATGTTCATTTTATGGATCCACAAGATGAAGTATATAGAAGAATATTAGAAGCGGGGCAAGGATATGGAGATGCAGACAACCAAGCACCATTATATTTAAGAACAACAGAAGAAATGCTAGAAGAATTTAGCTATTTAGGAAAAGAAAAAGCATATGAAGTTGTTGTAACAAACACAAATAAAATCTCAGATATGTGTGATAGAATAAGCCCAATATCACCAGAAAAATGCCCGCCACATATTCCTGGTTGTGAACAAACAATAAAAGATATAGCATATGAAAGAGCACATGAATTATATGGAGACCCACTACCAGAGATAGTGCAAACAAGATTAGACAAAGAATTAGAATCAATTATAAAAAATGGATTCTCAGTTATGTATATAATTGCTCAAAAACTAGTGTGGAAATCAAACGAAGACGGATATATAGTAGGTTCAAGAGGTTCTGTCGGTTCATCATTTGTAGCTAACATGACTGGAATAACAGAGGTAAACTCACTTCCACCTCATTATAGATGTCCTAACTGTAAATATTCAGACTTTACAGATTATGGATATAAAAATGGTTATGACTTACCAGACAAAAATTGTCCTAAATGTGGGCATAAATTAGATAAGGATGGACTAGATATACCTTTTGAAACTTTTCTTGGTTTTAATGGAGATAAAGAGCCAGATATAGACTTGAACTTTTCAGGGGAATATCAAGCAAAAGCACATAAATACACAGAAGTAATATTTGGAAAAGGAACAACATTTAAAGCGGGAACAATAGGAACTATAGCAGACAAAACAGCATATGGGTATGTTAAAAAATATTTTGAAGAAAGAAATATACCAATAAATAGAGCAGAAACACAAAGGTTAGCAGCGGGATGCACAGGGATAAAAAGAACAACCGGACAACACCCAGGTGGAATTATAGTTGTACCAAAAGGAAGGGAAATATATGAATTTTGTCCAGTACAACATCCAGCAGATGACCCAAATTCAGATATAATAACAACACATTTTGATTATCACTCTATAGACCAAAACTTACTTAAACTAGATATACTAGGGCATGATGATCCAACAGTAATAAGAATGCTTCAAGATATAACAGGAATAGATCCAAGAAAAGTGCCATTAGATGATAAAGAAACAATGTCGATATTTAGTTCAACAAAAGCTTTGGGAGTAACACCAGAACAAATACACTCAGAAGTAGGAAGTTTTGGAATACCAGAGTTTGGAACAAAATTTGTAAGAGGTATGTTAGTTGACACAAAGCCAACAACATTTGATGAATTAATACGTATTTCTGGTTTGTCTCATGGTACAGATGTATGGCTAGGAAATGCACAAACCTTGATAGAACAAGGAACAGTAACACTTCAAGATGCTATATGTTGTCGTGATGATATAATGATATATTTAATAAAAATGGGCTTGCCACCAAATGATTCGTTTAAAATAATGGAATCAGTACGTAAAGGAAAAGTAGCAAAAGGAAAAGAACCTAAATGGGAACAATATAAAGAGCTTATGAAAGAACATAATGTACCAGATTGGTATATTAAATCTTGTGAAAAAATAAAATATATGTTCCCAAAAGCACACGCAGCAGCATATGTAACAAATGCGTTTAGAATAGCATGGTTTAAAGTACACGAGCCACTAGCATATTATGCAGCATATTTTTCTATCAGAGCAGATGAATTTGATAGTGATTGTATGATATTTGGAGAAGAAAAAGTAAAAAATAAGATGAAAGAAATAGACTTAGAAGGAAATAGTGCAACAGTAAAAGATAAAAATATGTATGCAATATTAGAATTAGTACTTGAAATGTACGAAAGAGGCTTTACATTCTTACCTATGGACTTATATAAATCTCATAGCACGAAATTTTTAGTAGAGGATGGAGCAATTAGACCGCCATTAAATAGTATACCAGGTCTTGGAACAGTAGCGGCAGAAGGAATAGCAAAAGCACGTGAAGAAGGAAAATTTATGTCAATAGATGATTTAAAAATACGCTCAAAAGTAGGAAATTCAGTAACAGAATTACTAAAAAATTATGGATGCTTAAAAGGTATGAGCCAAAGTAATCAAATGAGTTTATTTGCCTAAGGTATGTTTCATTTATACACATAAATGCTAAAATTTGGAAGATATCTATGCAGGGAGTTTTAGCAAGTTTTTAGATTTAAGCTTTTAGCTTACCGGTACTTTTTCTACCCTTAATTTCCCTACGAAAAAGTACCTAATCTAAAAACTTGCTTTTGTATTTAATTTTTAAAGAAAGAGGAAAAAAATGCAAGAAATATTTACAATTAAAAATATAGTTATTTATTTTATTATAATTAATTTAATAGGTTTTTTTACAATGTGGTTAGATAAGAGAAAAGCTAAAAAAGGAGTTTGGAGAATACCAGAAAAAACTTTATTTATAATAACTGCTTTAGGTGGAGGTATTGGAACTATTGCGGGTATGTATACTTTTAGGCATAAAACTAAAAAGATACAGTTTGTAATAGGTTTTCCGCTTATTACAATACTTGAAATAATAACTATTATTTGGTTTATCTTAAAATAGTAATTTTATCGAGTTTAGAAAAGAAAAAATTTAAAATATTTTATATAATAATATAATTATGATATCAATGATATTTATAACATTAAATAAAAATAATTCAATAAAAATTAAATGGATATTATTTATAATAATGATATTGGTATTGTTTATTCCATTAGGAGATAATGTTACTTCTGGTGGAAATGACGGAAGAATATATTAAGTCTTTTTAATTGATAAATTGTAATAATGTAATTATAAATATTTAGAATGTATTTGTATAATATTACTTTGACTACACTTATGGTAGATAATAATTTCACAAAACCGTAATTTATAGAGGAGGTAAAAAATGAAAATTACAAAGATTATATTATCAATAGTTACAATGCTATTTGCATTACTAGGATTATTAAAAGTTATATCTTTTGATATTGCAAATCCAATAATGCTTTTAGCATTAGCTACTTTTATAGTTATACGATTATTACAGCACATGCTATTCGCTAAATTACAATTTATAATTAGAATATTAAATAAATAATATTCTCTATTTTTTATCAAAGCAGAAGTAAGAAGAAGGGAAGAGGGGGAGTACCTTATTTTCTAAAACAATACAATAATTATAAATAAAATTTACACTAATGAGATAATATAAATTAAAAATAAACGGAACTATAAAACAATTTTAAAAAAATATTCTAAAGGAATAAATAATATAAAATCAAATTAAAAAATTTTGTGCAATGTTTAAATTATTAGATTTTTATAACAAATATTAAAATTTCAAAAACGAACATTTGACCCATTTAAATTAATTTGAAAATATTTTACTTAAATTAACTTTTTAAAATTAATTATAATTTAATCTCAATTGAAATTAATATACTTAATAATAAAAAAACTAAAATTCAATATGCTAAAACAAGTGTATTTATAAAAAGTTAATTGGATCATAGTAATAAAAGAGTATTTTATAAAGCTTTAAAATCGTTTCTAAGACATTTTAATTATAAACTTAACAAGTTATATGTCTAGATTATATAAAATATTACAACTGATATATGTGTGATATGTAAAAATACTTGAAAATGGCTAAAAACCGATACTTTCAAAAAAAGCCTAAAAAGTGCCAAAAATACGACACACGAGAATCGATTTTAAGGCGTTTTTATTTTTTAGGCATATAGTTTGTTGTCTATAAAATAAGGCAAATATAGAGAAATAGGCACTTTGGAGATTTTTGAAAAAAATCACATTAAAAATAATAATTAATATAATGAAATAAAATTTATAGATACAAATTAAAATAGCAAATAAAAAATAAATTAGATAACAAGTTATATAAACAAAAAAATAAAACGTCTTAAAATTGATTTATGCAAAGCTTATAATAATAATAATGAATATAATATAGATATAATAAGAAAATAAAGATATATAAATGAATATTAGTGTATGCATAGAACAGCTAAAAGCCTTGAATTAGTAGAAGTAGAGGTTTATGGCTGTTTTATATTATGCCCCTATCTCTTTTTGCACAAAAGATTGATTTTGTGCAATGTTATCTATAACACTATTTCACTATCAATATATTTTATCTCTTCTGCATTTATTATAATGCTAATATTTAAAACTCTTGCTATTATTAATAGTTCAAAATCTGTAACTGTTCTTTTATTATTTTCTATGTTTCTTATTACTTGTGATGAAATATCTATTCCCTCTAATTGTAACTTTATTGCTAAATCTTCTACAGATAAATTAAATTTCTTTCTTAAATCTTGTATTAATCTTCCAGAAATGTTTTTCTCATTATTAAAATAAGTTACTCTTTTATTCATTACTGCACCTCTTCCCTATTTTTATTAAAATATCATAAAATTTTAATATTCTTAAACGTCTATATAATAATTAAAAGACCAGTAAATTAATTCTGGTCTTTAAATATTTCTTATTTTTATTATATAAACCAAGGAAATTGACCTTGGTTTAAAATTTTATTTAAATCTTCTTAAATAGTTATCCATTTTGTCAACAAATTCATTATTATTTCTAGTTTGAGTCATTTGACTAATAACTTCTTCAGTAACATCTGCAACAGGCATACTGTTCATAGCTTTTCTTAGTGCAAATACTGTATCTTTTTCTTTTGGAGTAAGAAGTAAATCTTCCCTTCTTGTACCAGATTTATTAATATCAATAGCTGGGAAAATACGTCTTTCGGATAATTTTCTATCTAAGTGAACTTCCATATTACCTGTACCTTTAAATTCCTCAAATATAACGTCATCCATTCTACTACCCGTATCAATTAATGCAGTTGCCAAGATTGTTAAACTTCCACCAAACTCAATATTTCTTGCTGCACCAAAGAATTTTTTAGGTTTGTGAAGTGCTGCAGGGTCAATACCACCAGATAAAGTTCTTCCAGATGAAGGAATTACTAAGTTATATGCTCTTGTTAATCTTGTTATACTATCTAATAATATAACAACATCTCTACCTTGTTCTACTAATCTTTTTGCTCTTGCAATTACCATTTCAGCAACTTTAACATGATGGTCTGGTAATTCATCAAAAGTTGAGTGAATAACCTGTCCTTTTATAGAACGTTTCATATCAGTTACTTCTTCTGGTCTTTCATCTATAAGTAGTACTATTAATTCAACTTCTGGATTGTTTGTACTAATAGCATTTGCAACTTTCTTTAACAAAGTAGTTTTACCAACTTTAGGTGGAGCAACAATCATACCTCTTTGTCCTTTTCCTATAGGGCACATCAAATCTATAATTCTAGTTGCATAATCATTAGGAATAGTTTCTAATTTCAATTTTTCATTTGGAAAGATAGGTGTTAATTCATCAAATCTTTTTCTTTTCATTGCTTTTTCAGGATGTTCACCATTAACTTCACCAACAAATATTAAAGATGGGAATTTTTCACCTTCTTTAAATCTAGAAATACCTTTTACAATATCACCTGTATCTAGTTTAAATCTTCTTATTTGAACCATAGAAATATAAACATCTTTTTCACTAGATAAGAAATTTTCTCCTCTTAAAAAGCCATATCCATCAGGCAATATATCTAATATACCTTCAACAATTTCATCACCTTCATTTGTTAACTTATAATCAACAATAGGCTCTCCATTTTCATCATAATGTTTTTCGATTGTTTCTTTCTCTATAGCAGGTATATCATCTTTTTCTTCTTCTTGTTTTACTTCGATAGTATTTTCTTCAGTTTCTGCTACCTCTTTCATAATTTGAGTTAGCATAGTAACTAATTCATCTTTCTTTAACTTTGAAATATTTTTAATATTATGTTCTTTAGCCAATTTTTTCAACTGTATTAAAGTCATTTCTTCTAAATTCAACATAAATAACCTCCTTTAAAATTAATTATAATTTTTATATTAGTATTTTCTATTGTTAAATTTTCAAAAGGGAAATTTGAAACGAACAAAATAAATTCTAAATACAATATATATTATAGCATATTTTTAAAAAATATGAAATAGTTTTTTAAAGAAAATAAGAGATGTTAATTTTTATTACATCCCTTCATCTATATAAACCCTTTCATTTGGGTAATACATATCTAATTTTTCTCTTGCTGTTTGCTCAATAAACTCTAAAGAATTAACATTATCTTTTTGTTTATTTAAATCTTCATTAACTTTAGTCTCTTCAGCAATTTTTTCATTTAACTCTTCTGATTGTTTACTATATTGATTTAAAGTAATTTGTTGATTATATAAAGTAAATAGAGTATAACCGGCTATAACAAATATAATTACTTTTTTATAAATCTTTTTCATAAGTTAATCTCTCCAATTCTAATGTAATAATATCCTAATGGACGCTATAATAATATTATTCTACATTTTATCTAAAATTCCTTCTTCTATTTTTAATTTTTTACATTATTTTCGATTTTTTTGTAAGTTTTTTTATATAAATTACGAATATTAATGAAAATAAACGAAATTGGTTTAAAAAATATTTTTTTGATGAATCTAATAGGGACAATTATTATAATTGAAAATACCTTTTTAAAAAAATTTATTATATTTACATTTATTTTAATAAAAATACTACTAAATATTTTCATATAAAGAATAACACCTATTCCGATTGCAACAAACATAAAAAAACGAATTTCACCATTATTAAATATAAAAATAAAATATAAAATAGAAAAACCGGTTAATATCCAAAATAATATATCTTCTATATATGTTACAAAATCTTTGGTATTAAATGATTTTCTAAGTATTCTAAAAAAATCAAAGAAAATACCAATCAATATTCCATTAACAATAAAAATAAAAAATAAATAAGCTTGATTTATAACCATTATCAATTACTCCTAAAATATTATTTAAAGATTTTACTAATAAAACTACTTGATTTTGTTTTATCAGAAGATTTATTATCACTATAATTCATTGAATTAATATCACCTTCTACAATTACTTCAGAAGTATCAATACTTAATTTATTTATTCTTAAACTATCACCTTTTATTGTTAAAAGTCCTAGTTCTGTTTCTATTATTACCACTTGGTCATCAAAACTTAACACATCTACTACTCCAGAAACACTTAGTTTGCCTCTATTTTCTAAAATAAGATTCTGAATTACACTTGTATTATTTATTATCTTTCTTTCATCAACTGTCATAATTAAAACCTCCTATATAACCTACTAAATTATATATATTCTAGGTTTGTCTTATTTAGAACAGTTTCAAAATATTAATTTGTGAATTTCTTGTAAATTTTCTTCTTTTATAATATTTTTGAATATAATTGATATTTTCATTTCTGTTATTTCTAATTTTAAAATATCAAAATTTTTATCTTTTAAATATTCAATTATTTTTTCAATTAAAGAATAATTTCTAATTATTCCATTACCTATAATTGAAATTCTAGAAACGTCTTTTTTGATGATACTTTTTACAGTGTTATCTTCTATTTTATTAGATATAACTGTTCCTTTTTCATCATTAAAAGTAGATTTAGTAACTATTGGTATATCAAATTTTTCCCCTATTTGTACACATCTATTATGAAGGACTTTTGCTCCTTCATTAGATAACTCTTGCATTTCTTTATATGAAATATTTTCTAGTTTTTTAGTATTAGTAATCTTATTAGGATCTGCTGTATATACTCCATCTACATCTGAAAAAATATAACAATTATCACAATTAAGAGCAGATGCTAATGCTACTGCTGTAGTATCAGACCCTCCCCTTCCTAAAGTTGTAATATCTAAATTTTCGTTTATTCCTTGAAAACCTGTTACTATAACTATTTTTCCATTATTTAATTCTTTTAGAATTCTAGATGTATTTATTTTTAATATATTAGCATTTTGTGAGTTATTATCTGTTAAAATTCCTGCTTGCCAACCTGTTAAAGAGATTGCAGGATAACCATAGAAATTTAGTAAGATACTAAGTTTTGCAGTCGACATTTGTTCACCACAACTAAGAAGTGCATCTAATTCTCTATTTGGTATATTATTAGATAATTCTTTTGCTTCTCTTGTTAATTTATCTGTTGTCTTACCTTGTGCAGATAACACGACAACTACTTTTTTATCACTGTCATATATTTTAGTAATTCTTCTTGCAACTAATTCTAATTTTTTATTGTCAGAAATAGAACTTCCACCAAATTTTAAAACTATTATGTTATTCATCTATTTGCCACCTCATTTTATTTAAATAGACTTTGCTTAATTAAACATAGTCTTTATATATTATATGTTTTAACATAATAAAAAGAGATAGACTTTTTTATTTCTATCTCCAAAAATTTATCTAATTTTCTTTATTTTTAATATTATATCTTAAATAACTTTCTATAAAATCATCTATTTCGCCGTTCATTACTGCTTCTACATTTCCAACTTCATAGTTTGTTCTATGGTCTTTTACCATAGTATATGGGCAAAATACATATGAACGTATTTGACTTCCGCCAAGCAATATCTTTTTGCTCTCCTTGTATATCTTCTATTTTTTCTTTATGTTCTTTTTCTTTCAAGTCAAACAACTTTGATTTTAACATCTTCATTGCTGTTTCTCTGTTTTGTATTTGAGAACGCTCAGATTGACATTGAACAACTATATTTGTTGGCAAATGTGTAATTCTAACAGCAGAGGAAGTTTTATTGATATGTTGTCCTCCTGCACCAGATGCTCTATATGTATCTACTCTTAAATCATCTGGGTTTATTTCTATTTCTATATCATCTGTTATTTCAGGAAGTACATCTACAGATGCAAAAGATGTATGTCTTCTTCCACCACTATCAAATGGTGAAATTCTAACTAATCTATGAACACCTTTTTCTGATTTTAGATAACCATAAGCATTTTCGCCAATAATTTCAAAAGTTACGCTTTTAATTCCTGCTTCTTCCCCTTCTAGGTAATCTAGTTCTTTTAATTCATAATTATTTTTATTAGCCCATCTAGTATACATCCTATAGAGCATTTCAGCCCAGTCTTGTGATTCTGTTCCTCCTGCCCCTGGGTGTATTGTTAAAATTGCATTATTTAAATCATATTTACCAGATAAAAGTGTTGATATTTCTAATTTTTCTACCTTTTTTTCTAGTGTTTTTGTGTTTTTTACAATGTCTTTTTCTAACTCTTCATCTGGTTCTAATTTAACAAGCTCAGTCATTTCTTTTAAGTTAGATATTTCAGCTTCTATATCTTTAAAATCACTGCATTTTGCTTTTAAACTTTTAATTCTAGATAATACTTTACTAGAATTTTTGCTATCCTTCCAAAAATCTTCTTTTAAAGTTTCTTTTTCTAAATTACTTAATTCTTTTTCTAATTTAGGTATGTCAAAGAGACTCACCTAAATTCTTTATTTTTTCTTCAATAGAACTTAATAGTTTTTCATTTTCATCAAATTCTAACATTTAATCATCTCCTTTTTAATTAGTTACTATCTTTAAATTACCAATACATAATTTTCCATTTGCATTTCCATCTTTTTTAAAAATCGTATAACAAATTTCTTTTACGTTTTCTAGGTTTTTATTTAAATCTTGTAAGTTTATTCTTACCGTTTTTGCTTCATTGTTAACAGTTACGTATTCTGTTAAGATATTCTCATTTGTTTTTATTTCAAATCTTAAATTAACTTTATTTTCTGATGATATGTCAAATTCTAAATATGTTTTTTGTTTGTCATATTTTTCTAGATTTAGATTAGGTTCGTGTAAATTATAATATAACATAATAAAACTATTTTCATTAGCCTTTTCATCAAAAGAATAGTCCATTTCTATAGCATTTTCTACTTCTTTTACTTGTAGATTACCACAATTTTCGACTGGAAGTAATTTCTTATAAGAATATACAACTGTTTTCGTAAATTCTTTATAATCCAATATTTTATCTGATAATTTTATGTTTTCTTTTGTTATTTCTTCAACTTTTATACTATTTTGTCCTGTTTTTGTGTCTACAAAAGAGAATATACAATAAAGTTTTTTACTATTAGATGTTAATAAATCATAAACTGTTTTATACCAGAAAGTCTCGTTTAAGTTTAATCTTAAATTCCATACAGAATTCTTAACAAGCATTGGCATATAATATTCTTTTGCTTCTCCTATATTCTCATATTTAAGTTCATCATATAATGAAAAAGCAACTTTCATATCACAAATTGTTTTTCCTTTATTTTCAAATTTCATTAATAAATAATCTTTATTATATGTTATATTTTTATTTAATTTAACATCGTCAAGTCTCCAAAACAAGTTTATTGTTAAAAAAGTAGTCATTAAAGCAAGTGATACTATTCCTATCATCGCAAGTATGTTTTGTATTACAGAATCTCCTTCCAAAGCACCATAACCTATACTATATAAGAAATATAGGGCTGTTTCACTAGGTAATTGACTAAAACTTATGTCTCCACATATTAATTTATATAAACTAAAGCAAAAACATATTGCTATCATAATTAAAATAAATATTAATATAATTCTTCCTATTTCTTTTAATTTTATCATTTTTTTCCTCTTTTATATTACGTTTTTTTGCTGTATTTAAAAGAGATAATATTAGATTATCTCTTTTAAAATTATATATTATATATTGAATTTAGTCAATTACTATTTTTCTATCAATTTTACCCTATATGGTATTCCATTATCTAAATAATTTACATACAAGTCATCTAAATATTTCATGCCTACATCTAATGTCATTTTATATTCTTTGTCATTTCCTGTAGTTCCTATATTTATTTCATTATATCTATTTCCAGTTTTATCAGATATATATAACATATTTTGGTTCTTTTCCAAGAATTCACTAGATTCCATATCTTTTCCTGCTTTTATAAGTTCATCATATTCTTCTGATTTAAATGTTAAGCTTAAACCTGTATCTGTAATTGTAATATTTTCAAATTCTATTCCTGGAATTTGGCTTTCTGGTTTTAATTCTTTTGAATTTCTTTCATAGAACTTATCTGGCACTGTTATTTCGAAATTCCACTTAGAATTACTTAATTTGAAATCTTTCATATTTGTTATTTTTCTAGTATTAGTATCTGTTTCCATTAATGAATATCCTAAATCAAATATTCTAATATATAATTTTTTACTCTGTGGAAATTTATCTTTTGCTCTTAGCGTAATATTCATATTCATTGTTCTATTTTCTTTATCAATGGTTTCAACTCCGTTACTTGAACTATTTGTAAGTTGTGATTCTGTAATATTATTTTTATTATATTTTATTCCTAACTCTTCATATAAATATCTTGCTGTATTGTCTACCTTAATATCTTCTCCTAGATGCATCCTAGATGAAACTGCATAGATATTTTTATTTTCATCATATATACTATATCCAAAATTAAACATATCATAATCTACATTTACATTTTCATCAAATTTAAAGTTTAAATCTATACTTAGAACATCATCTGTAAGTAGCATTTCATTTACTTTAATACTTATTCCGTCTTGTGTGATATAATCTGTATCTATTACTTCTGCATAACCGTCTTCTTTTATTTCAGCTAAAGTTCCTTTTGTTCTTACACTTGGTAAGTTTTTATAAATGTCAAACTCTTTATTCCATTGAATCTCAGCATAAATATTAGTACTTAAAACTCCTGCAACTACTATTACTAAAAATATAGCAGCAATATTTAAAATTTTTCTTTTCATACTAACCACCTTCTTTTCTTTATAAAGAATTTTTTGATAGTTTTTTTCTTTGCTGTATTCATTTTCTAAATGTTCTTTTAAAGTTTTATTAATCATTTTTATATCACATCCTTTCCTAAATATTTTTTTAATTCTTTTATTGTTCTATATATTCTATTTTTTATGTTAGACTCCCCTATTTCTAATTCTTTAGATATTTCTGGTATTTTTAAACCTAAAGCATAATGTAAATAAAATATTTTTGTAGTTAGTAAATCTTTTTCTTTTAAATAAATCCATACTTTTTCTACATTATTTTTATTTATAAAATCTAATTCTATATCAAAATCGTCTTTTATTTCATTTTCTAATTCTAATCTATCATCACTAAAATTATAATAAGAGATAATATTATTAGTTTTTTTCTTTTTAATATAATATCTTTTTATTATATTATTTTCTATTCCACATAAATAATTATTTATATTTTCAATTTCAAGTGCCTTCTTTTTATTTATTATTTTTAATAATTCTAAATATGTATCTTGTATAATATCATTTATATTATCAAAATTTCTACATTTCACAATTGCAAATTTTAATACTATCTCATATGTTTCTTGATATATTTGTTCAAAATCTTCTCTTGTTAGTTTATTTTTCAATTCTTTCTCCCCCTTATATTATATAGTCTCTCATAATTTCAAAAAAGTTTCAAGAAAAAAGATAAAAAGTAATATTTTCACCTTTTATCTTTCATCTTCACTTTCTATACTTTCTTCTTGACTTCTAGCTCTTTTTTCTAACACTTTATCAAAAATAGCCATTATTTCATCATATTTTTTTCTTTCATCATCATTAAAGTTAATTCTCTCTCCAAGAAGTCTTAATAATTCTTTTGCCCTGTCTATTTTTCCTTCTTTATATAAACTTATTATTTTTTGATATATTATTTTAATACGTTTTTCTAATTCAGGATTTCTTTTATCTTCAGCTTGTTTTTCTTCTTGAATATCTTCTTCATCAAAATTTATAAGTCTGCCATCTCTTTTTAAAATTCTGAAATCTCTATAAGCTACTGTATATGGTATACCTAATAAGTCCGCTACTTGTTTTACTGTTAGCTTTTCTTTTGAACTATTATATATACTTTCAAATCTTTCTCTTCTTTCTTTTATCTGTTTTCGTTTTTCTTTAGATAGTATTACTACATGTGATTTTTCTTCTATTATTCCTTGTCCTTTTAAGAATCTTATATCAGCATCTATAGTCCCTTTAGAAACTTTTAATTCTCTTGCCATATCTCTTTCGTTCATTGTTCCAAAAAGCCTTGCTACATTTGCTCTTCTATTTGTGATTCTAGTATCTAGCTCTCTTTTTATAATTCCTTTCGCTACCAAATCAGCTATATCCCTTTTTATAGTAGATTCAGAAACACCAAAATTTTCAGCTAATTGTTCTATAGGAACTTTTCCGTATAATTTAGCAACTTCTCTTTTTCTTTTTCTTATATCTTCTGGTTCTTCTTTTTCAGCAATTTTTTCAATCATACCGTGTTCTATTAAAAATCTAATATCCCTTCCGAACAGTTGACTTTCCTATTCCCAATAGTGATGCTATTTCTTTAGTAGTTTTTTTGCCATACAAACTTGATACCCTTTTTCTTCTAGCTTCTATACTTTGAACTTTTTTTCTTGAACGTCTACCTCTTATTTCTTTAGTTTCATCTATAAGACCTTCTTTTTTTAACCATCTAATATCATTATTTATTGTCCAAGTAGAAACTCCAAACATTTTAGCTATTTCTGTAACATAAAATTTTTTTCGTAATTCTGGTATCGCTTGTCTTCTTTTTTTCACTTCCTCAGGTATTTTATCATTTAATTCTCCAGTTTTTTCTAAATATTTAATATCCTCTATTATTGTATATTCAGAAACTCCAAAATTTATAGCTAGTTGTTTTATTGAAAGCTTACCATATAAATCAATTAATTCTTTTCTTCTTTTTTCTTTTTGTTCTTGTTTTGTTCCTTTATTTTCTATAATTCCTTGTTTTCTTAAAAAACTTAAGTCATTTTCTACAGTTATTATAGAAATTCCAAGCTCACTTGCTATTTCTCCTTCTGATTTATTCTTTCTTACTAATTCATATACTGCTTTTCTTCTTTCTATAATATTAGGTCTTGTTCCAAATGCACTTTTTTCTTCTTTTTCTGCTTTTGTTACTTCAGGAATATCTATTCCTTCATAACCAGTTATATTATGATTTTTAACATATTGTATATGCCAATCTATTACATCTTGTGGTATATCACTAAAAATTCTACAAATTTCGTCTTCTGATATACCTTTTTCAAACAATAGCTTTGCTATTTTTAATCTTGTTGCAATAATTCCACCAACTTCAGTTTTAGAAGTACTTTTACTTTCTAAATCATCATTTTTTCTTTTTTTAGAATTTTCTAGAAGTTGTTTTCTTAAAGCTAGTGGAAGATTTGGATCTATTCCCATCATTGTTAAATCTTCTTCTACTTGTTTCTTACTAATACCTATTTTACTTGCAATTTCTTCTACTGACATTTCATCTTCTAAAAACATTTTATTTATAGATTTTTTTCTGTTGGCTAGTGTATTTTCTACTTCTCTTTCTTTTTTATCTTTTGTTCTTTCATTGTCATAATTAATAACATCTATTAAGTCCATTCCTAATAAATCAGCTATTTCTCCATAAGGCATATTTTGTTTTAATAATTCATCAATTTCTTTATTATTTTCTTCCATATGATAACCTCTTTTAAGTTTGCATAAGTATTTTATCATAATAATTGGTTTTTAACAAGAGTGTTTAGAAAACAAATTAAGAGAAGACTTCACTTATCTTCTCTTGGTTTTTAAATTTTCAATTTCTCATTTATAAGGCTTGTGAAACACTCGATATATAATATTGTTTCTAGAAGATGTGTTCCCAATTGGATAATATGTCCAAAATAAAACGTCTCCTATTGGTTCTTTCCACAACAATTTTTATACTTCTTACCGGCTTCCGGCAAGGGCAAGGGTCATTTCTGCCTACCTTTGGACCTTCGTTTCTTACTGTTCTATCTACATCTGTTCCTATTTTAGAACCACCGTCTACACTATGAATTGCTTCTAGTGCTGCTCCTGTAATTTTTACAGTTTCTGTTCTTCTAGCACTTTCTGCTTGACGAATATGCATTAATATTTTTGTTACATCTACTTTTATATCATTTACCATTTCATCAAACATATCAAAACCTTCAAGTCTGTATTGGACAACTGGATCTTTTTGACCATATGCACGTAGTCCTATACCATTTTTTAGCTCATCCATACTATCTATATGGTTCATCCATTTTTCATCAACAACTTTAAGCATTACAACTCTTTCAAGCTCTCTCATTTGTTCTGATGTGATTTCTTCTTCTTTTTTACTATATTCTTCTAATGCTTTTTTCTTTAATTCTTCTGCTATTGCATTTGCATCTTCATTGTGTTCTTTAACAAATACTGTCATATCAAAACCGAATATATTAAATATTTCATTTGTTAATGATTCTACATTTACTTTATTTGTTTCTGGCTCTACATATACTCCTGGTAGGCTTTCTGCTACAAATTCTACCATATTAATAATGCTATCATGTATATTTTCTCCGTCTAAAACTTCTCTTCTTTGTTTATAGATAATTTCTCTTTGTGCGTTCATTACATCATCATATTTTAATACATTTTTACGTATTGTAAAGTTTCTACTCTCTACTTTCTTTTGTGCGTTTTCTACTGCGTTTGATATCATTTTTGACTCTATTGGCATATTTTCATCTGCACCTAATGTATTATATACTTTTGTAATCATATCTCCACCAAATATTTTCATTAGGTCATCATCTAGACCAATATAAAATCTTGATTCTCCTATGTCTCCTTGACGTCCTGAACGTCCACGTAACTGGTTATCAATTCTTCTTGATTCGTGTCTTTCTGTACCTATTATTTTTAGACCACCAGCTTCAATTACTTTTTCTTTTTCGTCTTTTATTTCTTCATCAAATTTCTTTGTCAATTCTTTAAATTTCTTTCTTGCGTTTAATATATCTTGGTCATCTGTTTCATAATAAGTATTTGCTTCTTCTATTAATTCTGGTGAAATTTTTTGTCTTCTCATTTCTTCTTTTGCTAAAAATTCACTATTTCCTCCTAGCATAATATCAGTACCACGACCTGCCATATTTGTTGCAATTGTTACTGCTCCAAATTTACCTGCTTGTGCTATTATTTCTGCTTCTTTTTCGTGATATTTAGCATTTAATACTTCGTGTTTTATTCCTTCTTGTTTTAATAATTTAGAAAGTTTTTCTGATTTTTCAATTGAAACTGTACCAACTAGAACTGGTTGACCTTTTTTATGGCTTTCTTTTATACTTTCTACAACTGCTCTATATTTTGCTGTTTCATTTTTATAGATAACATCATTTTCGTCTTTTCTAATCATTGGCTTATTTGTAGGAATTTCAACAACGTCTAAATTATAAATTTCTTCAAATTCTGCTGCTTCTGTCATAGCTGTACCTGTCATACCTGATAATTTATCATACATCCTAAAGAAGTTTTGGAAAGTAATTGTGGCTAAAGTTTTTGATTCATCTGCTATTTTTACATTCTCTTTAGCTTCAATGGCCTGATGTAAACCGTTATTATAACGTCTTCCATACATTATACGTCCTGTAAACTCATCAACAATTAATACTTCTCCATCTTTTACTATATAATCTATATCTTTTTTCATAACACCATGAGCACGTAATGCTTGGTTTACGTGATGTACTAATGTAGAGTTTTCTAAGTCATTAAAGTTTTCTAGTCCAAATGTTTCTTCAGCTTTTTTAATACCTTTTTGTGTTAGTGTTGCTGATTTTGCTTTTAAGTCTACTATGTAGTCATATTTTTCGTTATCTTCTGCTTGTTCTGTATCTTTTATATCTTCTTCAACTATAACCTTTGGTGTTAATCTTCTAACAAAATTATCAGCTTTTTTATATAAATCTGATGATTCATTTGCTCTACCAGATATAATAAGTGGTGTTCTAGCTTCATCAATTAAAATACTATCAATTTCATCTACGATTGCAAAATGAAGTCCACGTTGTACTAATTGATCTTTATATATTACCATATTATCTCTTAAGTAATCAAAACCAAATTCATTATTTGTTCCATAAGTTACATCACTATTATATGCTTCTTGTTTTTCTTTTGGCTCCATACCTGCAATTACTAAACCTACAGATAGTCCTAAGAATTTATATAATTTTCCCATCCACTCACTATCTCTTTTAGCTAGGTAGTCGTTTACTGTAATTACATGAACACCTTTTCCTTCTAGTGCATTTAAATATACAGGAAGTGTTGCAACTAATGTTTTTCCTTCACCTGTTTTCATCTCTGCAATTCTACCTTGGTGTAAGATAATACCACCTATTAATTGTACATCAAAATGTCTCATACCTAATACTCTTTTTGATGCTTCTCTTACTACTGCAAAAGCTTCTGGTAAAATATCATCTAATGTTTTACCATTTTTTAATTGTTCTTTAAAATATTCTGTTTTAGCTCTTAATTCTGTGTCGCTTAATTTTGAAATTTCTTCTTCCATACCATTAATTTTTTCAACTAAAGGCATTACTCTTTTTACTTCTTTTTCACTGTAAGTTTTAAATATTTTCTTAAATATACTCATTTTTCTAACCTCTCTTAATGTTATTATTTTTACATATTAATACTTGTATACTATATCACTAATACGAGTTTAAATCAAGAAATTTTATAGATTTTTTGAAAAAATAAGGAAGAAATGCTCCTTGCCCTTGGGGAAGCAGAAAAAAGAAACAGTTAAAATAAAACTGTCTCTTATAAAAGTTACTCATCTTCTAATGTTTCATCATATTCAAATTCATAATCTGTATCATTATCTAACTTGATTTTTTCTTGCTTGTTTTCTGTTATTTTCTTTGTACTTTCATCTATCTTTCTTTCTATTTCTTTTTTATCATCTTGTTGTTTTTTCATATTTTTATCGTGTTTTTTCTGCATTTCCTTTAAAATTTGGTTTGTTTGTTCTTTTTTATTTTGTATACATCTATTCATAATATTATTTGTTTTTTCTATTAAATCTGGTACATAGTCTAACAATTTATCTAATGAAGAACTATGATTTACAGGTAATAATTTAACATTATTGGGTTGTATTACTAAAAATGCAATTGGGTTAATTGTAACACCGAGCACCAGAACCACCACCAAATGGTAATCTATATTGTATTTCTTCTTCTTTTTCTTTTTTACTATATTCGTCTACTGTTTCTCCACTAAATTCACTTCCTCCTGCTGCAAAACCAAATGATACTTTTGATATTGGTATTATTACGATATTATTTGATGTTTCTATTGGTTCTCCTATTATAGTATTTACATCTACCATATCTTGGATACTATTCATAGCTGTAAGCATAAGACCTTCTATTGGATGTTCGCTCATTTCTATCATCTCCTTCTTTTTTATTTAAGATATATATTATATTTATAATATGTATCATTTTTATTTGAAATATACCTGAAAATTCTATATTTAATAGATTTTTATTTATAAATATAGGCTTTATATTATATTTTTGTTTTTTATAAGTTTCCATTTTATTTCTTAATAAAAATGATATTAATGTACTAATAAAAGGAATTATCATTGCTGTTAAAACTGCATTTTCTGTTCCTAATTCTACTTTTAAACTAAATTTTTCTATTAATATTTTTATAGTTTTAGATATCTTTTTTAATTTGGTAATATTTATTTCTTTTTCTAATTTTTTAATGTCAATTTTTCCAAATTCTTTTTTTATTTTTTCTTTTAATTTTACATTAGATTTAAACTTATTGATTTTTTCATCTGTTATCTTTATTTTAATAATTGGGAAATTCTTTAAAATACATAATTTTAATATTATATAATAATCATCGTTGGTATGTTTTTTATTTATCATATTAGTATTAGAGCTATATTTAAAATTTTCTATTTCAATTTTTATTCTTGAGAATATTATAAATAACACACTTATAATTAAAAACAGAAAAATACCTATTAATATAAAAAGAAAAACCAATATTCTCCCCTCCCTTTGAGGTTTTATATTAGTTTTTCCAACTTTTTCTTTTTTAATCATTTTTTATGTATTTTATTTATTTACTACTTTTTTATCAGATTTCTTTACTAAAATATCTCCAAATAATTTTTCTTGGTCTGTTTCTACTTTACTTCTTCTAGATAATTCAAGAAGTCCTGAAAATGCTGTTACTACTTCTTGTTTGTTATGTTTTTTTATTGAAAATAATTTATTAAATATAAATTGTTTTTGCTTAATTAAAACTTTAAACATTTGCCTTACTTTACTTGCTACTGTATAATTATCTGTGATAGCAATTTTTTCAATATTTTTAGCATTTTGATTTATTTTACTTGCATTTTTTTCTATTACATTTTTATAAATATCTGGTATTACATTTTTATCATAATCTTTTTCTATTTTTTGTTTTGGAAGTTCTATTTCTTCTGGCTTTTTATAATATCTATTTTGGTATTCTAAATAATTTTGTTTAAACAACTTACTTATTTCTTTAAATTTCTTATATTCTATTATTCTTCTAATTAATTCATCTTCTGTTATTTCTTCTTCATCATCTTCTTGTTTTGGAAGTAGATTTTTTGATTTTAGATACAATAATGTACTTGCCATTACTAAAAATTCACTTGCTATTTCTAAGTCCATTTTCTCTTGTTCTTTTAAATAATCAATATATTGATCTGTTATTTTGCTTAAATTTATATCATATATACTCATTTTGTTTTTTTCTATTAAATGACACAATAAATCTAGTGGTCCTTCAAAATTATCTATCTTTATTGCATATTTATTTGTTTCTAATGTAAGTATGGGCATTGTTTATTCCTCCATTGCATTATTTATATTATCTTTTTTATATCCTTTTTTTAATAAAAATTGAACTATTTCTTCTTGTTCCATAGATGTAGATTTTTTATATATTATATTTCTTGCTGATTTTGTTTCATATTCTTCTAGTTCTTCTTTGTTTTCATAAATATAATCATCTATATCATTTTTGTTTAGTCCTTTTGACATTAGCTTGTATTTTATTTCTTTTATAGACATATTTTTTAAAATCATAAAATTGTTTACAGTCTTTTCTATATATTCCTTATCGTTAATATATCCTGCTTCTTTTAAATATTCTATTATATCTTCTAACATATTTTCTTCTATGTCTTTTTGAAATTTTGTTCTTACTTCTTGTTCAGTTCTTTTTTTATATAGAATATATCTTAATACTTTTGTTTTTCCTCTATCAAATTCTTCTACTGTATACATACTTTTCTCCTTTTTCTTTTTTATTTTACTATAACTATAGAAAAATATCAAGAAAATTTTCAGATTAAAATATTCTTAAAAAAACTATTACACGAAAAATTTAATTTCAGAACGGACAATGAAATAACGACTACAAAGATTAGAACAAAATTTAAAAAAGATTTAAAAAAATAAATTCGGTACGCTTTTTTTACAATCTATCGAAAAGTCTGTAAAGCTTGATTAGAAAGCAATACAGACTTTTTGCTTTAAAAAAACTGTCAAATTTGAGATTATAAATATAAATAATTTCTTTGTAAAGAGATTATTAAAACTCTTTTCTTTCATTTCTAACTAATTATATTATCACTACTTAAGAAATTCATAACCAAATCTATAATTATTTCTTTTTCTCTAGGGTTAGACTCAGCAATAAGTAGTGTTAATGCAACTAATGTATTATTATCTATTGTTTGTTTTCCATTTTTATATAAGATATCATAGAAACTTAAGAAATATATAAATAATGTTGCAGCTATTCTTTTATTTCCATCTGCAAACACGTGATTTTTAACTACTAAATATAGAAAATTTGCACCTTTTTCTTCTATACTTTTATATACATCTTCTCCACCAAATGTTTGATAAATATTTCCTATAATTGACTCTAGTCCTTTATTTCTTTCTACTGCAAATAATTCACTTTGTTCATTAAATTTAAGTTTATTAATAATTGCTATACAATCTTCATATCTTATTTTTCTTTCATCTATATTTCCTTTTACTTTTCTTAGTTTTTTATGGTCATAATCATCTAGTATATTTAATGCTTTTGAGTAACTTCCAATTACTTTTAATATTTCTTTTGCATCATTTCCTTCTAATCTTTCATCAATTCTATTTGCTATATCTATTAATTTTATTGTTTTTTCTAAATATTCTAATCTTTTTTGATTTATAGCATAACCTTTTAACATATAATCTTTTAAAATTCTTGTTGCCCATCGTCTAAAAGCAATACCTTGCTTACTATTTACCCTATATCCAACAGAAATAATCATATCTAAATTATAATATTGAACATTATACTTTTTTCCGTCTTCTGCAGTATGCTCAAAAAATGAGCATACTGAATTTTCTTCTAATTCTTCATCTTTATAAATATTTTGAATATGTCTAGTAATAGTTCTTCTGTCTTTTCCAAACAACTCCGCCATTTGTTTTTGTGTAAGCCATACTGTATCATCTTTTAAATTTACTTCTAATCTCACCTCTTGATTTTCAAATAAAATAATTTCATTCTTTTTTTCTTCCATAACACAACATCCTTTCTTTTTTTATTTAATAATTTAATTTAACCGTTCTAAAGTTGCCATCTGCATTTTACTATTTATTTAATATTTTGTTAATAGTTTTATTTACTTTTTTATAAATTTTTCCTTAAAGATAAAAGGAGCTAATTAGATAAACTACTTTTACCTAATTTAGCTCCTATATTTAATCTTTATTAATTATTCTTCATCATCGTCGTCTTCTTTGCTTGGTAAATCTTCACCTAAACTTTGTTCAAAAGCTTTAGCAAAATTATCTCTTACTTTTTTCTCTATTTCATCTAATATTTCTGGGTTTTCTTTTAAATACTTTTTAACATTTTCTCTACCTTGACCAATTCTTTCACCATTATAACTAAACCAAGAACCTGCTTTTTCAACTATATCTAAGTTTACAGCCATATCTAAAATATTTCCTTCTTTAGAAATACCTTGTCCATAAACCACATCAAATTCTGCCTCTCTAAATGGTGGTGCAACTTTATTTTTAACAACTTTTACACGTACTCTATTTCCTTTAATTTCTCCATCTTGTTTAATGTTTTCTATTTTTCTAATATCCATTCTAACAGATGCATAGAATTTTAAAGCACGTCCACCTGTTGTTGTTTCTGGGTTTCCAAACATAACTCCTATTTTTTCTCTTAATTGGTTTATAAATATTAAAACTGTTTTAGATTTATTAATAGCTCCTGCAAGTTTTCTTAATGCTTGAGACATAAGTCTTGCTTGAAGCCCCATATGAGAGTCTCCCATATCTCCATCTATTTCAGCTTTTGGAACTAAAGCTGCAACAGAGTCTACTACTACTACATCTAAAGCTCCACTTCTAATTAAACTTTCTGTAATTTCTAAAGCTTGTTCTCCTGTATCTGGTTGAGAAACAATTAAATTATCTATATCTACACCTAATTTCTTAGCATAAACTGGATCTAATGCGTGTTCTGCATCAATAAAAGCTGCTTCTCCTCCTTCTTTTTGTGCTTCTGCAATTATATGTAATGCTAAAGTAGTTTTACCAGAAGATTCTGGACCATATACTTCTATAATTCTACCTCTAGGAACTCCTCCTATACCTAAAGCTATATCTAAGCTTAGAGCTCCTGTTGGTATTGCTTCTATTTCCATAGCTTTAAAATCTCCGAAGTTTCATTACTGAACCTTTTCCAAATTGTTTTTCGATTTGACTCATTGCTACTTCTAATGCTTTCTTCTTTTCTGTATTTTCTCCCATTATTTTTTCCTCCTTAAATTGAACTTTTGTTTGATATTCTTATTATATATCAAAAATTTGTTTTGTCAATACTTTTTTTAATTTTATTTATACCAAGTCTCAATTCCATAAAATTGATTAAACCAATTTGGTGTTATTTCTCCTACTAAACCTGAATTATAAGCGATTGTATATTTATTATTGTATAAACTTATATATGGCATATCAGTTTTATAGATTTCAGCTAATCTTTTGTAGTCTTCTTTTAATATATTTTCATCTGTTGTATTTTTTGTTTCATTTAATAAATTATTAACTTCTTCGTTTGAATAGTTTGCTATATTATTATTTCCAAAGAAAATATCTAAATTAGGACTTGGAGATAAAGTCATTGAACATAAAGCAATATCAAAATTTCTATTATTAATTGTATTATTATATTGTTCATCTGAAGCTTGAACTATATTAATTATTATACCTTGTGCCCCTAATTGACTTTTTATATTTTCAGCAACTGCAACTTTTTCTCCATCACTTGCTCTTACTAATAAATTTAATTCTAATCTCAAAGTTCTTCTGTTTTCTGTTTTTTGCCAAGAACCTCTTCTTAAAGTCCAACCTGCATCTGTTAATTCCTTTTTTGCTTGTTCTAAATTATATCCACTACTTGCTTCTTGTTCTTGATATAGCCAATTTCCATAGTCAAGTGGAAAACTACTTGTAAAACATTTACCACCTAAAGCATTAGAATTAATATTTTCTTTATCTATAGAATATGAAATTGCTTTTCTTACTTCTTGCCTGCTAAGTAAATTATTTCCCATATTAAATGCTAAAAATGTATGTTCTCTTCCTTTTACTTCATTTGGAGTATAACCTATTGTTCCTATATATTCTTGTATTCTATCATTATCTGTTGAAATTAAATCAATTCCACCGACTTTAAAACTATTGTATAATTCACCTATTGAAGAATATAAATTAACCGTAATTGTTTCTATTATACTATCTTTTTCTTTATTCCAGTAACTTGTATTTTTAGATAATGTTATATAAGAACTTTGAACATCTGTTATTTTAAACATACCTGTTCCGACAGGAGAACTATTTTTAGTTGACGTTGTAAAATCTTCTCCTTCATAATAACTACTAGATAATATTGGAAATGTTAGATTATATTCGAAAAATGGAATATCACTATCTAAGTTTATTCTTACTGTATAATCATCTATAACATCTACTCCTGTTACATTTTGAACATTTGCAGAATAAATTGTACTTGTGTCCTTTAGCCTATCAATTGTAAATTTTACATCCTCTGCAGTAAAAACTTGACCATCAGACCACCTCACATTTTCTCTTAATTTAATTAGGTATGAATTACCACTTTCTTTCGCCCACTCTGTTGCAAGGCAAGGTGTTGCTTTATAATCTGAACTTAAATCAACTAATGGTTCATAAATTAATTTTGTAATATTCTGTACATTTTTATTATTACTAAGAATTGGGTTTATCGTATCTAAACCTGCTATACCAAGTTTTATTTCTTTTACTCTATCATCCTGATTACTTTCTGTATATTCTTCTTCTTGTTTTTTAACTTCTTCATCTTGTCTTATTATATAGAGAGCAAAAACTAAAATAAGTATTATAAATATAATAAATACATATTTAATCCAATTTGATTTCATAATTCACCTCATACAAGTAATATAATACATTAATTTCAAAAAAATTTCAAGCAATATTGAAATTTCGAGAAATATTTTTAATTTTTTAATTTACTTGTTTTTTCTTTCTTTATTTTAATTAGCTCTTACACAAAAACAGACTGTTACACACAGCCTGTTAATTTTTTATTTTTTTAAGTTCTAGACTCTACAATTAGCTTTATACCAGTTCTATCTTCTCCTTCTACTTCAACTTCTGCAAATGCTGGTATACAAACTAAGTCAACTCCTGAAGGTGCTACAAAACCTCTCGCTATTGCCACAGCTTTTACCGCTTGATTTAATGCTCCTGCTCCAATTGCTTGCATTTCTGCTTTGTTTGATTCTTTTACCAAACCAGCAATTGCTCCTGCTACTGAATTTGGATTTGATTTTGATGAAATTTTTAAAACTTCCATTTCCTTTGCCTCCTATAATTTTATTTTTGTTGTTGCAACTCTTACATTTTGTATTTTACAATATTTGGAAATAAATGTAAATAGTTTTCTGGAAATTTTTGGAAGTTTTCATCGCAATAAAAAACATTTTTCGACAAAAAATAATTACATATTTATTCTTTTTACTTCTTTTACTTTATTTGTACTGTTATCTACATTAAATATAACTCCGTTTAATATACACTCTCCCTCTGCTATTTTATATCTTTCAGGAAGAGTTGTTTCAAACCTCTTTAAAGATGCTTTTATATCCATACCAATAACAGAATTTTTTGGACCTGTCATCCCTATATCTGTGATATATCCTGTTCCTTTTTCTAATATTTTTTCATCTGCTGTTTGCACATGTGTATGTGTTCCAAAAATTGCTGTGACTTTTCCATCTAAATAATAGCCAAGAGCAATTTTTTCAGCTGTTGCTTCTGCATGGAAATCTATTATTATTATATCTGTTTTATATTTTAATTCTTCAATTAAATTTTTTGCAATTAAAAATGGATTTTCTGATAGTACATTTACATCTACTCTACCAATTAAATTTATAACTGCTATTTTTTTACCCAAATTTTCATAAATACCATATCCTTTTCCAGGTACTCCTTCACAATAATTTGCAGGTCTTAAAAGTTTAGGATGATTAACAAATTTAAAAATATCTTTTTTACCCCAAGTATGATTTCCCATAGTAATTACATCTACTTTTTCTTCTAAAATATCCTCAAAATTTTTCTGAGTAATTCCCATACCTTCTCCTGCATTTTCTGCATTTACAATTACAAAATTAATCTTTTCTTTTTCTATTATTTTATTTAATTCTTGTTTTAATTTTCTAACTCCTGAGTTTCCTACTAAATCTCCTATTGCTAATATTTTCAATATAATTCCCTCTTTCTTATTTTTTCACACTATTTATAATACTACAAATTTAGAAAAAAATCAAATGCAATACCAATATTCTTAATTTTTTCAGGAAAAAAGAGAGGTTTCCCTCTCTTTACTATTTAGCATAATCAACTATTCTTGTTTCTCTTATAACATTTACTTTAATTTGTCCTGGATAGTCCATTTCAGCCTCTATTCTTTTAGCAACATCTCTTGCTAAAATTGTCATTTGATCATCAGATATTTTTTCTGGTTTAACAACAATTCTTATTTCACGACCTGCTTGTATTGCAAATGATTTTTCAACTCCGTCAAATGAGTCTGCAATTTCTTCTAAGTTTTGTAATCTCTTAATGTATGCTTCTAGAGTTTCTCTTCTAGCTCCTGGTCTTGAAGCTGATATTGCATCTGCAGCTTGTACCAAAACTGCTTCTAGAGTTTGTGGTTCAACATCTCCATGATGTGCCTCAACCGCATTTATTACAAGTGGATTTTCTTTATATTTCTTAAGAACCTCTACACCTATTTCTACATGTGTTCCTTCCATATCATGGTCTAAAGCTTTTCCAATATCATGTAATAATCCTGCTCTTCTTGCAAGTTTAGTATCTAAGCCTAGCTCGTCTGCCATTATTCTTGCTAAATTAGATACTTCAATTGAGTGATTTAATACATTTTGACCATAAGAAGTTCTGTATTTTAATTTTCCTATTAATTTTACTATATCTGGGTGAAGTCCTATAACACCTGTTTCTAGAACTGCTCTTTCTCCTTCTTCTTTAATAGTATTTTCAACTTCTTCTTTGGCTTTTTCAACCATTTCCTCGATTTTAGCTGGATGTATTCTTCCATCATCAATTAATTTTTCTAATGCAATTTTTGCAACTTCTCTTCTTAATGGATCAAATCCTGATAATACTACTGCTTCTGGTGTATCATCAATTATCAAATCAATTCCTGTTAATGTTTCTAACGCTTTTATATTTCTACCTTCTCTTCCTATGATTCTTCCTTTCATTTCATCGTTTGGAAGTGCTACAATTGATACTGTAGTTTCTTGAGAATGGTCTGCAGCACATTTCTGTATTGCATAAGAAAGCATTTCTTTTGCATCTTTTGTTATCGTTTCTTTTGCTTTTTGGTCTTGCTCTCTTATTAATGCTGCTTTTTCAGCGACTAATTCTTTTTCCATTTCAGATAATAGTCTTTGTTTTGCTTCTTCTTTACTTAATGATGCGATTCTTTGTAATTCAACCATTTCTTGGTCATGTAATTTTTCTAATTCTTCTTTTTGTTTTTCAATATCTTGTAATTCTCTTTCTAGCTCTTGTTCTCTTTTTTCAAAATTATCTGAACGTTTTTCTAGATTTTCTTCTTTTTGAATTAATCTTGCTTCTTGTTTTTGTATTTCGCCTCTTCTTTCTTTAATCTCTTGGTCTAATTCTTTACGACTAGCCATTATTTCTTCTTTAGCTTTAAAAATTTCTTCTTTTTTCAAGTTTTCGGCTTCTATTTTTGCTAAATCAACTAATCTTTTTGCTTCACTTTCAGCTCCCTGTATTTTAGACTCTGCAACTTTTTTTCTGTACGCCATACCAATTGGTATACCGATTGCAAGTGAGATTAAGACAGAAGCGATTACGATTACGATTGTCATAATCAATACACCTCTTTCTTATTTAATTTTCAATGTTCGAATAAAATATATATACCTTTTTATATTTAAAATATATTTTTTCCTACATATTATATTTTAACTTTAAACGCTTAAACTGTCAAGTGATTTTGAAGTTAAATTTTTCTTAAAACTTTATTCATCTTTATATAATCTAAAAGTCTTTTATAATTGCTCAATTAAATTATTTAAATTTTCCCACTCTATCATTTTATCTTCTATTTTTTTATTTAAATTTTCTTTTTCTTTTTGCAACTCATTTAATTTAACATAGTTAGTTATATTTTCTTCTTTTTGCATTTCATTTTCAATTTCTTCTACTTGGTTTTCTATATTTTCTATTTCTTGTTCTAGTTTTTTCATCTTATTCTTTCTTTTTGTTATTTCTTTATTTAATAAATATTGTTCTTTCGAACTTCTTTCTTTATTGTTATTTTCTATAAAATTTACTTCATTTTCTTTTTTATTTTCGTTTCTATTTTTACTTCTTTCTTCTATTTCTTTATTATTTTTTTCTTTATATTCTAAGTATTCCTCATAAGTACCATCAAAAAAAATAACACCATTTTTAGTAAATTCTAATATTTTATTAGCTAATTTTTTTACAAAATATCTATCGTGAGATACAAATATTAAAGTTCCTTCATATTCTTTTAATATATTTTCTAGACTTTCTTTTCCTATTATATCCATATGGTTTGTTGGTTCATCAAGCATTAATAAGTTTGGCTCTTTCTTAAATATTTCACAGAGTTTTAGTCTTGATTTTTCTCCACCTGATAACATTTTTATTTTTTTATCTACATCTTCTCCAGTAAATAAAAATGTTCCAAGTATTGTTCTTAATTTTGTTGTTGTAAGGTCTGGAAACTTTTTACTAAATTCTTCAAATACAGTATTTTCTTCATTTTCAAATTCTAATTGTTGATCAAAATATCCTAAAGAAACATTAAAACCATATGAAAAGCTTCCACCTAAACTTTCTATTTTCCCTGCTAAAGTCTTTAAAAGTGTAGATTTTCCAATTCCGTTTTCACCAATTATAGCAAGTTTGTCTCCTCTATATAAAGAAAAAGAAAGTTTTTGTAATACTTTGTTATAACCAATACTTAACTCTTTTACTTCTAATACATCTTTTCCACTTTTATTTATATTAAAATTATTATGAAATGTTTTTAAATCATATTTATTAGGTTCTTCTATTTTTACTATTCTTTCTATTTGTTTTAATTTAGATAGTGCCATCTTTGCTTTTGTTGGTTTATATTTAAATCTATTTACAATTGCTTCTAATCTTTTTATTTCTCTTTGTTGGTATTCGTAGTCTTTTAATTGTTTTTCATAATTTAATCTTTTTTGTCTTTCAAAATCTTCATAATTGCCTTTATACAGTGTCATTTCTCCATATTCTATTTCATATACTTTATTTACAATTTTATCTAAAAACATCCTATCGTGTGATACAACTACAATTGCTTTTGCATAATTTTTTAAATATTTTTCTAGCCACTCTATTGCTGTTATATCTAAATGGTTTGTTGGCTCATCTAATAATAATATATCTGGTTTACTAAGAAGCAACTTTAAAAATGCTATTTTTGTTCTCTGTCCTCCAGAAAATTCTGATATTTTCTTTTTTTCGTCTTCTATACTAAATCCAAATTTTCTTAATGCTGTATCTATTTCTTTTTTATATGTATAGCCACCTAAAAACTGGTATTTATCTAAACTTTCTGTATATTCTTTTATTATTTTTTCTGAAGAATTATTAATCATTTTATTACTCAAATTTTCTATATTCTTTTCTAGATTTATTATATTTTTATATACTTTTAAGATTTCATCTTTCATTAAAATATTATCATCTTCGAATTCTATTTGTTTTAAATAACCGATTCTAGGGCTTCCTTCTTTTATAACAGAAAACTTATTTTCTCCTACACCTTCTTCTAGCATTGAATTATCTATTAAAGCCTTCAAAAAAGTACTTTTACCTGCTCCATTTCTCCCAACTACCGCTATTTTATCTTTTTCATTTATTTCAAAGTTTATTTCTTCTAATATGGTTTCTGCTCCATAACTTACAGAACCATCTATTATTCTATAGTTCATTTATATCACCTATAAAATTATAACAAAAACGCAAAAAAATTTCCACTAAAAAAATGAGTTCACTTTTTTAATGGATTTTAAAATTTTAAATTTGCCAACAATATTTTGTTTAATTTTTATTAATTAACCTTTCTATTTTTTTACTTTTGACTCTTTTTGGTTATTTTATTTTTAAAAAACACAATCATAAAAATTAAAATAATCAAGATAATAATAAGAGTTACTATTAAATAAATATCTTTGTTCTTAATTCTTTGTTCTTCTGTTTTATTTTGCTTGTTATCATTATTTTGATTAGTACTTGTTTTTTGTATGTTGTTAAGTAGTTCTTCGTTTTCTTCTTGTTCTAATTTGTATTCTTTTTCTTCATTTTCATTTCTTCTATAAACATTTATATTGTAAACTTTTTTAGTATAATTATTTTTAGCAGTAACAGTAATTTTGATATTATTGTTACCCTCTTGAAGTTCCTCATTTTTATTAATTTCTACTGTTGCTTCTTCATCTTCAGGAATAGCAAGTAAATTAATATTGTTAGTATCATTTGAAACTTCTACATTATAATTAGTAACAGTATTATCAAAATTAGGATAAAGAAGATAATTTTGGGTTGCAAGAGTCTCTAAATTAGTATTAGCATCTTCTATATTATTTGTTTTAGTTACATTTATTATATATGAACTGCTACTTGTATTATCTTTTGAAGTTATTTGTACTTTTATAATATTTAAACCTTCTTTTAAATTCTCATTTCCTGTAATCTCAACTTTAGAATTCTTATTTTCTGGCACAGTTAGTATTTCTAAATTATTAATATTATTATTAACAGTCAAATAATATTCAAAAACATCTTTATTAAATTCAGGAACTAAACCTTCAATATTAAATCTTAAATTTTGTAATTTAGAGTTACTTATGTCGTTACTTTCTCCTATTTCTTCTTCTTGTTTTTGTAAAATATTTTTATTATTTGCATCTATTATATTTACTTGTAAGTTATTAAAACTTGTATCAACTTCTTGTGCTTTTTTAGTATAAAAATTACCATTAAGGCTAAAAGATACAATACCTTCTTTTTTAGCTTTAAACCTAAAAGTTTTAATATTTCCTGTAACTTCATTATTTCCGCTTCTATCAAACCAAATATAATTTATTTTATTGTTACTTACATTAATATTATCTTTATCATTAGTATTTTCTAAAAACTCTAATTTATGGCTATCAAAGTAAAGTTCAAAATCATAAGCAGAAGTATTAAAACCTTCAATATTAATACTAATTTCTATTTCATCACCAACATTTACTTCTTGTTTATTACAACTCAAATAAACATTTCCCTTTGTACTTGCATAAATGTTATTAAAATTAAAGAAAATTATATAATTAATAAAAAACATAAACACAAATATAAAAATAGTAATCTTAAAAATAAATTTCATAATTCCTCCTTAGAAACATTTCCTATTGCTCAATTTTTTGGTAACCTAATATATGTCTTTGTATTAACAATAAATCTACAGAACTAGGTTTTGTTCCTGTTTTTCTTACATTACTTGCTTTTAAATATATTCCTTCTAGTTTTTCTAATTCTAGTATGTGTCTTTGTATTTTTAACAAATCAACACTACTTATTTTTCCGTCTCCATTAGAGTCTCCATATATTAGAATTGTGTATACTCTTAAGATGTTTCCGTTATCTTTAACTAAAATCTTACTTCCTGTTCCTAATAAGTCACTATCATTTAGAATTTGTCCTTTGTTATTTTGAAATTCTAGTTCTAAATCTGTTGTTATTAGTTCTTGTAAATCACTTACTTTATTTTTTAAAATAAATTTATTATTATTTGTATTATTATTTTCTTCATATTCTATTCCAGATATTTCTAAACCTTCTACTCTTAATGAATTATCAAAATGTATTTCCCAGTCTTCCATTTTTCTTAATACTGTTACATTTATTTCTTTTTTTATTCCTTCATTTTCTTTTGATTTTGCTGTAACCATTACTTTACCTTCTTTTTTGGCCTCTATATTTCCTTGCTCATCTATTGTAATACCATCATTATTTATTTCAAAAACAATACCTTTTTCGTTTGCATCTTCTGGTTCTACATATGCATTTATTTTAAAATGTTCTCCTACTTGCATATATATTTCTTCTTCACTATCTACTACTATATTTGTCACTTTACTATAACACTCTAAATCTATACTTGCTTCTACATTATTTTCTTTTGATTTTACTCTTATTTTTGTTTTTCCGCTTCTTATTCCTATAATATTTCCTTTATCATCTACTGTAATAATTTCTGGGTTTTCTGATATAAATTCTATCTCTTGTTCTTTTGCTTCTTCTGGATAGATTTTAACATCTAAAGTTTTTGTTTCTCCTTTATAAATAATGTTATTTGTACTGTTTTTTAAACTTACTTCTATTTTTTCTATTTCCGCATCTGGTAATTCTTCAACATAATTTTGAGATATATAACCAATTATTCCATTTTCTAGTCTTACCATATCCCATCTATCACCTGTGCCTACACCTTTTTTTATCCTTTGCATCTTGTCTTCTTTTTGTAACATTAATATTACTTCATAAGAAGTTCCGAGGTCCTGTTCTCACATTTACATTTGTTCCTGTACATTGTAATTTTTTATCATCATCTATAAAGTTGTTTGGCTCTATACTAGGACTTTGTGTAGGTATTTCTGGCATATTATTATATATTGGTATTATAAATTCTCTTTTTATATCTAATAAATTACTATTTTTATAACCGTTGTATATAGATTTTGACTCACTATATGGTGCTAAAACATTTGTCATATACTGATGCCAAAAAAGAGTATCTCCTGTTACATCAAATTTTTGTAAATAAATTGTATTTTGTCCTTGGTTTATATAACTATCACCTATAAAAATACCACCACCTGTTATAGCTCTTTCTTTTGTATTCCAAGGAATTAAAAATTTTGTTTTTGTTTCATTACTAGCACCCCTTCCGGTCTTTTGCATACTGAAGACCATTTTTAATTGCTCCCATTGGTTCTGAAGAACTTGTTGCTCCTATATTATAAAAATTATATAGACCTTCAAACCCAGGAACTGTTCCACTAATTGAGCTATGAGATAAAAAAGGTCCAACTTCTTGTTTTATTCTTGATGCTAAATGATATGGGCTAACATAAGAAGTCTTACCACCTCTTAATATTAAATCAGAGTATTTCTCAGTCATATTTATTGTCTGCCCTGTGCTTGTTACATAAGATACTTTTTGGTTATAAAATTCTGTTCCATACAGTATTTTTTCAACACTTTCTAAATTATTTGTTTGCTCACTATAAGATAGTCCTTCAAATTGAAAGATTCTAACTTCATTTAAAAAATTTCTAGGGTCAATTGCATATTCTACTGCTTGCCTTGAACAATCTACCCACCCAGCGTCCACTTCTACATTATATTCTCCAGGTTTAGTATTTTTCCACCTATCAGAATAATTTTTAGGAACTAAATTTGTACCAAATACATTTTCATTATCTATAACATAATTCCAATCTAAATTTATATATAAAGGTGTAAAATACCAATTAGGGTGTTTTTTTGTTAATTCTTCTAAATAACCTCTATAACTTTCTGGGAAGTTTTCTATATTATTTGTTTTTTCTTCTCCAAAACTATTTGTTAATAATATAATTACAAAAGAAAAAGAAGCAATAAAAATTATTATAGATAATATAATATATGTTTTTTTATTTTTTAAAATTTTCATTTAAACTTTCTCCCTTGCTTTTACTATTATTCTTTCTTTAGAATCATTTGTACAAGTAATTAAAGTAACTTGCTTTTCTCCTTTTGTTTCTTGTGATAGGCAAGCTACATCTTTTGGGTTTACTTTATAAATATCAAATATTTCATATTCTACTCTTCCTTTTTTATTATCTATAATAAATAAATTATCTCCTATACTTAAATTTTTTAAATTTCTAAACATATTTTTATTTTTAAAATTATGACCTGCTATACAAAAATTACCAATTTCATTTGGATTTGCTCCATAAAATTTTACAACTGATACATTTAATGTTTCTTCTAGATATTTTTCTAATACATATGTTTCTAAATCTATTTTTGGTATTTCTAATTTAGAAATGACTTTGTATCCTTTATATTCTAAAAGAACATCTTCTTTTACATACTTTTTTTCTTCATTTTTATTTAAATTTGTACTTACACCTTGTACATTATAATTACTTTTTCCTATTTTATTTTCTTTATATATATCGAATAAAACAAAAACTAAAATTATAAAAACGATAGAAATAAGAAACAAATTTATTATAATTATTTTACTTTTCTTTCTCATTTGCCTTTCCTCTTTGTAAACAATTTTTAGATTTATGTAAGTAAATGAGCTTAAAACTCATTTACTCTACTTTTTACTAAATCTCTTATTATATATAATTATTGTTCCAAGAAGTATTGCAAGTACTATACATATTGGTATATAAATATTTGTACCTGTTTTAGGAAGTGTAGTAGGCATTTGGTTTTCTTCTTGTGCTTCATTTTCTTTCTCTTCTGTTGGTGGAACTATTTCTTCTGGTTTGTTTTCTGTTTCTCCCTCATCTTCTGGTGGTAAAGTTTCTTGTTTTTCTTCTACTTTAAAATCAAAAGTTTTTTCAGCAATTACAGTATCTGAATTTCCTCTATCTATTAATTTTAAAGTTATTTTATAATCTCCAACTTCGCTAAATATGCCTCTCACATTTAAAACTTGTGATACATCTTTTCCACCTATTTCATAACCTTGTTCTTCTCCCCAGCCACTTTCTATGATGTCATGTTCTAAACTTTGTTCATCTGTCGCAAGTAATTTTACATCACCAGTGCCACTTGTTTTTTCAGCAACTAGTCTTGCTTTTTCATAGTATTTTCCCATAGGAGAAGAATAAGATAATTTCATTTCATTTTCTTCACCCTTAACTAATGTTACATTTACTGCTTCTAGACTTAATGTATAATTTACATATTCTGGTTCTACAGTTACATTTTTAGTAATAGGTGTTTTAATATCATCATAAGATACAGATGCATCTGAATTTGCTAAACCTTCTGCTGTTATATTAAATTCTGTTGGATTAGATGTAGTAATTCCTTCTTTTGCTTTAAAAGTAACAGTCATATTAGTACGTGGATTTGACCCTCCTGAGCTATCAAAAAATACAATTCTTACTTTATCACCCATGTTATTTTCCGTTCCGCCTTCTGCTGATACATATTCGAATATGTTATTATCATAAGCAACATCAAATGTATAAGAACCAAGAGCCTGACCGAATTCTATATTTACTTTAACTTCTTCACCTGGTCTTATTAAATCTTTAGAAACTGTTACATCAACTGTGTCTAAAGAATCTGCATATACTGTTATTGGAAAAATCATAAGTGAAATTACCATTAACAATGTTATAATGCCAATTAATTTTTTCATTAAAAAATTCCTCCTTTTTAATTTTATCTATTTTTATTATGTCGTTTTTTGTTAATTTTTATTTAACAATTTTTAGGAGAAATTTAGAAAAATTTTATTTTAAAAAATGTAAAAAATAAAACATAATAAAAACTAACTTGTTCTTTTATGTTTTATCTTCTTTTTTATCTTTCTATTTTATTTTTTATTTGAAAAATTCTAAAATTTTAGGAATAAATATAATTAAGCCCACAATTACACTTCCAATTGCTAAAACTAATACAGCACCTGCTGCTATGTCTTTTGCAAGTTTTGCTTTTTCATTTCTTTCTTTAGTTATCATATCAACAACCGTTTCAAATGTTGTGTTAAATAATTCCGCTGAAATTACTAAAGCAATCATTATAGTTAAAATTATCCAATCTAAGGCACTTATTTTAAGTACAATACCTGCTATAATTACTAAAATCATTATAAGAACATGAATCTTCATATTTCTTTCAGTCTTAAAAGAACTTACTATTCCTGAAAAAGCATATTTAAAACTATTTATTAATTTTTTTGTTTTTGAAATCATAATTATCTCTCCTTTTGCAACTTTTGAAGATGGAACTTTTTTGTTGCATTATTTAATTATTTTCATTTTCCTGTTTATATTTGTGGATATAAAGTTTGGCATTTTCTCCATCAGAACCAATTAATATATATCTTTCACCTAAAAAGTTGATTTGCTTTTAACTTATCTACTTAACTCATCGAAAGAACTACTTTTATCGATTTGATGTAATTGTTCTAATTGTTTTTCAGTAATATTTATAACCTTACCACAACAAGGTTTAAAATTTTTATTCCCGTAGACTAACCAAATAACATTTTCTCTTTTTAAATCTTTTTTTGGCATTGTACCAGGACATGGATAACCATCAGTAAATACTATTTTATTTATTTCTCTTTTTCGGGTAAAACTTCTTACTGCTAAATCCCAGTCCTCTGTCCATGCAGAATGTCCTCTAGCCTCTCTAGGTATAGTAAAATTATCTATATCTCTTACACTTTTAATATCTACAAACCCCCAAAACTTTTCGTTAAAGCATCCCACTTTTAATTTTGATTGCTTTAAGATTGGCTTTATTTGCCTTAAAAATGCTTTTACTAAATCTAAATCTACTGATCCTGAAATATCTATCATTATTTCTGTTTCTGCCTCATCTTCTATATCATTTTCTTCTATTCTATAAGCATAATTATTTTCTTCAATAGAACGCCTTTGACTCCAAATTGTTTCTGTTTTTTCTACTTCCCTTCGTAATAAAAGTTTCCAATCAATAGTTTCTTTGCTTTCACCTATATTTCCTAATTTAATTGTTTCTTCTTTTGCACTTCTTATGTCTATTTGAGTCTTTTCTCGTCTAGATTTAAACTTTTCTCTTTTTTCTTTTCTATTATCTTCAAATTCTTCTCTTTCGTCAAAATTTTTTTGTGTATTACTTTGATTTTGCCCTTTTTCCTTAGAAGCTTGTTGTTGTTTAAAAGCCTCTTCCCATAAGCTATGATCATCACCTTGTAATTTATCTTCATTTGAATTTTGATTTTCGTCTTTATCCGATTTTTCCTTATTATTATCTTGCCCATTTTCTTGTTCATTTTGTTTCTTTTCTTTTTCCTCCAATAACTTTTGATAAAATTCTTCTGCCGAATAATTCAATGCTTCTGGCATATTTACATATCCTTCTTTAATTGTAAATCCATCTCTTTCCAAATTTGCATTTATAATAGCATC
>CALXHF010000006.1 GCA_944388035.1 uncultured Clostridia bacterium | reverse complement strand
AATCAATGAAGGAAAACGTATTGGAATCAATGAAGGAAAACGTATAAGTGTTATTAATATGTTAAAAAAGGGATATCCAATAGAAACTATTAGTCAAATTACTGAATTATCAGAAAAGAAAATAAAAGAAATAATAAAAAGTATTAAAGAGTAGAGGAAGTGATAATATGTTAGCAGCAGAGCAAATGGTATTAGAAGAAAATGAAATGTTAATCAATGAAGGAAAACGTATTGGAATCAATGAAGGAAAACGTATAAGTGTTATTAATATGTTAAAAAAGGGATATCCAATAGAAACTATTAGTCAAATTACTGAATTATCAGAAAAGAAAATAAAAGAAATAATAAAAAGTATTAAAGAGTAGAGGAAGTGATAATATGTTAACAGCAGAGCAAATGGTATTAGAAGAAAATGAAATGTTAATCAATGAAGGAAAACGTATTGGGATTAATGAAGGAAAACGTATTGGAATCAATGAAGGAAAACGTATAAGTGTTATTAATATGTTAAAAAAGGGATATCCAATAGAAACTATTAGTCAAATTACTGAATTATCAGAAAAGAAAATAAAAGAAATAATAAAAAGTATTAAAGAGTAGAGGAAGTGATAATATGTTAGCAGCAGAGCAAATGGTATTAGAAGAAAATGAAATGTTAAGAAATGAAGGAAAATCAATTGGAATAAGTGAAGGAATAATTCGAGTAGCTAAGGAAATGCTAAAAAACGGGATGAAAACCGAAGAAGTAATTAAATATACTCATTTAAGTAAGGAAAAAATAGAAAAATTAAGAGATCAAATGTAAAAAATATAAATAAAAAAATCAAGGAAGAATAAATATGATTTTTTCCTTGATTTTTTGCTTGTTTTAGAGTATAATTTTAATGTTAAAACTTGATTTTAAGGAGATAGAGATAAATATGAAAGCAATAGAAATAAGAAAAAAATATTTAGATTATTTTAAAAAGCACGGTCATAGCGTTATTCCTTCTGCACCATTAATACCAGAAAATGACCCATCAGTATTATTTACAACAGCAGGAATGCAACCATTAGTACCATATCTACTTGGACAAAAACACCCAGAAGGAAAAAGGCTTACAGATTATCAAAAATGTGTAAGAACAAATGATATAGATGAAGTAGGAGATAACCGTCATTTAACATTTTTTGAGATGCTTGGAAATTGGTCTTTAGGAGACTATTTTAAAGATGAATCAATAGCAATGAGTTTTGAATTTTTAACAAAAGAACTTAGAATACCAGTAGAAAAATTATATGTAACTTGCTTTGCAGGAGACAAAGATTGTCCAAGAGATGAAGTTGCAGCTAATGCTTGGAAAAAAGCAGGGATATTAGATGGTCATATTTACTATTATGGAAAAAGTGATAATTGGTGGATAGCAGGAGAAGAAGGACCTTGTGGACCAGATACAGAAATGTTTTATGACACAGGAAAGCCAAAATGTGGACCTGACTGCCAGCCTTCTTGTGATTGTGGAAAATATGTAGAAATCTGGAATAATGTATTTATGGAATACTTTAAAGATGAAAAAGGCTATAGAAAATTAGAACAAAAAAATGTAGATACAGGACTTCGGACTAGAAAGGATGACAATGCTACTAGAAGGAAAAGAAACACCATTTGATACAGAATTATTCTCAGATGTAATGAATAAACTAAAAGAATTACAAAAAGAAGATTATATAGAAAGTAGAAGAATAATAGCTGAACATTTGCGTTCAAGTATGATGATAATAGCGGATGGAGGAAGACCAAGTAATTTAGATAGAGGATATGTATTAAGAAGATTAATTAGAAGAATGATTCGTCATATGAATAAATTACAAATAGATTTAGAAGAGCTAAAAACATTAATAGATATAAATGTAAAAGCATTAGGAGAAATGTATCCAGAATTAATCAAAAATAAAGAAATAATAGAACAAGTAATAATAGAAGAAAAAGATAAATTTGTAAAAACATTAGCAAATGGAGAAAAAGAATTTAAAAAAGCAATAGAAAGATTAGAAAAAGAAGAAAATAAAGAAAAAATAATACCAGGAGAAGTAGTATTCAAATTATATGATACTTATGGCTTTCCACCAGAAGTAACAAAAGAGTTAGCTTCTGAAAACGGATATGAAATTGATATGAAGTCATTTAATGAATTATTTAAAAAACACCAAGAAAAATCAAGAGCAGGTTCAGAGCAAAAATTTAAAGGTGGTCTAGCAGAAACAACAGAAGAAACAATAAAATACCATACAGCAACACATTTATTAAATGCTGCAATAAAACAAGTAATAGGAAAAGATGCACATCAAAGAGGTTCTAATATAACAGTAGACAGGATGAGATTTGATTTTAACTGTGACCATAAATTAACAGATGAAGAAAAGAAAAAAATAGAAGATTTAGTAAATGAGTGGATTAAAGAAGGGTTGCCTGTAACAAAAGAAGAAATGAAAAAAGAAGAAGCAATAAAATCAGGTGCAGAGTGTATGTTTATAGAAAAATATCCGGATATAGTAACAGTATATACAATAGGAAATATATCAAAAGAATTATGTGGAGGTCCACACGTTAAAAATACAAGTGAACTTGGAACATTTAAAATAAAGAAAGAAGAATCAAGTTCATCAGGTGTAAGAAGAATAAAAGCAGTGTTAATATAAAGGAGAATTTAATTATGGAAGATTGTCTATTTTGTAAAATTGTAAAAGGAGAAATTCCTTCAAATAAAGTATATGAAGATGAATATGTATACGCGTTTAAAGATATAGAGCCAGTAGCACCAGTTCACATATTAATAGTTCCAAAAAAACATATTTCGTCTTTAAACAAAATATCAGATGAAGATGAAGCATTATTAGGAAAAATATTTTTAACAATTAAGAAAATTGCCAAAGAATTAGGTGTAGAAGATAAAGGATATAGAGTAATAAATAACTGTGGAAAAGATGCAGGACAAACAGTTATGCACTTACATTTTCATCTAATTGCAGGAAGAAAAATGGGAGAAAAATTGTTATAAATCAAAGTAAAGATAGGAAATAAAAAAAATTTTTTTCTATCTTTATTTTTGTATTTAGATATGTTATAATATAAGAAGTAGAGAAATGTACGGAGGTAAAAAATATGTTTGAGAGTAAATATAGTAAAGTATTAACAGTAGTGTTAATAGTAGTAATAATTGCAATTTTAGGATTACTTGGTTTTCTAGCATTTAGTTTTTATAATAATTATGTAACAAAAAATGATGCTGCAGCATTTGTTGATGATTTTAAGGGAGAAGTAAATACAGATGAGAATACACAAGTAGGTGATACAAATGCAGTAGATAATGGAACAAACCCATTAGATCAAATTCAAAGTACAGGGACAGGTAGTGGAAGTTCAAATGAAAAACCAACATATAAAGGGTTTGGTGTAGTAGGAGCAATTGAAATACCAAAAACAAATTGTGAATATCCAATATTAGATTCAGATGCAATGTCACCAAAAGGTCTAGAAACAGCAGTAATATTCCAATGGGGAGCAGGAATAAATCAAGTAGGAAATAGTGTTATAGTAGGACACAATTATAGAAATGGAATGTTTTTCTCAAATAATAAAAGATTAAATACTGGTGATAAAATATATGTAACTGATAATTCAGGTACAACATTAACATATACAATATATGATAAATTTGAAACAACAGTATCAGATACATCTTTCTATCAAAGAGATACAGCAGGAAAACCAGAAATATCATTATCAACTTGTACAGATGATAGTAGTGCAAGATTAATAATTCTAGCAAGAGTTGAGTAATAATGAAATATTGCATAAATAAATAATAAATTTAAATAAGGAAAATAAAGGGATTTTAATAAATTGTAAAAATTCCTTTATTTTTTTTTCTTTTTTGTATATAATAGGAAAGAAAAAATGAAAAAAGCTGAGAGGTGTCAAAATGAATAAAAAAGAAGCAAAAGAAAGAATAGAAGAATTAAGGAAAAAGACAGAGTATTTTGCTAAAAAATATTATGATGAAGATAAACCAGAAATATCAGATTTTGAATATGATATGATGATGGTAGAACTAAGGAACTTAGAGAAAGAATATCCAGAATTTAAATCAGAAGATTCTCTAACTCAAAAAGTTGGAGGACATGTAAAAGAAGGATTTCAAAAAGTAACACATGAAGTTCCATTACAAAGCTTACAAGATGTATTTAGTATAGCAGAAGTAAACGAATATATTGGTAAAATAAATGAAAAAGCCAAAGAAAATAATATAGAAAATAAAAGATATGTAGTAGAAACAAAAATAGATGGATTGTCATCAGCTTTAGAATATAAACAAGGTAAATTTGTAAGAGGAGCAACAAGAGGAAATGGACTAGTTGGAGAAGATGTTACAGAAAACTTAAAAACAATAAAAACAATACCAATGGAATTAAATGAAAAAATAGATATTATAGTACGTGGAGAAGTATTTATATCCAAAAAAGATTTTGAAAAAATGAATCAAAAAAGAGAAGAAGAAGGAGAAGAATTATTTGCAAATGCAAGAAATGCAGCTGCAGGCTCATTAAGGCAATTAGATAGTAAAATAACAAAAACAAGACCACTTGATATCTATATTTTTAATGTACAAAAAATAGAAGGAAAAGAGTTTAATTCACATTTTGAGGAATTAGAATATTTAGAAAAACTAGGATTTAATGTAAATCCAGTTAGAATTCCTTGTAAAGACGAAAAAGAAGTAGAAGAAGCAATAAAAGAAATAGGAAGAAAAAGAGAAAGATTAACATTTGATATAGATGGAGCAGTTGTAAAAGTAGATGACTTAAAATTTAGAGAAATACTAGGACAAACAGCAAAAACTCCAAGATGGGCAATAGCTTATAAATATCCACCAGAAAGAAAAGAAACAAAATTAAAAGATATAATTTGCCAAGTAGGAAGAACCGGAGTAATAACACCAATGGCAATATTAGAGCCTGTAAAGGTAGCTGGTTCTACGATATCAAAAACAACACTTCATAATGAAGATTTTATAAAAGAAAAAGACTTAAAAATAGGAGACACAGTAGTAATACAAAAAGCAGGAGATGTAATACCAGAAATTGTAGAAGTAAAGAAAAATAAAAGGACAGGAGAAGAAAAAGATTTCCAAATGCCAAAAGTATGTCCTGTGTGTGGAGCAGAAGCGGTAAGAGAAGAAGGAGAAGCAGCTGTAAGATGTACGGGAATAGAGTGTCCTGCAAAATTATTTAGAAATTTAGTACATTTTGCATCAAGAGAAGCTATGAATATAGATGGCTTAGGTGAACAAATAATAAAACAATTGTTAGATAAAAACCTAATTAGTAATATGGCAGACATATATTCGTTAACATTAGAAGATATAGCATCTCTAAAAAAGAACGGAAAGAAATTTGCCGAGAACTTAATAAATGCAATAAATAATAGTAAACAAAATGATTTGTATAGATTAATCACAGCTTTCGGAATAAGACACGTAGGAACAAAAGCAGCAAAAGTTTTAGCAAAAAAATATAAAACGATGGATAGATTAATTGAAGTAACATCAAGTGAATTAGCATTAGTAGAAGATATAGGACCTATTATGGCAGATAGTATAAGAGAATTTTTCTTACAAGACCAAACAATTGATTTAATAAAAAGACTAAAACAGGCAGGAGTTAATATGAAATATATTGAAGAAGAAGGCTCAGATGAAAGATTTTTCGGAAAAACTTTTGTATTAACAGGAACATTGGAAAAATATACAAGAGGAGAAGCAGGAAATATAATAGAAAAATTTGGTGGAAAAACTTCAAGTTCAGTATCTAAAAAAACAGATTATGTACTAGCAGGAGAAGAAGCAGGAAGTAAACTTACAAAAGCACAAAATTTAGGCGTAAAAATAATAACAGAGCAAGAATTTGATGAAATGATTAAATAGGGTTGTTTCCTTTGAATACAGAAATATTGCTAAAAGAAACGTCCCCATAGGAGGAATTATGGAAGATTATACTTTTGAAAAAATGTGGGTAGATTTAAGAGATGGTTATCAAATATATTATACTTATGTTGGAAATAGATATGTTTTATTTAAAACAGCTGATAATTGTTATACACAAAAATTATTGACAGAGCATAAGAAAAATCCACAACCACGTATGCTTATGCTAACTTTAAAAAGAGTAAAAGAAATGTTTCCACATATGGAAGATATTGAATATAAAATTGAAACAGATAATAATTTTTAAATAGAAGGATATATAATGAAAGAAATAGTTTTTCCAGGTTTGGGATTAGAATTAAATATAAATAGTGTAGCTATAAATATAGGAAGTATAAATTTTTATTGGTATGCTATTCTTATTGTAAGTGCATTTATTATTGGTATAATATTTTGTAAAAAAGATGATGGAAAATATAATATAAAATTTGAAAATATTTTAGAACTTATGATTATATTAATACCAATATCCATTATTAGTGCAAGGATATATTTTATACTTTTTAAATTAGATTACTATTTACAAAATCCTATAGAGATATTTGATATTAGAAATGGTGGTTTAGCAATCTATGGTGGAATAATAGGGGCAGTTATAGCAATTGTAATATATTGTAAAAAGAAAAAAATACCTATTTTAGATATGACAGATTATCTAGTACCATATTTAGCCTTAGGCCAAGCCATAGGTAGATGGGGAAACTTCTTTAATGCAGAGGCTTATGGAACAGAAACTACAAATATTTTTAGGATGGGAATAATAGAAAATGGACGATATATAGAAGTTCATCCAACTTTTTTGTATGAATCTATTTGTAATTTAATTATATTTATAACACTATATCTGTTAAGAAATAAAAGAAAATATAAAGGAGAAATTACATATCTATATCTCGCTTTATATGGAATTGTTAGAGCAATAGTGGAAGGTTTAAGAACAGATAGTTTAATGTTAGGAAACTTTAGAATATCACAAGTTTTATCAATAGTATTATTTGTAATATTTACTATAATTTTAATTTTTAAAGAACTAAAATATAAAAAGGAAAGAAATAGAAATAAAAATGAAAAAAATAAAAATGAAATATAAAAAAATATTTTTAATATTATTAGGAATAATAATTGTTTTTTTAGACCAAATAACTAAATATATTTTAATAGGAAAAAATTTAACAATTATTCCTAATATACTTAATTTTACATATACTAAAAATACTGGTGTGGCATTTGGAATAGGTGCAAATAATATATTTTTAATAATTGTAGTAAACATTATAATTTTAGGAGTTATTATAGATTGTATAAGAAAAAAGCAAACAAACTTTAAAATTTTAATACCTCTAATTTTAATTTTCTCAGGAGGGGTTAGTAATTTAATAGATAGAATTTTTAGAGGATATGTTATTGATTTTATAGATATAAATTTATTTAATTTTCCAAACTTTAATATTGCAGATATTTGTATTACTATTGGAATAATATTTTTAATAATAATTATTGTTAAGTCAACAAAAAGTGATACAGAAAAATAAAAATTTTTCACAAAATGTTCACAAAATAAATTTTTTTTGATATAATTTAAAAGAAAATAAAAAAGAAAGTAGGAAAAAATAATGAAAAGTCTTGAAAGTCTTGTGGCTGTACACACACACACACACACACACACACTATATATTTAAACAATATAATTGCAAGAAATTGCAAGACTTTTTGCGTATTTAAAAATATAAGAACTTAAAATATAACTTTTAATTATTATAGTTATATTTTTAAGTTCTTTTTTGCTTTCTAAAAAATAAAAAGGAGTGAGAATAAATCAGAAAACGAAAATCAAAAGATAGAAAATAATGTATTAGAAAATGTAATATCAAATACAGATGCAACAGAAAGCGTAATAAAAGTAGGAAATTATACTTTAGAATATGGAACGAAATATACATTTAAGCAAAGATGAAACATTTTTAGAAAAAATAAAAAATGAAATAGAAAGGGTGTAAAAAATGAAGTTAATAAAAAGAATATTAATTTTAATAGATTTATTATTAATAATGTTAGCGAAAAATACATTTGCAGTAGAAAGTTCAGGTGAATTAAAAAGTATGTCATCAACAATACAACCACTTATCATAATTCCAATAATATTTTGGGGAGTTGTAATTTTTCTAATTGTAAGAAAAGTTAAAAATAGAAAAGTATTAAATAAAGTTTTAAAGGAAGAAAAAGAAGAATATTACAAAAAAGTTGGTGAAATGCCAAAAGAGAAACAATTTGAGGAATTAACAAATGTAGTAAGAACAATAATACACGAAGGATATCAAAGAAATCAAGGAAATTTAAGTAAAAGAGTGTGTGCAATTTTACAAATAAAAACTTGTGTAATTAAATATAAGTCATTATCTGCATTTAAAAAAGAAGGGTTACAAGATATTGTAAAAACAAGCAATCCATATGAATTAATTGGTTTTCAAAGAATTTATCCTGATGGAAAAGTAGAATGTATTGCAGTTCCAAATGTTAGTAAAATGTCGACTGAAAATGCTAATAGATTAAATGAACTTAATACTGGAGATGAATATACTCCATTATATCCTACTACATATTCAGAATTAATAAAAAATAACCTAAGTATTGATGTAGTAGAATTAATAAAAACATTAGAAAGTAGGTGCTAAGATGGATATAAGTTTAAAAAATGGAGCAAGTGGTTTTACAATTTTAGGTATAATTGGTTTAGGTTGTTTAATATTAGCTTTTAAGATATTCGGATATGTGTTAGCAATTGCGGAAGCATTATTTGGTATTTTAGTATTAGTGTTTTATTTAAAATTGTTGTTTAATGCGATAAAAAGAAAAGATAAAAAATTTATAATAATAAGTTTAATTATTATTACTGTTGGTATTTTAGTTGGATATATGCATCCACTAGAAATAGCAAATATAGCTTTAAGATTTCCATATTCTTCAATTTTCTATAGTGGTCTATTTTTAGCAATAGCAGGAATGTTTTATGTAATAGATATACCTTTTTTTACAGGAGAAAAAGGTGGAGATTTAATGGTATTGATAGTTTTATTTTTAGCAATATTTGGAATTGTTTATGTATTTTGCTTTATTACACAAATATCTGGAGGAATACACGATATGTATTCTGATATGAAATGGTTAGTACAAAATAGCTATTTAGATGAAAGATATGCAGCTCAAACTAAAAAACCAGAAGAAGTATTAAATGAATTTGTTACAAGTGCTAATGGTAATCAAGAAATTTTAAAAGATGATAATGCTTTGGAAGATTTTGCAGAACAATATTGTTATATTACGGAAATAAGAGAAGGAGATAAAGAAGGAGAACTAGTTTATTTAATAGAAAACAATGTTAACCCAGATGAAGAATATACAACTCAAAAATATATTCTTAATTTATCAACACTTACATTAGAATATGATCCACAAATATAGTTATGAAAGGGGAAGTTATAATTGAAAATAAAAATATTTTTAACTTTAATTTTATTGGTAACATTATTATTTACTATAACAGGTTGTGGAAATAATGGAAAATCTAGCCAATAGTTATATTCTTCAAGGAGGAAAACTTGATTTAACAATTAGAGATGTTGATGGCCTAGAATATTATGTGTTTTCTTATTCTTCAAAAGTAGGAGAATCATCTGGAACATATCATAATACACATATTCAGACAATATTTATTTCAGTTGATGGTAACAAGTACAAAATTAGAGCATTAGGAGATGATTTTGAAGATAAAGATATTGTTATACAATTTGATGAAGAAGGAGAAATTTAAAAAATTAAATAGATTGGAGGAAAAAATGAAACAATCAAGTGGAAACAATACGAAGGTGAATAAAAAGATAATAAATATATTTTTAATAATATTATTAATTGTAACAATGGTCTTAATTACTGGTTGTGAAAGTAATAAAAATGAAATAAAAACTGAAGAAAATATTCCTGTTACAGAAAATATAACAAGTGAAGAAAAAGTAAAAGGAATAGAAGTAGGAGAGAACTTATTAAAATATGGTACATATGAAGGAATTGATTTAGCTAAAGATAGCAAAATTACTTTAAATGAAGATGGAACATTTTTGTATGAAGATAATGAAATTTCAGGTGAGGGAACTTATGAAGTAAAAAATCAAGAAATAAATGATATAGAAGGAAATTATAATGCTTGGGTAATAGAATTTAATTCTTTAGATAAAGCATCAAATGGAAAAATTCCTGAAGATTTTTATTGGTTATTTACTGAAACCGGAGATATTTCACAAGAAGAAGCTTCAATTAATTTTAATTATAAAGAATAAAAGACAAAGATATGTTAAGGAATAAAAGTAATATTTAAATAAGCGAATAGCATCAATAAATAAAAAGTTTAATTTATATTTGAAAGGGGGGAGAAAAATGTTAAAAGAAAAAGCAAACTTAATGAAGTGTTTAATACTAATATTAAGTTTAATAATGATTTTATTTGCATTAACAGGTTGTGGAGCTTCAAGCAAAATAGTTGATACTTTAAATAATGTGGTAAATGAAGAATTTGCAGAATGGCAAGAACAAGGATATGCAAGGTCTTTTACAATGTATTTAATTCAAGATGAATTAAGTAAAGTAAAACCAGAATATATAATTGTTGCATCAGGAGACACAGCTTTTACTATAGCACCAGGTATTACTGAATATAAAGAAGGAGAAGTTCCAAACTATTCTAGTACGGGTTATAGCTATACAAGGATGATGGAAGGCGATAGTGCAGCAACAAATCTTGTTATTTTAGATACATCTACAGGAAAATATTATAATGTAGAAATATCTTACCAAGAAGCAGAATTAAGAGGTGTAATGAAAAATTATCCTGTATTTAGTAATGCACAAGAAATAAAATAAAAAAAGAAGCACAGGAAAGTTAATAAAAGGGATTGATTAATATGAGTAAAAAAGAAAAAGTATTAAAAATATTATTATTAATTATTTGTAGTATTTTATTGATAATACTTACAGGATGTAAATCAGAAAATACAAAAAGTACAGAACAAACAGAAACATCTAATCAAAATAATCAAGAAAAAGAAGTACAAGCAATAGAAATTGATAGAACAGAAGATTTTGATGGTGATTTTGCAGTAGTGAAAAATACTGTAAATTTTGAAACAACAAATTACATTATTGATAAAAATTTTAAAGTGTTATTTTCTTATAAAAATGCTGACCAGTATAAAGATGGATATGTAATTATACCAGATGAGAACGAAGAAAATAAAATGTATGTAAAAGATTGTAATGGAAATACAGTATTTTCTTACGATAAAATAACAGATTATGAAGAAATAAAATTATTAAGTGATGGTTTAATGATTACTAAAAAACAAACAGATACATATAATTCATCTTTAATGCAAACAGGTATATATGATTTAAAAGAACAAAAATATGTATTAGAACCAAATGAAAAATATAATGAAATGAGCATGGAAGAAGCAGGAGACAATATGATTGCACTAGATGGCTCTAAAAAAGTATTTTTCAATATGGCTACTAGAAAAGTTGTAGAATACCAAGAAAGAGTACCTAGAGATTTTAAAGATGGCTATTCAGTAGATACTGATTTAATAAATAATGAACATTATTTAAAAGTTTTTGATATGGAAGGAAATGTAAAAACGATAAAAAGTTTATATGGTATGGTAAATAACATAAAAGAAGCTTCTAATGGTATGTTAATAGATAGCCAAACTAGAATTGAAAGAGAAAACTATAGTGAACAAATAACAGGTACTGATGTTCAATTATTTGATTTAGAAAAAGGAACTGTTAAAAGTTTATCAGATCAATTTATTATGCTAGAAAATAAACCAAACTTTACAAAAGATGGATATGCTCTAGTAAAATTCTCAAATCAAGGTGATGAAACTTATTATACTGTCATAGATAAAGAAGGCAATCTTGTTTTTGAACCACAAAAACGTAATAATGAGGCAAGTTTTGGAGCAAAAACTAATGGAGTTCCAAGAATAATAAAATCAGAAAATTTATATGAAGGTAATTACTTTATTGTAGAAGAAGATGGCGTATCAAAAGTTATTGATAAAGATAATAAAGAGGTATTAGTAGCAGGTGATGGAGAAACTTTTGAAGGTATCACTAATAATGCTGTTAAGGTTCATTGGGAAAAATCAGGATATTACGACCAATATTATTATAAAGATATGTCAGGAAATAAGATTAATATTCAAATAAGCAAATAACATTAAATTAATAATAATTTTAAATTATATTTTAAAGGGGGGATGAGAAGATACTTGGAGGTATTAATCAAATCAAAAAATTAAATAAAAGGAGAGAAAACAATGAAAAAAATTTCAATTAAAATTTTAGCTACAATATTAGTAGCAATTCTTATGCTTGCTAATTTTGGATTTTTATCAACAGTATTAGCAGCAAATTATCCATATAGTGGAAGTACATACGAATGGGAAAATCCATTTTACCCAGATTTTCAATATCAATGTACATGGTATGCATGGGGAAGATTTGCAGAGGTAACAGGATGTAAATTACCTAATTTAGGAAATGCATATCAATGGTATGATAATGCACCAGCAGAAAACAAATCACAAACATTACAAGAACATAGTATAATTGTAATAGATAGAAATGGTTATTCACCATATTTTGGTCATGTTGTGTATATAGAAGCAATTACAGATGGAGTTGTTTATGTATCTGAAGGAAATTATGATGGATATGGAAATGCAAATGGATTTCATGAAGGAACTAAAACAATAGAAAGTTGTACAGTGGGAAATAATTACTATGGAGGAGATGGAAGAGTATTAGGATACATTGTTGCACCTGCTCCACAACCACCTGCAGACACAGAAGCCCCTGTAATTAATAATGTTACAGTAAGTGAAAAAAATAGTGAAGGGCTAACAATAACAGCAGATGTATCAGATAATGTTGGAGTAACAAAAGTATCTTTCTATGTTACAATAAATGGTCAAGAAAAAGTATTTAATGCACCATCAATAAGTGATGGAAAAGCATCAGTAAGAATTAATTATGCAGATTATGGTTTAACAGGAGGAACAAGTACAGCAACTGCAAATATATGGGCATATGATGATGCAGGACTTACATCAAATACAGGAAATATTGGAACAGTTGATATAGATTTAGATGTACCAGTAATTAGTAATGTAAAAGTAACAAATGTAACAGGAACAAGTTATACATTAACATTTGAAGTAGACGACAATGTAGGAGTAACGAAAGTACAATGTCCTACTTGGAACGAAGATAATGATAGAGATGAAATGGAAGGTATAGACTGGGGAACAGATCCAGCATATACAGCAATAGAAAAAGCAGGAGTATATACATATACAGTAAACATTGATAATGATACATTTAAAAATGAAGGTGGAGAATACAGAACACAAATAACAGCATATGATGAATATGGAAATGTAACGAAAGAAGATGTAAATGTTGATGTTTACCCAGTAACAGATGTTACATTAAACGAAACAGAAAAAACAATATATAAAGGACAAGAATTAGTATTAGAAGCAACATATGAACCAATATATACAACAGGAGATACAGAAGTTGTTTGGACAAGTAGTGATGAAGAAGTTGCAACAGTAGAAGATGGAGTAGTAACAGCATTAAAAGAAGGAACAACAACAATAACGGCAGAAGTAGATGGAGTAAAAGCAACTTGTGAAATAACAGTAGAAGAAATACCATTAGATGGTATAGTAATAGAAGAGCAAGATGTTAGTTTAAATGTAGGAGAAGAAAAAGATTTACACGTATTATTCAATCCAGAAAATACAACAGATGATAAAACTGTAGTATGGACAAGTAGTGATGAAAGTGTTATAACTATATCAGAAGATGGAAAAGTAAAAGCTTTAAAAGCTGGAACAGCAACAGTAACAGCAACAGTTGGAGACAAAACAGCAACAACAGAAATAACAGTAAATGAAGAGGTAAAAGAAGGAGAAGAAGCAAACTCTGTATTACCTAAAACAGGAGATGTGCAAGTAATAGCATTAGCAATAGGTATGTTAATTTCTGTAGTTGGAATAGCATTTATAATTAAGAAAAACAGAAAATAGAAAGGAAAAAGAATAGGAGCTTGAAATAAAGCTCCGTTCTTTAAATAATACTATGGTAAAAGGAAAACATTTTAAAGAAAAAAAGAAAATGGGAATAATTAGTATTTTTTTCTTAATATTATTTATTGGAATATTTTTATATACTTCAAGTAATCTAGTTATTTGGTACAGAAGTAATAAAGAACTAGAAAAAAATGAAAAAGATATATTTTCTAGAGTTGTAACAACGTCAGAAGAAAACCCAGAAAAAATAGAAATAGATTTTAAAAAATTACAAGAAATAAATTCTGATGTAAGAGCTTGGATAACAGTTGAAAATACCAATATTAATTATCCTATATTACAAACAAATAATAATGAATATTATTTAAAACACGATATTAATAAAAAATATAGTTCTTGTGGAAGTATATTTTTAGATTGTGATTCAGATGCGAGTTTTACTAAAAAGAATACAGTAATATATGGACACAATCTTTTAAATGGAAAAATGTTTGCAGAACTTACAAATATTTTAGATGGAAAATTAGGTAATAAAATAAATATAAAGATATATCTTCCAGAGGAAGAAAAAGAATATGAAGTATTTTCAGCATATATGGGAGAACCAAGTTTAGAAATGAAACAAAATAATTCATATCAAGATATTTTAAATAAGAGTAGTTTAGAATTTCAACATAAAGAAGAAAATAAAGAAAATAATATAATAACTTTAATTACGTGTAACAGTAATAGCGAAAAAAGAATAGTAGTAAATGCTTTAGAAAATAGTTTATAGATTAGTAAGATTGAAGTACTTCCTTTGTTATAGCAACTTCAATCTTTTTTTTTCGAGTACAAGATTAATCTATTTATTTTTTGTATTTTTTATATACTTTTTTCTTTTTTTCGTTTATAATTAGACATATAAGATAAATTCTAAAACATAATATATATATTAAAAGTATAATAAAATTAGAAAGGAAAGAAATTGATGGAAAGAAAACTAAAAATAATAATTGATAATTGTCCACAAAACCATAAATGTCCAGCTATAAATGTTTGCCCAGTCGGAGCATTAAGCCAAGAAGATTTTGAAGCACCAAAAATAGACTACAATAAATGTATAAGATGTGGAAAATGTTCAAATTTTTGTCCTAAAAAAGCATTAGTATTAGAATAAAATATAATCTAAAAAGAAAAAGGAGAAATAAAATGGCTATAATAATAGATGGAAAAACTTTAGCAAAAAAAATAAGAGAAAATTTAAAGATAGAGTGTGATGAATTAAAGAAAAAAGGAATACACCCAAAACTTGCAGTTATAATGGTAGGAGATAACCAAGCATCTAAAGTATATGTGAGAAACAAAAGCAAGGCTTGTAATGAAGTTGGAATAGAATATGAAGAATATCTATTAAAAGAAGACACAAAACAAGAAGAATTATTAAATTTGATAGAAAAATTAAATAAAGATGAAACTGTAAATGGTATATTACTTCAAAGCCCAATACCAGAGCATTTAAATATAAATGAAGCTTTTAAAACGATAACATATTTAAAAGATGTAGATGGTTTTACACTTTCTAGTGTTGGAAAGCTTTGTATAGGTGAAGATACTTTTGTATCTTGTACACCTTTAGGGGTTATTAAAATGTTTGAAGATTATGATATTGACTTAAAAGGTAAAGATGTGGTAATATTAGGAAGAAGTAATATTGTAGGAAAACCATTAATTCAATGTTGTTTGCAAAAAAATGCAACTGTAACTACTTGCCATTCAAAGACCAAGAATTTAAAACAATATACAAAAAGAGCAGATGTAATAATTTCTGCAATAGGAAGACCAAAGTTTGTAACAAAAGATATGGTAAAAGATGGAGTAGTTATAATAGATGTTGGAATAAATAGGGATGAAAACGGAAAATTAGTAGGAGACGTTGATTTTGAAAATGTGAAGGAAAAAGCTAGCTATATAACACCAGTTCCAGGAGGAGTTGGTCCAATGACAATAGCAATGCTTATGAATAATGTAATAAAAGCAACTAAAGAACAATATAAAGAAAAAAATTTTTTATATAATTAATTATGGGGCATTATTTTATTAATGCTCTTTTTTGTTTTTGGGAGGTATTATGGAAGAAGAAAAAAGATATTGGATATGGTTTAGTTTAATAAAAGGTTTAGGTATAAAAAGAAAAAAACAATTGTTAGAAATATATAAGACACCTGAAAAAATTTATACTCTAAATAAAAATGATTTATTAAAAATAAAAGGTATAGGAAATGAAACAATTAATAATATTTTAGATAAAAAAATAAAAAAAGATGTGGATAAACATATTTCTTATATGTTAAAAAATAATATAAATATTATATCAATTCAGGATAAAGAATATCCTAATAATTTAAAAGAAATATATGACTTCCCAATTAGTTTATATATAAAAGGAAATAAAGATATTCTAAATAATAAAAATATAGCTATAATAGGGTGTAGAGAAGCTAGCGACTATGGTAAAAAAGCTGCTAAATATTTTGGATATAATTTAGCAAAAGAAGGAATAAACATTGTTAGTGGTTTAGCTAAAGGTGTGGATAGTTATTCACATATTGGAAATCTATGTGCTTTAATTGAGGAAAGTTATCCACAAAATAATAGTTATCCACAAGCGGATAAGTTAATAAAATGTGGAAAACCAATAGCAGTTGTTGGAAATGGCTTAGATATGGTATATCCAGCAGAAAATAAAAAATTAGAGAAAAAAATAATAGAATTAGGAGGATGTATAATTTCTGAATATCCATTAGGAACAAAACCAAGTAAAATGAGTTTTCCTGCAAGAAATAGAATTATTAGTGGAATATCAAATGCAGTTCTTGTAATTGAGGCAAAAGAGAAAAGTGGAACTTTAATAACAGTAGATTTTGCATTAGAACAAGGAAGAGATGTTTTTGTAGTACCAGGTAATATAAATTCAATTAATTCTGTTGGAACAAATGACTTAATAAAGCAAGGTGCAAGCCTAGTTACAAATTTTAAAGAAATTTTAAAAAATACTTGACAAGTATAAAAAAATGGTTTATACTTTAATCTGTGCTAAGCAATAAGCACTTGCTCCCTTAGCTCAGTTGGTCAGAGCAACTGGCTCATAACCAGTGGGTCCAAGGTTCGAATCCTTGAGGGAGCACCATTTTTTTATAGGGGTAGGTGGCCGAGTGGCTAAAGGCGGCAGACTGTAGTCTTTGGTTAATTCCAAAACCTAAATTTGCAGCTCATATAAGTGATTATATGATGATAACTAGGCTAATTCGAGGAAGCCTTAACAGGTAATGCTGATGGTAATCTCGAGCTAAGGAATACAATTCCTGAGTGTAGAGACTTTACACCTAGTATCTTATTTAAGATAAAGAAAAAGTCCAGACTACAAACAAGTAATTGGTAGTGAAAACTATAGTAGTAAGAAATCTGTTCTCATTTGAGTACGAAGGTTCGAATCCTTCCCTGCCCACCATAAATAACCTATATCTTAGTAATATCACAAGATATAGGCTATTTTTGTAAAAGGAGATGCTCTCCTTTTTAAAATATCATAAAGTTATAAGTTTTTTAGTAAAATCTAAATTACTACAAGAGTCGTAAGTAAAACCAAGAGTATACACATCAGTTGCAAAAATATCTTTATTTAGCATTAATTTTAGATTCTTATTATTAGAATTGTCTAAGAAACGTTTTACAGAAGTAATAATTTCAAGCTTAGGATTAGCCTTTGCAATCTCAGAAATCATAAATTTACCTTTATTATTTAAGCCTAAAACTCTAATATAAGGTGTAACTTTTTTAGATAATTCCATATCTTTTTTAGTAATTCCAAGCAAACTATATAACAAAATTCTTTGTAATCTAGTAGAAGTATATCTTTTAGATTTTATAATATTTAAAAACTCATAGATAGAATTACAAGAATTAGCAGATTTTTTAATTGAAGATTCTAAACCTTCTGTTACATCTGGAAGTTCTTTAATTTGTTCTATAGACATTTTTCTCAAATTATAAAAAATTTGTTTCTCGAAAACAGATAAATCAGGTATAACATGAGTTTGCTTGATATTATCCATCAAAATACTATAAGTGCTTTCTGGCACAAGCCTTCTTAAAATATCAAAATTACCATTTTTTATAATATTTCTAATAGTAGTACCACTAGCAATATTTGATTTATAAGATAAATCATTGTGACCTGCTTCAAACCTAGCAATGGAAACAGGTTTAATAATACTTTTATATTTTTTTAAAGCTTTAATATATTCAATTCCTAAAATATTATTAGGAGCAGAAACAACATTTACATATTTCCTAATATTATTTAGGTAAATTAATAAAGCATTTTCACGAGCTTTTGGAAAAGAAATTCCTTTATTTAATTCGTGAGAAAGCAAAGTTTTATAAGCTCTAGGTTCATTATATAAAACATCAGCAATGTTATCTAAAACATCAATATCAGAAGTTTCAGCACCAAAACCAACATAATCTACAATTTTTAAAGAATCTAAAATGTGAATAGCTCCGTCTGCAAAATTTTCTGCACTAGAAATAGAATATAAAGTAGGAAGTTCTATAACTAAATCAATACCAGCTTTTAATGCAGTTTCAGCTCTAGACCATTTATCAATAATAGCAGTAGAACCTCTTTGTGTAAAATTACCACTCATTATAGCAATAGAATAATTACTACCAGTAATTTTTTTTAGTTCTTCTAAATGGTATAAATGACCATTATGAAAAGGGTTATATTCACAAACAATACCTAAAACTTTTCCCATAAAAAATCCTTTCTTGTATATTTTATTAATAACTGTTATAATATTACCATAAATTGGATAAAAAAACAATGGAAAGGTATTGATAATTATGGAAAAAGTTACAATATACACAGATGGAGCTTGTTCTGGGAACCCAGGTCCTGGAGGCTGGGGAGCAGTATTAATTTATAATGATAACAAAAAAGAAATATCAGGCGGAAAAAAAGAAACAACAAATAATATAATGGAATTAACAGCAGTAATAGAGGCTTTAAAATTATTAAAATATCCTTGTGAAGTTGATTTGTATAGTGATAGTGCATATGTAGTAAACGCATTTAAACAAGGGTGGATATATAACTGGCAAAAAAACAATTGGAAAACAGCTTCAAAAGAGCCTGTAAAAAACAAAGAAATATGGGAAGAGTTGTATAATTTAACAAAAATACATAAAGTTAATTTTATAAAAGTAAAAGGACATAGTGATAATGAACTAAATAATAGATGTGATGAACTTGCAAGAAATGCAATAAAAGATTTGTAATATTACAATTTAATTACATTTATCAAAAATATTGAAATATTTAATTTCTTTCTGTATAATAAAAGTGTATGATAGTGAATTTTTAGTAGAGCTAGACACAAAGGAGGAGAAAAAATGGATACTTTTGCAGAATATATTTTAGGAGAAGAAGATTTAGCTTCTAAAATGGAAATAATATATTATTTATCTAAAAAAAATAAAATATTCTTTGATAAATCTGTAGTATTTAAAACAGAAATTGCAAGGATGTTTTTAAATTATGCAAATATAGAAGTAGATAAAAATTTAGTATTAACAGCAACATTACTTTGTAATGTAAAAAAAGTAGATAATGCACAAGATTTAGAAAGTATCCATACATATGCAAAAAAAGGAGCAGATTACTTAGCAACACTTGGGTTTAATAAAAGATTTTGTAAGATGTGTGAAGAAGTAAATCGTTATAGTAATAGCAATCCAAGAGAAAGAGAAAGTGATATTTTAGAATTGGTTGACCAATTTGGAGGTATGCTATTAGATAGACCAGAGAGAATTGGTTTTAAACCAGATGAAGCATTAGTATTATTGGAACATAGAAATTTAAAAGATGAATATAATAGATATTTAGAAACATTTATACAATTTGTGAATTTTATGGAGAACATACAAGTAAGCGAATTAGTTAATATGACAGCATTAAAAAGATTAGTAAAAATACATAATGAAACAGAAAATCTTATTGATTTTATAAAAGAAGTTATTTATAATTATGAACCAAAAGTTGATAAATTAATAGAAAAACAAAAAAATGAATTATCAAAAGAATTATTTGAAGAATATAGTGATCCTAATAGGCCATTATTTAGTGTAGAGACGGCTAAGAAAATAATGATTAATTTAGGAGAAAAGAAAGAAGAAGCATAAGGAGTATAAAAAATGTATGAAATATTTGCTGATTTACACGTACATATAGGAAGAAGTGAAAATGGAAAACCAATAAAAATAACAGCAGCAAGATCTCTTAATTTTGCCAATATAGCAAAAGAGTGCGTAGATAAAAAAGGAATAAATGTGGTAGGAATAATAGATTGTGCATCACCATATGTAATAGAAGATATAGAGAAATTTTTAAAAACTGGTGAAGCATATGAATTAGAAGACGGAGGAATTATATATAAAGATAAAGTATGTATAATTTTAGGAAGTGAAGTAGAAACATCAGAAAAAGGAAGAAATGGTAAAAAAGGAGCAGCACATAATTTGTGCTATTTTCCACATTTAAACGATATAAAAGCATTTTCAAATGAGCTTAGTCATCATTTGAAAAATATAACATTAAGTACACAAAGGACTGATTTGTCAGGATATGATTTAATAGATATAGTAGAAAAGTATAATGGAATATTAGTTCCAGCTCATATCTTTACACCATATAAGAGCTATTATGGAAATTGTACAGATAGACTAGAAAATGTATTTAAAGAAAAATTTGATAAAATATTTGCAGTAGAACTTGGTCTAAGTTCAGATACTTTTTTAGCAGATGAAATAAAAGAATTAGAAACAAAAACATTTTTAACAAATTCAGATGCACACTCACTTCCAAAGATAGCAAGAGAATATAATAAGATGCAAGTTAAAGATATATCTTTTAAAGAAATAGTAAAAGCAATGAAAAACGAAGATGGAAGAAAGATTTTAGCAAATTATGGACTAGACCCAAAACTTGGAAAATACCATAGAACATATTGTGATGATTGTAATAAATCAATAGAAACAAAAGAACCAGTAGAAAATTGCCCATATTGTGGTGGTAAAAACGTAACATTTGGAGTTTTTGATAGAATAGAATTAATAAAAGATAAAACAAAAACAGAAAGTCCAGAAAATAGACCACCATATATATATCAAATACCACTAGGATTTATACCAGGAGTAGGCGGAAAAACTGTTCAAAAACTATTAGATAATTTTGAAACAGAAATGAATATTTTACATAGATTATCAAAAGATGATATAGAAGCAGTAGTAGGAGAGAAAATTGCAGAAAATATAGAAAATGCAAGAAGCGGAAATTGTAAAGTTCAATCTGGTGGCGGGGGAAACTATGGTAGAATTTCTGTAAAAAGATAAAATAAAAGTTCTAAAAAAACTCTTTATCGAATACACATTATGTATAAACGATAAGGAGATTTTTTTATGAGAGAGAAAAGCTTAAAAATAAGAGAAGTAATTGTAAAACATATATTAAATAATAAAAAAGAGTATGTGATAGTAACATTATTATTTATAATAGGAATATTTGTAGGTGTTTTTTTCGTAAATAATCTAGATGAAAGTTCTAAAGCTAGTATGCAAGAATATTTAAATAATTTTATAGAAAAATTTAAGCAAATAGAAAAATTAGATAATATGAGTTTATTAAAAACAAGTATTATACAAAACATATTATTTGCAATTATATTGTGGTTCTTTGGTACAACTGTAATTGGAATACCAATTGTATTTGGAATTATAATATATAGAGGTTTTTGTTTTGGTTATACGGTATCTGTATGTGTTACAATTATGGGGATATCTAAAGGACTTGTATTTACTCTTGTTAATTTATTATTACCAAGCTTGATTATTATCCCTGCAATTTTAGCAATCGGAGTAAGCGGTTTTAAACTTTATAAATCAATTGTAAAAGATAGGGCAAAGGAAAATATAAAATTAGAGATAATAAGACATACAGTTTTTTCAGTAGTAATGATGTTAGTTATGATATTTTCATCTTTAGTAGAAGTTTTTATTTGTACTAATATTTTAAAAGGAATTATAAAATATTTTTAAAAAATGTAAAAAAAATCGAAAAATGTATTTACATTTTTTAAATAGTTTGATATAACATATGTAGTTTATGTAAATAGATTATTTTAGAGTAGAGGTAGGTAGAAAAATGGATAGACAATTAAAATTATTTTTTGAATTTCTTGCAAACGAAAAAAAAGCATCAGAAAACACAATACAATCATATAGAAGAGATTTAAAACAATATAGAAAATATTTAGATAAAATCGGAGTTTTTCATCATAAAGTAACAGAAGATATAATAAAAAATTATATACAAGAATTACAAGATAATGGTAAAAAGCCATCTAGTATATCACGTGCAATAGCATCAATTAGAGCATATTATCAATTTTTATTAAGAAGAAAAAAAGTAAGATTAGATCCAACAGCAAATATAAAATCACCTAAAATAGAAAAAAGAGTACCAAGTGTTCTAACATCAAAAGAAGTTGAATTATTATTAGAACAGCCAAAAGATATTGATTTAAAAGGTACTCGTGATAAAGCAATGTTAGAATTTGCTTATGCAACAGGTATGAGAGTAACTGAAATAATATCTTTAAATATAGAAGATGTTAACCTAGAAGAAGGTTATGTAACTTGTACTCACGCAAATAGACAAAGAACAATACCATTAGGAACAATGGCTCTTAAAGCTTTAAAAGAATATATAGAAGAAGCAAGAGATTTACTTATAAGAGATGAGAATGAAAATGCTTTATTTGTAAATGTAAATGGTGGAAGATTAACAAGACAAGGGTTCTGGAAAATAATAAAATACTATAAAGAACAAGCTCATATAACAAAAGATATTACACCACACGTATTAAGACATTCATTTGCAACACATCTATTACAAAATGGTGCAGATTTAAAAGCAATACAAACAATGCTTGGACACTCAGACATATCATCAACACAAGTATATATGCAATTCCAAGATAGTGGTTTGAAAGATATTTATAAAAAAGCACATCCACGTGCATAATAAAACAAAATCTAAAATAACTATGTAAAAAACATAGTTATTTTTTTGACATAAAAAGGAAAAAAAGATATAATATGATTGTTAGAAAAAGGAGTGTGTAATGAAGAAAAAAGTATTATTTATATCAAGTACTGGCGGACATTTAAGTGAGTTATTACAATTGTCGCCATTATTTGAAAAATATGATTATCATATAATAACAGAAAAAGATGAGGCAAATAGTTCTTTAAGAGAGAAGTATGGAAATAAAATAGATTTTTTACCATATGGAACAAGAAGTAAAATATTTACTTATGTTTTTAAATATTTTTATTTGTGCTTAAAAACAATATATTATTATTTTAAAATAAGGCCAAAAGTAATAATAACAACAGGAACACATACAGCAGGTCCAATGTGTGTGTTAGGCAAAATATTTGGTAGTAAAATAATATATATAGAAACTTTTGCGAATAGAAATAAAAAAACAGCCACAGGAAAGTTAATATACCCAATAGCAGACCTATTTATAGTACAATGGGAAGAAATGTTAAAATTATATCCAAAAGCAATGTATGGAGGTTCAATATATAAATGATATTAGTAATGTTAGGAACACAGAATAATAGTTTTCATAGGCTATTAGAAGAAATAGATAAATTAATAAATAATGGTGTAATACAGGAAAAAGTAATAGTACAAGCAGGATATACAAAATATAAATCTAAAAATATGGAAATATTTAGTCTAATATCACAAGATGAATTAGAAAAATACCAAATTCAAGCAAATTTAATAATAACACATGGAGGCGTAGGTTCAATTATAGGTTCTTTAAAATTAGAAAAAAAAGTAATCGCAGTACCAAGACTTCATAAATATGGAGAACATGTAAATGACCATCAAAAACAAATAATAGAAAACTTTAGTGAAAATGGATATATTATAGGAATAGAAGATGTATCAGAGTTAGAAAAAGCAATAGAAAAGGTAAAAACATTTGAACCTAAAAAATACATAGCAAATAATGAGAAAATGTTATCTATAATAGAGAATTTTATAGACAATTTAAAATAGAAAAGGAAAAGTATGGAAAAAATAAAAGTTAAAGAAAATGAAATAAAAAATAAAACAAAAAATATAATAAATAAACAAAATATATTAAAAGGAATAAATAAATTTATAAATTCAATAGCATTTCCTGTATTTATAGGTGTTTTACTGTTATTAAAAACAATATTTTTTTATGAAAGTACAATATCAATAAGAGAAATAATAAATAAGGAAGTAATAATAGGAACAGCAATGTTTCTGTTAACTTTTATAAGTGCGATATGTGTGTTACCAAATAAGATAAGAACAATTTTTACGATAGTATTAGATATAATACTTAGCTTATTATTATTTGCGGATAATTTATATTATACTTATTCAAGCTCAGTATTATCAATTATGCAAATAACAAACTTACAGTATGGAGAAGAAATAAGAGGAACTCTTCCTATGCTTTTAGAATTTAAACAAATATTGTATTTTATAGACATATTATTGATTTTTATAATGCTAATAAGTAAAAAAGTAAGAATAGAAAAAAAGAAAAAGGCAAATTGGAAAGTTATTTTATTTAGAATACTATCAGGTGTAATTACAATATATCTAGTATCTACACAATGGGTAAAATATGTGGAAAAAGCAGAAGAACATCCATATAATAAAGATGCTCAAGTAAATGGTGGAACAATTTATGGATATCATATAGCAGATATAAAAAGTTTAATAACATTAAAAAAATCAGCAAAATATGATGATAAAGAAGAAATGCTAGAAGATTATAATAAATTAAGAGAGAAATATGACGAAAAATATGGTAAAAGTAATTATAATTTTGAAAAAATAGCAAAAGGAAAAAACATCATAATATTACAATTAGAATCTTTGCAAGAATTTATAATTAATAAAACTATAAACGGAAAAGAAATCACACCAAATATAAATAAATTCATAAATGAAAATATAGAATTTTCTAATATGTTTATGCAAAGTTATTCTAGTACAGCAGACTCAGAATTTTCAACAGTAACATCATTATATCCTATGGAAAACCGGAATGTCATACAGTAAATATTATTCTAATAAATATGATGATATATTTACAATGTTAAAAAAAGAAGGATATAATACATCTTATATGCATGGAAATTATGGCTATTTTTGGAATAGAGAAAATGTATATAAAAGTTTTGGTGTAGATAATCTTGAATTAAAAGATAAATTTGAAGACCAATCAGAAAATATAATGGGATATTTATCAGATGAATTATTATATAGACAAGCAGTAGAAAAATTAAAAACATATAATATGCCATTTTTTAGTTATATAGTATCAGCATCATCACATACAGCATTTACATTAGACGGCTTAGAAGATAGAACAAAAGTGAATATAGATGTTGGGAAATATAAAGATAGTTTTTTTGGAAATTACTTAGAATCAATGAATTATGCAGACTATGCATTTGGAATATTTATAGAAGAACTAAAAAAAGCTGATTTATATGATGATACTATTATTTTAGTATATGGGGATCATAACGGAATAGATATGTATAATGAAGAAATGTTAGACTTTCTAAAACAAACAAACGAAAATTTAAATGATGTAGATATAAAATTAAATTATATAAGGGTAGCCTGTGGAATTAAAATACCTGGAATTGAAAATTTAAAAATAGAAAAACCAGTAAACAAATTAGATATAAAACCAACTTTTAAATATTTAGTAGAAGGAAATGATGAAAATATAATAAAAGAAGAAAAATCGGAAAGAGAAAGAAAAGAAGTATCTTTAGGAACAAATATGTTTGCGAGAAAAGACTTTGTATCACTAAATAATGAAAGAATAGTAACAAGTAAATATTATTTTGATGAAAAATGGTTCAATAAAATAGATGGAACAGAAGTAATATTAGAAGAATTACCAGAAGAAGAAAGAAATTTATTAGAAGAATATTATAATGATATGAAACAAGAAATAGAGATATCGACATCAATAAGTATAAATAATTTATTAAAGTAAAATGTTAGATGAAAGGGAGTAGTTTTTATAAATGGAAGAAGAAAGAATAGTAAGTCCAGAACTTGAAAATGTACAAGAAGAAAAATTGGAAAATTCTTTAAGACCAAAAAATTTAGATGAATATATAGGACAAGATAAAGTAAAAGAAAATATGAAAATATATATAGAATCAGCAAAAAAAAGAAAAGAACCATTAGACCATTGTTTATTTTATGGACCACCGGGACTTGGAAAAACAACATTAGCTAGTATAATAGCAAATGAAATGAAATCAAATATAAAAATAACATCAGGACCAGCGATAGAAAAGCCACGGTGATTTAGCAGGATTGCTTACTAATCTAACAGAATTTGATGTCTTATTTATAGATGAGATACATAGATTAAGTAAAAGTGTAGAAGAAATATTATATCCAGCATTAGAAGATTTTACTTTAGATATAGTAATAGGAAAAGGACCAAGTAGTAGGTCTATTAGATTAGATTTACCAAAATTTACTTTAATTGGAGCAACAACAAAGGCGGGGTCATTAACAACTCCATTAAGAGATAGATTTGGTATTATTCATAGACTAGAATTATATTCTGTGGAAGATTTAGCAAAAATAGTAAGAAGGTCTAGTAATATTTTAGAAATAAATATAGATGAAGAAGCAGCAATTGAAATAGCAAGAAGGTCTAGAGGAACACCTAGAGTTGCAAATAGACTTCTTAAAAGAGTTAGGGACTTTGCAGTAGTTTTGGGAGATGGACATATAACTCTTAAAATTGCTAAAATGGCTTTAAATAAGCTAGAAATAGATGAATTAGGTTTAGATGAAATAGATAGAAAAATATTAGATACAATGATAGTACAATATAATGGAAGACCGGTTGGAATAGAAGCTTTAGCAGCAACAGTTGGAGAAGAAGTAGACACAATAGAAGATGTTTATGAACCATATTTAATACAAATTGGTTTTATAGCAAGAACATTAAGGGGAAGAGTAGTATTACCACCAGCATATAAACATTTAGGGTATAATGAAGAATAGGACAAGAAGTTTTTTATTGAGCATAATGAAGAAATTTATAAAAATTATAAAATTTAGATGTGAAAAATTAATTTAATCTTCTAAAAGAAAGGAGAAAATATGTCAGATTTTTATAATAAAATAAAAACAATATGTTATAAATATAAAAAAGTTGCTATGTTTGTTGATATGGATGGAACAATTGTAGAATATATCATACACCCATCTGGAAGTATAACAACAAAATCTAAAGGTTTATTTTTAAATGGTAAGCCAATAGAAATTGTTATAAATGAATTAGAAAAGATAAGTAAAATAGAGAACTTGGATTTATATATATTATCTATGGCAAGAAGTAATATAATAGTTGAAGAAAAGAAAGAGTGGCTAAAAAATAATGCTAGTTTTATAGATGAAAAAAATTATATAATTTTAAATAGAGAAGCTAAAGATTATGGAGACGATACTAGAAATATAATAAAAGCTAAAAAAATACAAGAAAAATTAAACAATGGTTATGACCATGCAATTTTTCTTGATGATGATCATAAAGTAATTCATAAGGCAGAAGATATGTTAAAAGAAAAATGTAATATTTTCCATATATCATCAGCTTTAGTATAGGAGTTAATATGCTAGAAAAAATTAAAAATAATTATAAAATTTTAATTGTAATTGGTTTTATTAATTTAATAATATTTGGAGTAACAAACCTTATATTTGATATAAAATATGAACAAGTGGATGACTTTATAATTTATAATTTATATTCTGGTCTAGACCGGAACTTATAATATACACGGAATATATATACATCCAGTTTTATGTTTTATATTAAGTTTGTTTTTTAGAGTTTTACCTATGGTAAATTGGCATACAATGTTTTTATTACTTATGCAGTTTATTTGTTTTACTATAATTGGAACTTTAATTGTTAAAAAAAGCAATAACAAACTTTCATATTTGCTATATGTAATATTTGCAAGTGTATGTTATACATCGCTTTTACAATTAATACAATACACATCAGTTGCAGGACTTCTAATACTTACTTCATTTTTTATTTTATTAAGTTATATAGAAGAAGATAAAAAATCTAAGAAATATATTTTGTTATATATTATTTTATTTACAATAGGTATAATGACAAGAATGCAATCTTTGTTAATAATTGCTCCATTTTTTGCTATATATTTTGTATATAAATTAATATTATTTATTAGTAAAAAAATAGATAAAGAAAATATTATTAAAATAATAAAACATTATTTAGTTTTCTTAGTAATAACTATTATTGTGTATTTATCAAATCATATAATTTATAATTCAGATGATGTATATAAAAATTATATGGAATATAATGATATAAGAGTGACTTTGCAAGATATATCATATGCAGGTTATGAAGAAAATAAAGAAGTTTTTGAGGAGATTGGTTGGTCTAAAAACGATCATTACTTATTTTATACATTTAATTTTGGAGATGAAAATGTATACAGTAAAGAGAATTTAGAAAAAATTTATGATTATAAAAAACAAAATAATGATATATATAATTTTGATTTTGATATAGAAGAAGTTTTAAATAGTGTAATAGACCAAATGAAAGATATTTTACCATATATAAGTTTAGTATTTTTAGGCTTTTTTGTAATTGTAATTTATACTAATAAAGATAAAAGATGGTTTATATTAGGAATATTTTTAACAACAATTTTAACAAATTTAATATTTATAGTAGTTGGAAGAACTATGCATAGAGTAGTAATTCCAGAATATATTTTAGGAACAGCAATGTTTTTATATTTCATAAAATATAGTAAACAAGAAAAAGAACAAGAAGAAAATGATAAAGAAGGACAAGAAGAAAGTAAAGATGATATTATAAAGGTGTTATCAATTTTTATAATAGTTATAACAGTAATATTTGCAGGAGGAGCATATAAATTTGATTACAATTTAGAAGATTATAGAAATTATAAAGATGTAATTGAATATACAAACTCTCATAAAGAAAATGTATATTTATATACTGTTCCTTCACTTCAATATAGATATTTAGTGTATTCTGTATATGAAATGCCACCTAAAAATGCTTTTTCAAACTTAAGAGTTATGGGCGGATGGGATATGTTTACTAAAAATTATTATGATTTTAAAGAAAGGTATAATTTAGAAGGAACATTTTTAGATTTATTAAAAGAAAATGTATATTTAATAGATGGGGATGTTGTGTGGTCTGGCAACTACTATCAAAATTATATTGATAATATAGTTTTGTTTATAAAAGAACATTATAATAAAGATGTTACTTATGAGAAAATAGAAACTTTTGATAATATTTATATTTATAAATTACAAGAAGTAGCAAAAAAATAAATTGCTACTTTTTACTTACTGGAAAAATTTAAAAAAATATGATATATTATTACATATGATAATTAGAGAGGAAGTTAAAAATGAAATTATTATTACATACTTGTTGTGCACCTTGTAGCGTATATTGTATAGATGAATTAAGGTCTGAAAATATAGAACCAACTGTATATTGGTTTAACCCTAATATTCACCCATATATGGAATATAAAGCAAGAAGAGATTGTTTAAAAGAATATACTAATAGTATAAATGTAAATGCTATTTTTGAGGAAAATTATGGTTTAGATGATTTTTGTAAAAATGTTGTAAATTCTTTAGATACTAGATGCCAAGACTATTGCTATCCAGTTCGTTTAGAACAAACAGCAAAATATGCAAAGGAAAACGGTTTTGATACAATATCTACTACACTTCTAGTTAGTCCATATCAAAAACACGAGATTATAAAAGATTTAGGAGAAGTTATTTCTAAAAAATATGGAGTTGAATTTTTATATAGAGATTTTAGAGTAGGTTTTAGACAAGGTCAAGCTAAAGCAAGAGAATTGGGACTTTATATGCAAAAATATTGTGGTTGTGTTTTTTCTGAGGAAGATAGGTATAGGAAAAAGATTGAAAAAGATAAAAAAGGGAAAGACTTTATTAATATAGAAAATTTAAAAGACTTGGTTGTATATCAGAGTTAAAATAATGAAAATATATCAGTAGAGGTTTTATATGACAACGAAGATTTTTTGTTAACACAAAAAACAATGGCAAAATTGTTCAATATCGAAGTTAATTCAAAAAAATTATTATTTAAAAGAAATCTTTGAAATATAGGAAACCGCAATCCCATTGCTTCAGACAATGGGTAGTTCACAGAAAGGAGGATATGATGAAGAATAATAAAAAGAAAAAAGAAAAGTAAGAAAGAAATCTTTAAATATGTAACGGAAAAATATGGATATAATTTAGAATATAACCTAGAAGAATTACAAAGAAAAAATAAATTTAATGGAACAAGTAAAGTAACAGTACCACAAGCAATATATGTATTTCTTTTATCAAATAGTTTTGAGGATTCATTAAGAAAAGCAATTTCTATAGGAGGAGATACAGATACAATTGCTTGTATGGTAGGCGGAATTTCAGAAGGGTATTATGGTATTCCAAAATTATTAAGAAATAAAGCTTTAGAATTGTTACCAGAAGAATTAAGAGCAGTTTTAATAAATGCATATAAATTAAAAAAAGAACAAAGTAAAATAGAAGAATTAGAAAGAGAATAGGAAAATTAGTATGGAAAATAAATATTTATTATTAATAAATTTAGAAAAACAAACAAAGAAAATATATGAAGAAAAGTTTAAAAAAGAAAATTATAATTTTCTTCTAAATCAGGATAATATTATTTTAGTTAAGAAAGTAAATAATAAAGAAAGCAATAAGAAGAGTGAAAAAAACAATGAAGAATTAATTGTAAGATATGTAGAAAGTATTTGTAATAAATATAATAATTATGGCTTTTTGTATATTGACTTAACAAAAGAGATAAATAATATTCTAAAAGATTTGGAAAAAGATGAGAAAATAAGAGTAGCAGACCAAAGAATTACTTGGAGAATTAGGCAAGCAATAACAAAAGCAATCTTAAATAAAGAGCAAATAAAACAAGAGGAATCTTAATTGACTATAATAAAATTAAAATGATATAATTCATACAAATTAGAAAGGAGAAGGTGGTCTAATATGGATAAGTATTTAAAAATGTTAGAAAATGAGAATTTAACAAGAAAAGAATTTATGCCAGTATGGGAAGAATTTAAAAAAGACTTAAATTCAGGAAAAGTTAGAGTAGCCGAAAAAAATAATGATAATTGGGTTGTTAATAAATGGGTGAAACAATTTATATTATTAGGTTTTAAATATGGCGAAATTGTAAAATTTGAAGATGGCACAATAGATAAAGATACAATGGGAGAAAGAAAAATAAATATAGAAGAAAAAGTAAGAGTAGTATCACCAACAGTATCTGTAAGAGATGGTGTGTTTATCGGAAAAGGTGTTACATTTATGCCACCTTGTTATACAAATATAGGAGCATATATAGATGAAGGTTCAATGGTAGACTCTTTAGCTTTAGTAGGTTCTTGTGCACAAATAGGAAAAAACGTACATTTAGGAGCAGGAGTAATAATAGGTGGAGTATTAGAGCCAGTAGGAGCATATCCAGTAATAATAGAAGATAATGTATTTGTAGGAGCAGGTTCACAAATAACAGAAGGAACAATTGTAAAAACTGGAGCAGTAATAGGAGCAGGTGTAACAATAACAGGAAGTACGCCAGTTTATGATAATGTAAATGGAAAAATAATATTACCTAATGAAAATGGTCAAATAGTAATACCAGAAAATGCAGTAGTAATACCAGGAACAAGAGATGTAAAATCAAAAATAGAAGGAGTAACCTTATCAAAATCAGTACCAATAATTATAAAATATGGAAGCAAAGTAGAATTAGAAGATTTATTAAGACCATAGAATATTTTAAAAGAAAAAGGAGAAATTATGGCAGGTGTAAATGAAGATTTTTTAAATATTAAAAATGATTATTTATTTTCTATGATAGAAGAGAAGAAAAAAGCTTTTAAGAAAAATAACCCTGACAAAAAAATAATTAATTTAGGAATAGGCGATGTTTCACTTCCTTTAGTTCCCTCAGTTATTAATGCTATGGAAAAAGCAACTAAAGAAATGTCTAAAAAGGAAACTTTTAGGGGGTATGGTATAGTTCAAGGATATGATTTCCTAATTGAAAAAATTTTAGATGTTGAGTATAAAAGAAGAAATGTTAATTTAGAAAAAGACGAAATCTTTATTGGTAGTGGAAGTAAAGGTGATTTAGCAGGTGTATCTGAAATATTTTCTAGAAATAGCAAAGTTGCTTTAATGGATCCAGTATATCCAGCCTATAGAGATGTTAATATTATGCTTGGAAGAAATGATATCACTTATTTAAAAGGAACTGAAGAAAATAGTTTTACACCAGAAATACCAAATGAACATATTGATATTATTTATTTATGTTCTCCTAATAACCCAACTGGAACTGTTTTAACAAGAAATCAATTAGAGCTTTGGGTTAAATATGCAAAAGAAAATAATTCAGTTATTTTCTATGACTCTGTTTATGAAATATTTATTGATGAAGAGAAAATTCCACATAGTATATATGAAATAGAAGGAGCAAAAGAAGTTGCTGTTGAGTTTAGGTCTTTTTCTAAACTTGCAGGTTTTACAGGAGTTAGATGTTCTTTTGTTGCTATTCCAAAAGAGTTGAAATTATATACAAAAAGTGGAGAAAAAGTGGAATTAAACACTTTATATAGAAGAAGACAAAGCGTTAAATTTGGAGCAGCTCCGTATATTACACAAAGAGGTGCAGAAGCTGTTTATTCTGATGGAGGACAAAAAGAAATTAGAGAAAATATAAAATATTATAAAGAAAATGCAAAATATATGAAACAAGAACTAGAAAAAATAGGTTTTATAACATATGGAGGAGAAAATTCCCCATATATATGGTTAAAACTACCAAACGGAATTGATTCATGGCAGTTTTTTGATAAATTATTAAATGAAGTGGCAGTAGTTGGAACACCAGGAGTAGGTTTTGGAAAATATGGAGAAGGCTTTTTTAGATTAACTGCTTTTTCTAGTAAAGAAGATACAAAAGAAGCTATTGATAGAATTACTAAACTTTTTAAGTAAGATAAAAATTTAAAATTCTAATTTGAAAGGGAAAAATATATGAATATTGAAAAGATGGTTCTAGATTTAAAAGACCAAATGAAAAAAGACAAAGAATTTTTTTGGAATAACCCAGAAAAAGGTAAATGTGAATTTAAAACAGCAAGTTATATAAAATCTAGACTTAAAGAAATGGGATATGAAGATATAAATACAAATATATATGAAACTGGAATTGTAGCAACTTTAAAAGGTGAAAAAGAAAGAAAAGAAAATAGCTCTTGTATTTTATTTAGAAGTGATATGGATGCTGTTGTTATGGATGAAACAGGAAGAACAAAACATACTTGTGGACACGATAGCCATATGACAATCTTACTTTCGCTTGCTAAAATTTTAATTGATAATAAAGATAAAATAAAAGGAACTGTAAAACTATTATTCCAACCAGATGAAGAAGGTGATGCAGGTGCTAAATTTATGGTTCAAAATGGGGCATTAGAAAACCCAAAAGTTGATAAAGCATTTGCAATACATGTATGGAGTGAACTAAAAGAAGATGAAATCGGAATTAAAGAAGGAACTGTAATGGCTTCATCAGACCCATATGATATTATAGTTTATGGTAAAGGCGGACACGCAGCAATGCCTGAAAAATGTGTTGATACTATTTATATTGCAAATAGAATCGGAATAGCTCTAAAAGAACTTGCAAAAATAGATGTGGATATAGATGAAAAAGTAATAACAGGAGTTACTGCAATTTCAGGAGGAAAAACTAATAACGTGATTCCAGATGTTGTACATATGAAAGGCATTTGTAGAACTAATAATAATGAAACAAGAAAGAAAACAAAAAAAGAAATAGTAGAAACTGTAGAAAAGATTGCAAAAGAAATGGGTGGAAAAGCAGAAGTCAAATTTTTAGTAGAATATCCTGTTGTTGTAAATTCTGAAAAAGAAGCTAAAATTGTACAAGATTTAGCTAAAAAAGTAGTTAATAAAGTTATTACAAATTACCAAACAACAACTTCAGAAGATTTTTCATATTATTTAGAAAAAGTACCAGGTTGTATGATTTTTGTGGGTTGTACTAAAGATAAATTTTACCCTCAACATAACGAAAATTTTACAGTTGGAGAAAATCCTATTTTAATAGGTACTCAAATGTTTTATGAAATTGCTAAGAAATATTTAATAGATTAGAATTGTAATAATAGGAGATTAAAAATAAAATGAAATACAAAATAAGAGAAATACAAGCAAAAGATAATAAACAAGTAGAAAATGTAATTAGAACTTGCTTAATAGAGTTTGGAGGAAATCGTGAAGGTTTAGCTTGGAGTGACCCAGATTTAGGTAGGTTTTCTGAAGTGTATAATAAAAGAGGTTTTAAATATTGGGTAGTAGTAGATAAAAATGATAATGTAGTTGGTGGTTGTGGAATAGGTAAACTACAGGGGATAGATGATGTATGTGAATTACAGAAAATGTATTGTTTAAAAGAAGCAAGAGGTACAGGAATAGCACATAAATTAATGGAACTAGCACTTGATTATGCTAAAAAATATTATAAAAGATGTTATATAGAAACATTAAGTAATATGATTGCTGCAAATAAATTTTATAAAAAATATGGTTTTAAGAATTTAGAAGAGCCATTAATAAAAACAGAACATTATGCTTGTGATGTTTGGTATGTAAAAGATTTGTAAGGAGTTGATTGCTTGAAAAGATTAGTTGTTTTTGGTAAAAATAAAAAAGCTACAGCAACAGTGTATTTTGTTTTAAGATTTTTAGTAATTTTAACAATGATTTTTCAATTTTTTAGAGGAAACTATGAAAATGTATTTATGTGTATTTTAACTTTAATATTATTTTTAATACCAATAATTATAGAGAGAAAATTAAATATAAAATTACCAAATACTTTAGAAATAATAATATTTTTATTTATATTTTCAGCACAAATATTAGGAGAAGTGCAGAATTTCTATGGGACTTTTAAACATTGGGATACATTACTTCATACTTTAAACGGTTTTCTTTGTGGAGCAATTGGATTTTCTATGATAGATATATTAAATAGAAGTACAAAATTCCATAAAATGTTAACACCAGTTTTTGTTGCTTTAGTTGCTTTTTGTTTTTCTATGACAATAGGCGTTTTGTGGGAATTCATAGAATATGGTATGGATAAAACATTTAATACTGATATGCAAAAAGATAGAGTAATATCAACAATATCTTCAACCATGCTTAATGAAAGTGGTGAAAACAAAGCTAAAATAATAAAAGATATTGAAAAAACAATTATTTATGGAAGGGTAGATGGTGAAAATTCTGCTATAAGTATAGATGGTGGATATTTAGATATAGGAATAAATGATACTATGAAAGATTTAATAGTAAATTTTGTAGGAGCGGTAGTTTTTTCGATTATAGGACTTTTATATATTAAAAATAGAGATGAATATAGGTTTGCAGAAGAGTTTATGCCTATTATGAAAACAGAAGAAGAAATTGAAGAAACGAAGAAAGAATTAGAAAGATTAGAAAAAGTTCTAGAAGAAAAGAAACAAAGAAAAAATAAAAGAGATACAGAATAAAATTTGCTAAAACAGTTGACAAATGGTCTTGACTATTGTATAATATTATTTGTTACAAGAAGAAGTAAAACTTCTCACCTTATCTTAGTGGAAAAAGGTTAGAATTAAATAATATTTAGTTATGCTAAATTTATGTTTTAATTTGACTTGTAACAAAAGTCAAATTTTTTATTATTGGAGGTGTTTTTTATAAAACAAGAATTACCAGTAAACAGACAAATTAGAGCAAAGGAAGTTCAATTAATTGGAGAAAATGGGGAAAAACTAGGAATTGTTTCGCTAGAAGATGCTTTAGAAAAAGCGGAAAACAAAAATTTAGACTTAGTATTAGTTGCACCAAATACAAAACCAGTAGTTTGTAAAATAATGAACTATGGAAAATATAAGTTTGAACAAGCAAAAAAAGAAAAAGAAGCAAAGAAAAAGCAAAAAACATTAGAAATAAAAGAAATTAGAGTAACTCCAAATATAGAAGAACACGACTTTGGTTTTAAATTAAAAAATCTAAGAAAATTTTTAACAGATGGCAATAAAGTAAAAATAACTGTAAGATTTAGAGGAAGAGAAATCAATAACTCTAAAGCGGGTGAAGTTGTTTTAAATAAGTTTATAGAAAACTTAGAAGATATTGCAACTGTCGAAAAGAAACCTAAATTAGAAGGTAGAAATATGTTTACAATTTTAGCTAAAAAAGCAGAAAAATAATTCTGCTATAAAAATAAATAAGCGAAAGGAGTTTTAGTTATGCCAAAATTAAAAACAAATAAAGCTGCTAAAAAAAGATATTCTTTAACAGCTACAGGAAAAATAAAAAGAACAAAATCAAACAGAAGACATTTATTAGCAAACAAAACAAAAAGACAAAAAAAATCAGGAAAGATTCAAAATTCATATGCAGATAAAACTTGTGAAAAAACAATTAAAAAATTGTTACCATATGGAAATTAATAGTTAAGAACAAATAGGAAAAAGGAAGGTGAATTATAATGGCAAGAGTAAAAACAGCAAGAACAACAAGAGCAAGACATAAAAAAGTATTGAAACAAGCAAAAGGATATTATGGAGCAAAAAGTTATAGATTTAGAAATGCTAACCAAGCAGTAATGAAATCATTAACATATGCATATATAGGAAGAAAAGATAAGAAAAGTAATTTTAGAAAATTATGGATAGCAAGAATAAATGCAGCAGCAAGATTAAATGGAACTACATATAGCAAATTAATAGCAGGACTTAAAAAAGCAAATGTAACAATAAATAGAAAAATGCTTGCAGAAATAGCTGTATCAGATCCAAAAGCATTTACAAAAATTGCTGAAATAGCAAAAAAAGCATAAAAATAATAAATATGTAATATAATGAAAAAATAAAGTGTATATAGAATTTTATTTAAACACTTTATTTTTTTTTGATTATTTTTTATTGTTTTTTCATTTTAGGCTTAGAAATAAGAGAAGCAATATAACCAAAGAAAATAGCAGCAGCAATACCACCACTTGCAGCTTTAACACCGCCAGTAAAAGCACCAATAATGCCATATTCTTTAACAGCTTCAATAGCACCTTTTGCTAAATTGTATCCAAAACCAGTAAGAGGAACAGTAGCACCAGCCCCTGCGAAATCTACCAAATATTTATAAATACCGAAGTCCGCCTAAAATACAACCAGTAGAAACAAAAATAACTAAAATACGAGCAGGAGTAAGTTTTGTCTTATCAATTAAAATCTGTCCTATAACACAAATAAGACCGCCAATAATAAAACATTTAGCTAAAGAAGAAAAATCAAAAACATTAGCCCAATTTATATCCAAAATTAATCACCACCTTAAAACAAATAAAGACTTTCTAAAAGTAAAAAAATAATAATTTAGACTATATTATTATTTTACAATTCAATACTAACTGCGTGAGCAATACCAGGAATACTCTCTCCTTGTTGTGAAGAAGTAGAATTCATCAAAGCACCAGTAGCAATTAAAAGAATCTTTTTTAATTTTCTTTCTCTTAATTGTTTAAAAAAGTAACCAGAAAAAACTGTAGCACAGCACGCACAACCACTACCGCCAGAATGAGTATCTTGAGAACTTTTATCAAAAATAAGAACACCACAATCATCATAATTAGGTTTTATATTATAACCGTTATTCTTTAAAATATCAATCGCAATACTTTTTCCAATATAACCTAAATCACCACTAATAATAGCATCATAATAATTCGGACTTCTACCAGTGTCTAAAAAATGAGTAATTAAAGTTTGTGAAAATGCAGGAGCCATTGCAGCACCCATATTGTTAGCATCTTTAATACCCATATCAACAATTTTACCAGGTGTAATATGAGTAATAAAAGGACCACATCCTTCTTTAGAAAGAATAGCAGCACCACTACCAGTAACAGTCCATTGGCTAGAAGGGGGTCTTTGATTACCAAGTTCTAAAGGAAATCTAAATTGTTTTTCAGCACTACAGAAATGACTAGAAGTAGCACATAAAACATAATTCGCAAAACTTTCTACACAAATAGCACCTAAAGATAAACTTTCAACAAAAGTAGAACAAGCACCAAAAACACCGAAAAAAGGAAGATTAATATCTCTTAAACCAAAGCTAGAAGAAATACACTGATTTAATAAATCACCAGCAAATACACAATCAATATTCTGTGAATTTATTCCAGATTTTGCAATAAGCATATTAACATTTTCCTTAATAATTTTACTCTCAGCTTTTTCCCAAGACTTTTCTCCCCAGAACTCATCTTCTAGAGTTTTATCAAAATACTTAGAAAGAGGACCATTAGCTTCTTTAGGACCTACAATGCTATTACACTCTAAAATAGTAGGAGGGTTATCAAATTTAATAGTTTGTTTACCAATCTTTTTCAAAAAAATCAACTCCTTTTTGAGAAAAATAGGGACGGGGCATTTTTTTCTCATTTTTACAAATATTTCAAGAATGAGACAAAAAAGCCCCGTCCCCATTTTTCTCACACTAATGTTATATTTTGTGTATTAAATATTAAATAAATTATTCCAACAAGAATAGAAGTAGAAATACCAAAAACCAAAACAGGTCCTGCTACTGTAAACATTTTTCCACCAACACCCATAACATATCCTTCTGACTTATATTCCATAGCTGGTGAAACAATTGAATTTGCAAAACCAGTAATTGGAATAAGAGAACCTGCTCCTGCAAATTTCCCTATTTTATTAAATAAATTAAGCCCTGTTAAAAATGCAGAGATACCAATTAATAAAATGGAAACAATTGTACCTGAAGTTTGGGTATCAAAACCTCTTTCTTTGCATATATTAAGAATAACTTGTCCAATTGTACAAATTAAGCCACCAACCCAAAATGCATTAAAACAATTTTTTAATATTTTTGAATTAGGTGTTTTTTTATCAACATATTCTTGATATGTTTTATTACTTTCTAAAGGGTTCATAAATTCAATGTGCCTCCTTAATCTTTTAACTATCTTTACGGTTAACGTCAATTACAAAACTTAAATCTAAATCTACAAAATATTGTGAGATTCTATCGCCATCTATTAAAGCTCTTTGTTCTAAAATTTTAACTTCTGATAAATAATCTATAGTTTTAGATGCTTCTGAAATTGCTTTAACAATAGCATCTTTCCATGAAACTGTAGAATTACCAGTTATAATAATATGTTTTTTTATATCCATATACAAAACCTCCAAATAATTACTTTTAAAAATATCTTTTCCAACGAAAAGAAAAAATATTCAAAAATAGTAGAAAATAAAAAATAAAAAAGATATAATAATGGAAACGTCCTTAAGGAGGTAAAAAATGGTTGATAAAGTAAGAGAATTAGCATTAAAGATTTTGTATAAGATGGATAAAGACAATTCTTATTCTAATATTTTATTAAATGAAAGTTTTAATAAAATAAGAAAAGAAGGAAATAAAAACAATTTAAATAACAGAGATTTTGCTTTTGTTTCTGAGATTTTGTATGGTGTTACTACGTGGAAATTGACTTTAGATGAAATTATAAAAAAATATTCTAAAATAAAATTAAATAAATTATCTTTGTGGATATTAAATATTTTAAGGCTTTCTATTTACCAAATTGTTTTTTTAGATAAAATACCAAAGTCTGCAGCTGTTAATGAAGGTGTTAATTTAGCTAAAAAATATGGTAATAAAGGTAGTATAGGTTTTACAAATGCAGTTTTAAGGAAAGTTACAAAAAAAGATTATGAAGAATTCTTTTTTATAAAAGATGAAAACAAGAGATTATCTTTTTGCTATTCTATGCCGTTATGGATAATTGAAGAATTAAAAGAAGAAGGTTTTTCTTATAATAAAATAGAAAATTTCTGTAAAGCTTCTATTTTAAGACCTAAAGTTTCTATTAGAGTAAATAGATTAAAAACAAGTAAGGAAGAATTAAAAGCTATTTTAGAAAAAGAAGGGTTTAAAAGTGAAGAGGGAATTTTAGAAGATTTTTTAATTTTAGATAAAGTAAATAATATAGAAAATTTAGAACCATTTAAAAATGGTCTTTTCACAGTACAAGATGAGGTAGCTGGTTTAAGTGCTTTAGTTCTTGAACCAAAAGAACAAGAAATTTTGTTAGATGCTTGTAGTAGCCCTGGTGGTAAGACTACATATTTAGCAGAGATGATGAAAAATAAAGGTGAGATTTTTGCTTTTGATGTGTATGAACATAGAACTAAATTAGTCGAGGAAAATAGTAAAAGATTAGGCATTAATATAATAAAAACTAAAGTTAATGATGCAAGCTGTTATAATGAAGATTATAAGAATAAATTTGATAAAATTCTTTTAGATGTACCGTGTTTAGGAATAGGTGTTTTAAAAAGAAAGCCAGATATAAAATGGCAAAAGAAGAAAGAGGATATTGAAGAGATTAGCAAATTACAATTTGAGATTTTAGATATTTGTTCTAAATATTTAAAACCTGGTGGAGAAATCGTTTACTCTACTTGTAGTGTTTTTAAAAAAGAAAATAGAGATATTATAGAAAAGTTTTTAGGAAAAAATTCTAATTTTAAATTAGATAATTTATATAACATTTTAAATGGAAAAATTTATAACAAAAATAAGTTTTTTATACAATATATTGATAAAGAAAATAATGGATATTTAGAAGTTTTACAAAACGAAAAAACAGATGGATTTTTTATCTGTAAACTTAAGAATATCAAGGAAAATTAACAATATTACAATTCTATTACATTTGTATTACGATTACATTAAATATATTGACTTTTTTCTAAAAAAATATAAAATATAACTATATTATGAGTTTTATACAAGAAATTTATAGAATTTTGTAAAATTAATTCTAGTATTTTAAAATTTTAATTGCAAAAAATAAAAATAAACAAAGAAAAAGGAGATTAAAATGGCTAGTTGTCTAGGACTATATATAGATGAACATTTAATTAAATATGCAAAAGTTTCAAAAGAACACGACAATTTTAAAGTAGAGTCATTTGGAGTGAAGTTTTACGAAAAAGTCGATGATGCTGTTTCCCAAGTAATTGAAGAAACATACAGTCAAAAGACTCCAATTAGTATTAATATGTCAGAAGAAATGTATAATTATTTTGATATGTTTGCTTTACTTACAAAAAATGATTTACAGAAGGCAATTAAAACAGAGTTTGAATCTTTCTGTACTGATAAGGGCTACAACCCAAATGTTTTTGAAACAAGATATGCGGTAGTAGAAAGCCAAATTGATAAAGATAAGATAAAAGTAATTCATATAGCAGACAACAAAATTGAATTAAACAAAAGAATACAAGAAGTAGAAGGATATCATTTAGCAAATATATCTCCGATTTCAATGTCAATTCCTAACTTAGTACAAGTTAGAAAAGATGAAAATTGTATTATAGTAAATATTGAAGATGATACAACAATTACTACTATAATGGGTGGAAAGATATTTGATGTAGACATTATGGAAGAAGGTAGTAGAGATTTCTTATCTAAGATTAACTTAAAAGAAAATTCTTATGCTAAATCTTATGAAATTTGTAAAAATACTACTATTTATACTTCAGAGGGTAGAGAATTACAAACAGGAGAAGTTAATTCTTACTTAGATGATATAATGCCTACTCTTTATAATATTGTCAATGAAGTTAATAAAATTATAAATTCTAATACTGATAAATTTGAAAAAGTTTATATTACAGGTACAGGTGCTTTGATTAATAATATAGACTTATATTTCCAAGAGTATTTATCAGATTCAGAATGTGAAATTTTAAAACCTTATTTTATAGAAAATACAAGAGATATTAGTATAAAAGATTATATAGAAGTAAACTCAGCTATTTCTATAGCCTTAATGGGACTTGGTGAAGGTGTTACAGGTATGAACTTCAAGAAAAAGACTCTAGCTGACCAAATACCAAGTTGGATGAAGATTGAAGTTAACCCAGATAAGACTAAGAAAGAGCAAAAGAACTTAGGTGGTTTCCTTACTTGGGACTTAGGACAAAAACTTGATAATACTGAAAAGAGCTTAATTAGAGTTGCTGTTGGCTTGTTCTTATTAATTGCAATTTATAGTAGTTTTTCTGGAGTGCTTAATTACCAAATGGAACAAAAAGAAGAAGAGGCAAACGATTCTATTGCTCAGACAAATGCACAAATAAGTTTAGCTAAAGCTGATAATGAAGAATTAAAAACAGGTATTAATATATATAATCAAAAGAGTGAACAATTAGAAAGTACAAGTCAAAGAATACAAGATGTGAAAAAGACTAGAAATGCTATTCCTAATTTGTTAAATCAAATTATGTCAGTTATACCAGCTAGTGTTCAAATAACTTCAATACAAAATACACAAGATAGACATATTGTTATAAATGCACAATCTGATAAATATGAACAATTAGGATATTTTGTAGCAGTTTTAAAAAATGATGTTATACTAACAGAAGTAACATCAACACCTGGTCAAAAGTCTAACGGTGTTGTTACAATACAAATAGAAGGAGAATTACCAATATGAAAAAATTATTAATTTTAATTCTAATTGCATTATTGGTATTACTAGGTTATTTTATAATTATACAGGGAGTAGGAACTGAAGGTAGTCTGCAAATTCTTGGCATAAAAGGTATACAGGCTAAAAATGCAGAACTAGAACAAAAAATACAAGAAGCTACTTCACTTGCTGAAAAAGATTACCAAAGTGTACTTAGTGAAATTAAACAAAATACACAAAGTTTTGAAGATGCAAAGAAAAGATATGAAGATAATGTAATAATTAATGAAGGTGGAGAAGTAGAAACTTTAAGCAAACCATATGATATAGAAACTTTATGGGTTAGACTTGGAAATCACGCAACTTCACAAGGTGCTACTATCCAACAAATGAACGTTGGAGATAGTACAACAGGTGCTGAAGGAACGTATGATTTAGATTTTTCTGTTACTGGTAGCTATATTTGTATAACAGATTTTATTTCTGCTATAGAAAATGATAGTACTCTAGGTTTTAAAATAGAAGAGTTTAATATGAGACCTTCTGGCTCAGAATTACAAGCTACATTTACTTGTAAAGATATTTCTATTAATAAAGATGAATTAAACGAAAATGTGGTTGTTACAACTACAGATAATACAACTAATAATACAAATGCAACAGGAAATACAACTAATAGCACAAATACAACAAATACAGCAAGCTAAAGAAAGGAAGGAGAATATGGCAAAATCAGTTATTAAAGAAATAATTATTGTATTATTGCTATCACTAGCAATTGTACTAATACTTGGAATCTTGTTTTATGAATATATTCCAATTTCTAAGGAAGTTCCAGATGAAGTACAATATTCTGCTTCGACAGATGTAGAAGCAAAGAAGAGTGAAATTAAAACTTTAAAAGCAGAATCTAATTATGAATCTACTGAAACTGATTCAGTTACTTCTTCTGATTTAAACAATTATGAAAAAGTAAGAGATTACAAACCTGGAAAAGCAAATCCATTTGGACCATATGAAACAACAGCTACTGACCCATCAGGAAGTGGTTCTTCTACAGGTGGTTCTAGCACAGGCTCAGGTTCAACTTCAGGAACAACAGGCGGAAGTAGTTCAACAAAAGATAATGACGACAGCAGTTCAGGTGGACATTTCTTCCAAAACACTGGAACTAAATAATAAAGAAAGTAAAAATAATTAATTAGTTATTAACGTTATATCTAACAAGATATAATACAATTATAAATTAAATTCTAAAGAAGAAAGGGGGAAAAACCAATGAGAAATAATAAAGGTATTACACTTATTGCTTTAGTTATAACTATCATTGTTCTATTAATATTAGCAGGTGTTTCAATAGCAATGTTAACAGGAGACAATGGAATATTAACACAAGCAGGAAATGCAAAAACAGATACAGCAAAAGCAGAAGCTGAAGAAGCTGTAAAATTAACACTTAATGAAATTATAGCAAACGATATGGATTCAACATATGATCCAGGAGAAGGAACAGATGAAAGTGTCATAAACAATGCAAACTTAACAACAATGATTCCAAGAAATAATGCAAATGTAACAGTTAAATCAGTTACAGCAGATAATGAAGTTAGTACTAATGATGGATATTATGATGTTACTTTAAGTGTAAATGGAGTAAGTGCAACAGTATATGTAAACCCAGCTACACAAACAATGGTAACAGCAAATCCACATTCTTAAAAATAGGTTTTAAAAATCAAGGAGGAATTAAAAAATGTTAAAAAATAATAAAGGTATTACTTTAATTGCTTTAGTAATTACAATTATTGTTCTATTAATATTAGCAGGTGTATCAATTGCAATGCTAACAGGAAAAAATGGTATATTAAATCAAGCAAGTAGAGCAGGAGATGAAACAAATAGAGCTGAAGTTTTAGAAAGAGTTAATATGGAATTAAATGGTCAATTAGCTAATGCTATGGCAGGAGATCCATTTGATACAGTTGCTAAGATAGAGGGAAATTTAGGACTAGACACTGATAAAAAAATAAACGGATATAAAGTAACGGTAACTTCTGTATCTACAGCTTATGACCCAGGAAATACTGTAACAATAAAAATAACAGAAAACCCAAGTGACGACACAGGTACATTTTCAACAGATGCAGGTGTAAAATATGATTCAGCAACTAGTACTTGGAAAGTAACTCCATTAACATATTCAGCAGCTAATAGCTAATAAATACAGTTAAAGTAAAATAAATAATAGCCATACGCACACTATGTGTGTATGGCTTGATTAATAAAAGGAGACATATGGAAACATTTTTTTATATCATAATATTTATAATAGGAAGTTTGTTTGGGAGTTTTTATACACTTGCAGTGTATAGAATACCAAAAAGACAAGATATAGTTCATACACACTCTTATTGTCCTAATTGTAATCATAAATTAGGTTTATTAGACTTGTTTCCAATATTTAGCTATATATTTTTAGGGGGAAAATGTAGATATTGTAAAGAAAAAATAAGACCAAGATATTTAATATTAGAAATACTATCAGGTGGGTTATTTGTATTAATTGCATATTATATGGGACTTAGCTATGATAGTAGTATGTTTAAAATAGCAGAATACATATTTGTAGTATTATATTTAACATATATAATATTAATATGTGGAATAGACTATGAAAATAGAAAAATAGATAAATATGTAAATGTCTATGGACTAGCAATATCTATGATATATATGGCATATCTATGTGTAGTAGAAAAAGCTAATATATATAGATATGTAATATATTTAATAATATACATACTAATTTTATTATTTGACACAATAACATTAAAGAAGTTTGCAAAAAGTACTTATTTAGATGCAATATTATTAATGCTAGTTACAATGTGTGTATTTACAGGAGAATTTATTACAGCAAATGCAATAATATTTACATTACTAGCAATGGCAATATATATATTACTATATAAAATACAAAATAGGATGAAAAGACATATAAAAACAGATAAACAAGTATCAAATGAAATTAGTATAGGGTTTTATTTAGGAACAACAAATATAATACTATTTGTATTAGTATTAATGTATAATTATTACATTATCTAAAATGTTTTATAAAGGAGAACATTATGAAGCTACGAAATAATAAAGGCTTTACAGGAATAGATATAGCGGTATCAGTTGTTATAATATTTATATTTATCTCAATAGTATCTATGCTTGTATATAGAGTAAATAGTAAATCAAGAGAAATAGAATTACGAGGTAATGCTACATATCTTGCAATAGATGAAATAGAACAATTAAAAAATAATGGATATAATTTATATAGAACAAGAAGCCAAAAAAATGGAGATAGTATAGTTTGTGAAAACGAAGAAATACCAGGAGAAGAAGGCTTTTATAGAACAATAGAAATAATAGATTATACAGATATAGAAGGAAACGAAGATAAAATACCAAACATAGTAAAAAAAGTAACTGTAAAAATATCATATATGTTTAACGCAAAAGAACAAACTGTTGAACTATCAACAGTAATAACAAAGGAGAATTAATAGATGAAATCACAAAAAGGAATAACATTAATCTCATTAACTGTATATGTTATTGTTATGATAATAGTAGTTGGGATAATAGCAGTAGTATCAGGAGCATTTTTTAAAAATGCAAAAGATGCAAACTTTTATAATGACCCATTAACAGAATATACAACATTTAACAGTTATTTTTCAGAAGAAGTAAATCATAAAGATATACAAATATTAGAGTGTAAAGAAAATTACGTAGTATTTGATAATGGAGTGCAATATTCATTTATAAAAGAAAATAAAGGGATATATAGAAATAAAGTTAAGATATGTTGGGACATAGAAAATTGTACATTTACAGAAAGTATAGAAAATGGAAAAAACGTAATTAGTGTACATTTTGAATCAGGAGGTATGAATAGGACAACAAGTTATACATTAAGATAAAAGGTTACAAAGGAGAGATATAACTATGGAAATGAAAAGAAGACAACCAATAGGTGTTGAATTAGTTAAAAGAGGAATAGTAACAGAAGGAGATATTGAAAGAGCATTAGATTACCAAAAACAACATCCAAATAAAAAGATAGGAGATATCTTATATATATTAGATGTCTGTGATCCTCATAAATTAATAGAAGCTATGGGAGAAATTTTAGGAACAAAAGGTATTGTTCTTAATGAAAGAGCAGTAAAAATAAAAGTTACAGATTATATATCTTTAGATGTAGCAAAGAAAAATAAAGCAGTTCCTTTTGAAGTAGCAAATGGAAAAGTAAAAGTATGTTTTGCAAACACAGTAAATACAAGAGCAATGGAAACAGTACGTTTGCTTATGTTAAATAAAGGCTTAGTTATGGAAAATTATATTACATTTGAGCCAGATATAGACAGAATATTAAAAACATATGAAGGAACAGCAACAAATAATTTAAACACAACAGGAAGAGGAGATACAATAACATCACTTGTAGATAGTATAATAAAAACAGGTATGGAAAGAAGAGCAAGTGATATCCATATAGAGCCAATGCTTAACAAAGTAAGGGTAAGATATAGAATAGACGGTGAGTTATTTACAGTAGCAAATATAGAAAAAGGAAAACAACAACAAATAATAGGAAGATTAAAAGCAATATCAAATATGCACCAAGAAAAACAAGAATCACAAGATGGTAGAATATTATTATATGATGATTATAATATCCGTGTATCATCACAACCAAATGTATATGGAGAAAAATTTGTTTTAAGACTACTTAAAAAAGATATAAATATAAGAAATATATTTGATTTAGGCTTACCAGTAACAGAAGAACAATTAAAGAAAAGCATAAACAAGAAAAATAGTATAACAATAATGGCAGCACCAACAGGAGAAGGTAAAACAACAAGTTTATATAGTATTATAGATTATTTAAATAGACCAGAAATAAACATAACAACAATAGAAGACCCAGTAGAAATACGTATAGAAGGTTTAAACCAAATAGAAATAGATCCAAGAGTCACGTTTGCAGATTCATTAAGAACTGTATTAAGACAAGACCCTGATATTATTCTAGTTGGTGAGATACGTGATAAAGAAACAGGAGAAATAGCAATCCAAGCAGGACAAACAGGACATTATGTTTTATCTACAATACACACAATAGATAGCTTAGAAGTTATAACAAGATTAAGAAAAATGGGACTTTCAGACTATGATATATCAAGTACATTAGCAACTGTAATATCACAAAGATTAGTAAGAAGATTATGCCCTAATTGTAAAAAAGCTAGGAAATTTAATAATGAGGAAAAAAGAATAATAGAAACAATAGGAAAAAAATATGGAGTAGAATTTGATACATCTGGAACAACTTATGATGCAGTAGGCTGTAAACATTGTAATAATACAGGTTATTATGATAGATTTGGTGTATTTGAAATATTAAATGTAACAGATGAAATAAAAACAATGATAATGGAAGGAAAATCAAGTATAGAAATAAGAAATGAAGCAATAAAACAAGGATATGAGCCATTAATAGTTGATGGAATTAGAAAAGTAACATATGGAGACACAACCTTAGACGAATTAAACAAAAAATTACTAATTTATTAGTAAAAACAAAGGAGGATCGAAAATGAATTTAGATAAATATATAGATGAAGCGATGAAACTTGATGCATCTGATGTACATTTAATACCAGGAAATAAACCAATGCTAAGAATAGCAAGAGATTTGGTACCAGTACAAGGAAGTAAAATACTTACACCAGATGATATGTTTGAAATTTATGATTATTTGGTAAAAGGAAATGTAGACAAAGATGAGGTATTTAATACAACAAGAAGATTAGATATGTCTTATGTATATAAAGATATACGTTTAAGAGTAAATATATCTTTATCAGATGAAGTACCAATAGTAACAATGAGACTTATAAAAAATGAATTACCAACATATGAATCTTTAGGAGTACCAGATATAGTAAGAAGGATGACATATCAACCACAAGGACTTATACTAGTTACTGGTAAAACAAACTCTGGTAAAACAACAACTCTAAATGCATTAATTAATTATATAAATGAAAACCAAAACAAGAAGATATTAACACTAGAAAACCCAGTAGAATATAAACATCACTCAAAAAAATCATTGATAGTACAAAAAGAAGTAGGAAAAGGTAGAGATAGTTTAACATTTAGTGATGGTGTTAAAAACTCTCTAAGAGAAGACTGTGATATACTAGTAATAGGAGAGATACGTGATAAAACAACAATGGAAGCAGCAATAGAAATGGCAGAATCAGGACACTTGGTAATAGGAACACTTCATACTAAATCTTGTGCTGAAACAATAGATAGAATGATAAACTTCTACGAAGTAAGAGACCAAGCAAGTATAAAATATTTATTATCAGCATTATTAAAACTTGTTGTATCACAAAGATTATTAAAAGGAACAGACGGAAAATTAGTATTAGTACCAGAAGTAATGGTAGTTGATAATATAGTTGCAGGTATAATTAGAAAAGAAAAACTAAGTGTATCAGAAATAGAAGATGCAATACAAAGTAACTTAGAAAAAGGAAGTATAGGCTTGATAAATTCTTTAGCAGAACTATTTGTAGATGATAAAATAACTCTAGAACAGGCAAAAGCTCAAATAGAAGAGAAAAATATAGAAACATTAAATAGAACAATTATGCAATTGAAAATTAAAAAAGGAAAATAACTTCAAGGAGGTAAAATCTTATGCCAACATATATGTACAAGGCAATGACTAAGCAAGGGGTAATTGTAAGAAATAGAGTAGAAGCAGCAAGTAAGCAAAACTTAATAAAATCTCTAAAAAATAATAATTTGTTACCTATATCAATTGAACAAATGGCTTATAGGTCTTTAGCAACACAGAAAAAACAAAAGAAAAATGTGACAGATATTCAAGAGATTATGAAAAATGTAAATACTACTCAACTTGCAGGAAGTAAAAATAAAACGTTATCAGCAAAGGAAAAAATAAATTTGTATTTTGCAAAAACAGAAAAAATTACTCAAAGAGATATAGTTGTATTTACACAAAACTTCTATCTATTAAAAAAGGCTAACTTTAACAATATACACGCTTTAAATACAATAATAGAAAGCACAGAAAACTTATCTTTTAGAGGTATATTAGAAGATATACTAGCAGGGGTAGAAGCAGGAGAAAATATGTATACAACAATGGAATATTATTCCAATATATTCCCTTATATATACATTAACATGATAAAAGTTGGAGAATTATCGGGGTCTCTTACAAACTCACTAGAACAAGCTGTTAAATACTTAGATGATACAGAAAATATAAATAGAAAACTAAGGTCTATTTTAATACCAAATATTGTCCAATTTGTATTGCTACTTGTAATGTTATTTGTAGGAACTTTATTTGCAATACCAGCAATACAAAGTGTATTTGATGAAGTAGGAACAGAAGAAACTTTACCAGCAGTAACTTTGTGGTTTGCGGATTTTGTAGATAAACTGTTAATATACTGGTATATACCAACATTAATAATAGTTGGAATTGTAGCTATAATAGTATTTTATGTTCATACACCTAAAGGAAAATATAATTTCCATTATTTTAAATATAAAATGCCAATATTTGGAGAATTGATATTTGCCTTAGACTTTTCAAGATTAATGAAAGCAATGCTTCTTAACCTAAAAAACGGTATGAGAATACAAGAATCTATAGAAGTTAGTAAAAATGTTGTTAAAAACTATGTAATGTTATCAATAATAGAAACATCTATAAATAATATATTAATAGGTCAATCGTGGATAGAGCCTTTTGAAAAATCAGGTTTAGCAAAACCTATGATTACAGAAATGCTTAAAATTGGTATGCAGACAGATTTACCTGAGATGATGGAAAAATTAGTTGAATATATGGAAATAGATATAGACAATATTATGACAAAGATTATGAAAGCTTTACCACAAGTTGTATATGCAATAGTTGGTGTAGTATTAATATTCTTCGTTTTAGTAGTATTAGTACCTTGTGTACAAGTTTATATGGGAAATTTCTTATTCTCAGCTTATGGAGTATAAGAATTATTATAAATAAAACAAAAGCTAGAGAAATATCTTTAGCTTTTATTGTTTTCTAATAAAAAAAATGATAAAGTATATATAGTAAAAAAGTTTTAAGGAGAGAAAAATGGAATTAGATATTGTTGATATATATAATAAAGAAGCATATGAAAAAGTAAAAAATATGTTAAAAACAACTAATATTGCTACAGTAGTACATCCGGATTTTACAAGAATAGAAGATATAGCTGTTAAGTTTTTTAATGAAACAATAGGAAAAACACTTTGCTTGGAAAGTGGGAGTAAATTAAAAAAAGGAAAAATACAACAGAAAGTAGAAAGAATGATAAGTGAAGGAAAAATAAGTAAAGAAAGTTTAACAAGATATGATGACGTAGAATTTATATCATATAGTGAATTAATGGAAAGAATAAAAAGAGAAGAAAGTATATCAGGATATGAAAATTTAGTTTTAAGTGATTTATGTTTTTTAGGAGAGACTACTTGGACAAATGGAATAGATGTGTTATTAGATAAAAATAATCAAGCAAAAACTTTACAATTAGTAGAATATAGCCCAGTTGGATTAAGAAGTAATAATGCTTTACTACAAAGAGTAAAAGGTAATATTGCATCTTTTATATCAGAAAAAGAAGCAACAAAAAAATTATCATATTATCCATTAGAAGGAGAAGAATTAATAGAGGCAGAAAAAGAAATAAAGATTTTAAGTGCAAAAGTAAGTAAATTACAAGATAAAGAATTAAGGAAAAGATTAAGAGCTAAAATAAAAGAAGCAAGAATTTTATGTGCAGAGTGGAGAAAAAGATTTACAGAAGAAAGTATTGATTTTGATGAAATTGATAGATTATTATATAGAGATGACGATGATGATATAATGCTTACAGATGAAGAAATGGAAGAAAAAGCAAATAGAAATGTTGGTGTTATTGAAACAAGAGATAAAATTAGAGAGATTTTAAATAGTATAAGAGTAGAATTAGGCTTAGGACCTAAAATTTCAGAATTAGAGGCATTAAGACAAGAATACGAAAGATTATCTGGAAAAGAAGATGAAGCAAGAAAATTACTAGAAGAGATAGAAACAGAAAGAGGAGAAAAAGAAGAAGGAGAAGAAAGATAATTAATGGAAGAAGTTTTATTAGAATTACAAAAAAGATATGAAAGTGGTAAAATAAAAGAAAAAGATTTAAGTAAAGAAGAAGTAGAAGATTTAAAAAAATTATATAAAAAACAAATAGAAGAAAAAAAGAAGAGTTTAGAAGAATATAAGATAAAAATTGCAAAATATTTAAATAAATAAACTTTAATAAATGTTATTTAGAAAAGAGGTAGTTATGGAAAAAATAGGAATAGATTTAGGTGGAAGCCATATAGCAATTGGAGTAATTGATAAAAATGGTAAAATCCTTGAAAAAACGGAAAAGAGATTAAAAGGAATAATAACAACAGAAGTTAAAAAAGTAATAGAAGAAACTATTTTTGAGACTGTAGAAAAATATAGAAAAGATTATGAAATAGACGAAATAGGAATAGCAATACCGGGAACTGTCAATAAAACAGAAGTAATTAAATCTGTAAATTTAGGACTTAAAGATTATAAAATAGTAGATGTTTTAAATAAAAAAATAGATTTACCAATAAAAATAAAAAATGACGCAAAATCAGCAGCAATTGCAGAAAGTAAATATGGTGCTTTAAAAGCTTATAATAGAATTTTATTTTTAACACTAGGAACAGGAATAGGACGGAGCTGTTATTATTAATAACAAGTTATTAGATACAGGAGATTTACCAGGTTGTGAAATAGGACATATGGTAGTAGAAAAAGATGGCTTAGAGTGTAATTGTGGAAGAAAAGGTTGTTTTGAAAAATATGCTTCTATGAAAGCTTTTAAGAATAACTTAAGAAAAGCATTAGGTTATGATGAAAATTTTTCTGGAAAAGAATTACTTGCTTTAATTAAAAATATAAAAAAAGAAGATGAAAATTATAAAATAATAAATAAAATAAAACAAGAATATATAGAATATTTAGCTATTGGATTAGCAAATTTAATAAATATATTTGAACCAGAAGTAATTGGAATAGGTGGAAGTTTTGTATATTTTGAAGATGTTTTATTAGATGATTTAAAAAAAGAAATTATTTCCAAAAATATGTTATTTAATAAAAGAAAAGAATTAAATATACAAACAGCAGTACTTGGAAATGAAGCTGGAATAATTGGAGCGGTTTTATAAAAGATATATACATATATGTAAATTAAACAAAAATAAGGCGTTTTTATTAACAAAACACCTTATTTTTATTTTCAATTATCATTAAAATATTTCTGAAAAATTCTTACGTTTTTCTTCAATTAGTTTTTTATCTTCTTCGTCTAAATTTTTTAAAGAAAATTCTAAAAGTTCTGTAACTGTTTTGTTAAATGAAATATTTTTCATATCAGATAAGATTTGAATATCTTCTACTAAATTTTCAGGTAATCTTAGAGTTTTACTTACTCCACTATGATTTTTTGGTATTTTTAATTTTTTCATAATAACTCCTTTTTTTGATTAACAATTTTGTTACAAATATTTTACAATTAAAAAACAATTTAATATGTACCTAAAAATGCTTACAAAATAATTGCTAATAACTTATAATAATCACATAGAAAAATAAAATGAGATTAAGTATAAATTTATATAAATATTTAATATTAAAATGAAAGGAAGAGTAGAAAAAGGGGGGAAGAGAATATTAAAGAAAGAAAAAGGTTCATTAACAATATTTGTATTATCAACAATGTTAGTTGTTTTAGGTGTAATATTTGTAGCATACTTTTCAATGATGAACAAATTAAGCTCACAAGAAGATGAAATAAGAAAAATATATGAAGAGTATAATGTATCAGATGATGAAATGAAACAAATATATGATGAAACTTTAGAAGAACTAAATACATTACCAAAAGCAGACGGAAACCAAGAAAATAATATAGTAGTAAATGATAGTTTAGGAAATAAAATAGAAGTTCCAAAAGGTTTTAAAGTAGTAAATACAAATGATAATGTAGAAGAAGGAATAATAATAGAAGATGTATCAGCAAAAGATGATATAACAAAAGGAAGCCAATTTGTATGGATACCAGTAGGAACTATAAAGACAAGTAAAGGAGATGTAACAATAAATTTAGATAGATATACATTTGCAGAAATTACAGGAAATGAAACATCTATGGGAGAAAAGGAAATTAAGAAAAATAATGGCGATATTTATGAAGAGATTTCTAGCAATATATATAAAAACATAACAGCAAGAAATATAGAAATATTTAAGAAAAAAGTAGCAGATGGAGAGGCAAAAGGTTTTTATTTAGGAAGATATGAAGCAAGAGATGGAGTAGCTGAAAGTACAAGAAATAATTCAACAAATGATAATAATCAAGTAGTAACAAAGGCAGATAAATTTGTTTATAATTATGTGACGCAAAATCAAGCGGCAACTTTGTCTAGAAATATGTATGGAGAAACAGAAGATTTTACAAGTGATTTAGTAAATAGTTATGCTTGGGATACAATTTTAGTATTTATTCAAAAATGTTCAGGAGATACAAGATATTCACAGCAAGCTAGTTTAAACACAGGAAGTATTGCAAGCAAAGGAACAACAAATGATGTAAAATGTAATATTTATGATATAGCAAGTAATTGCTGGGAGTGGTTTACTGAAACTTCTAAAAATCAAGAATATTGTTGTACTCTTAGAGGAGGAGGAGTAAATGATAAAAGTTTTCTAGCAGATAGTCGTTATGCAGGAACTATAGCTTTATCTGATTTATATAGCTCATTTCGTCCAATTATATATTTGTAGTGAAGGAAGATAAAAAGACATTATAAAATGTTACAATTATATTACAAATATATTACAAATAAAATACAAACAAATTACAAATGAGTTACAAATGTCTTTAAAGATTGAAAATAGAAGAAAAATATTATATCATTAAAGGAGAGGATAAAAAGGAGGAAGAAATAAAGTGAAAAGAAAATTTTTAAGTTCTATATGTATTGTTATTTTTATTACCACAACACTAATATCGATATTTCCGAGTATTGTTGAAGCTGTTGATAATGTAGAAGGCAGTGAATTTTATTATAATCAACTAACATCTGATTTATCTAAAAGTGTTTATGAAGGTATTTTAAATGATACAGAAGCAACTGGAAAATTTAGGGTAAATGTAGATTTATCATATGAAGTAGAAGGTATAAATTCAGAAAATCAAGAAGATAAATTATATGAATTATATGAAAATAGTATAAGAGGAGAAATATATGATGCTTTTTCTGCTTTTATATTAGACCATCCAGAATATTATTGGATAAGATATAATTGTATAGATGGAACAATTACTCCTGAAGTAAGCTATAATATGGGAAGTGATACAGTAGAAATAACAGGTGTTGATATGGAATTATATATATTACCTGAGAGTGCGGAAAAGGAAGCTTTTCAGACAAAATTACAAGAAGTGTCAGATTCAATAACAGGAGAAGATAATTATGAAATATTACAAAATATATATAATTATGTAATAACAAATGTTTCAAATACAGACTTAGATGGTTCTGAAATACAACAAACAGCATATGGAGCTTTAATGAATAACAAAGCAAGCGATGAAGGAGAATCAAATCTATTTGTATTATTGTGTAGAGCAAAAGGAATAAATTCTGCTATCATCAGAGGAGACTTGATAAATGGTGATGAAACTAAGATGCATCAATGGGCAGGAGTAAATCTAGATGAAAAATGGTTTGGTGCTGATCCAGATTTAGACAACGCAGAAGATACTAATAATTATTTCTTAGTAGGAAATGATAGTACAATAGGAGATACAACTTTTTCAGAAATGCTTGTTGCAAATATAAAACCATATGAAGAACAAAAAACAACTTTTGTCGAACCAATATTAACTAATGGTCAATATGAAAAATTCAGTGTATCTATAGAATACAGCACAACAGAAACAACAAAAGAAGGTGTTGTTGTAACTATTTCAGCAAATAAAGAAATGAAACCAATAAATGGATGGACTTTATCTGAAGATAAAAAATATATGCAAAGAGAATTTTTTGCAAATACAGATGGAATTGTTACAATAACTAGCATAGGTGGAGAAAAAATAAACCAGCAAATAACTATTACAAATATTGATAGTTCAGTTGCAAATGTAAATGTTGAATATAGTAATAGTGATTTAGGAGCAAAAGAAGTAACTGTTTCAATTATTTCGGATAGAGAATTACAAGAATTAGAAGGATGGACTTTATCTGAAGATAAAAAAGTGTTATCAAAAACTTATTACCAAAACACTACAGAAACAGTAACTATATATGATTCTCTTTCAAATGCAATACCAGTAGAAATAATTGTAAATAACATAATAAATGATTCTCCAGAATGTGAGGTTAGTTATTCTACAATAGAACCAACAAATGGAGAAGTGACAGTTACAATTACATCAAATAGAGAGATGAAAGAATTAGAAGGATGGACATTATCAGAAGATAAAATGACATTAACTAAGACATATAATCAAAATGTAGAAGAAAATATAGAATTAGAAGATATTTATGGAAATAAGACAACAGCAATTATAAATATTAATAATATAGACAAAGAAAAACCAATTTTAGAAATATCTTATAATACACAAGAATTAACTAATGAAAAAGTAAAAGTAGAAATAAAATCAAATGAGCAATTACAAAAACCAGATGGATGGGAAATTTCATCAGATGGAAAAACAATTAGTAAATATTATTTTGAAAATGAAGTATCTACATTAAAAGTACAAGATTTAGCAGGAAATGAAACAGAAATTGAAGTAAAAGTTGAAAATATAGATAAAGAAAAACCACAAGCAAAAGTTGAGTATGAAGAAAAAGATGGTAAAGTAATTGTAAGTATTATTTCAAATGAGGAATTACAAGAAGTTGAAGGTTGGACATTATCAGAAGATAAAAAGACATTAACAAAAACATATTCAGAAAACCAAAAAGATGTTATTAGTGTGACAGATTTAGCAGGAAACATAACAGAAGTATCAGTTTCAGTAACAAGTTTTAATGAAGAAGAAAAACCAGGAGAGAACAACCAAAATGATCAAATTAATGGAGAAGAAAATAATTGGACTGGAAATCTTGGATCTGCAATAATGGATTTACCTTTTGCTGGGAAGATTACATTAGCAATATTTATAGTAACAGCAGTAGTTATAAGCATAATTTTATATCTTAAATATAAAAAATACGATAAATATAGTAGATTTTTTAAAAAATAAAAAGAATTAAAGTGAGGAAACATAGAGATGTATAAAAATAAGTTTTTGTGTAAGATAAGTTTAATACTATTAATTTTTGTTTTTGCATTAATTTGTTTTTGCTTAAAATCATATGCAGTAGATAACGAAAATGGAAAATTATCAATTTATATGTCTAGAGTTATAGAAGATGGAGCTTATTATATAAGTTCCTATCAAAATACTAATTGTGTGTTAGATATAAAAGATGGCTCTTTAGAAGATGGAGCAAATTTACAACTATGGACAAAAAATAATACAGAAAATCAGAAGTTTTATATAGAGTATGCAGGAAATGGATATTATAAAATATATAACGTAAAATCAGCAAAAGTATTAGATGTGCCAGATGGCTCTAAAGAAATAGGGGCAAAAATTAGACAATATGGAAATAATGATACATCAGCACAAAGATGGAAGATACGTAAAAATATAGATGGGTCCTATAATTTTATAGCAGAGTGTTCTGGATTAGCATTAGATGTAGAAAACGGAATAATGCAAGAAGGAACAAGCATACAACAATATACATATACAAATAGTTATTCACAAAGATTTAATATAGAAAAAACAAGTCTTTTAGAAGAGAAAATAGTTTCTATAAAAAAAGAAACAAATCATAATATGGTTTTTGATGTAAATAATAATACTTCTGAAGATAAGACACAAATACAATTATGGGAAGAAAATCAAAGTTTATCACAATGTTTTGAAATTCATAAAGTTAGTGAAAATGAAGTAAGAATAAGAACAGCTTCGTCAGGTGGCTGGCTAACGGAAATGGGAACAGTAAACGGTTCAAAAGTTGTTCAACTTGGAGATAGTTTGGATCCAATTAGTGATAATAATGTATGGATTATAGAATGGAATAATGGAATAACATTTAAAAATAAAGAAAGCGGACTTTATTTAGATGTTAATTGGAACGGAAATGAGAATGGAACAAAAATACAAGTATGGGAAAAGAATAGCAATCAAGAATCACAAAGATTTATTGTAAATGAAGTACAATTAATAAAAAATGGATGGTATGAAATAGCATCTTCATCTGGTAAAGTTCTTGATTTAGAAAATTCAGGTTCTGATTGGGGAACTAATATTATAATATATGATAGGACTCAAAATAATAATCAGAAATTTAAAATAGAGAAAAAAGATGATGGATATGTTATATATACAATGCATAATTTAACATTTGATGTAGAAGAAGGAAGTAGGGAAGACGGAGCGATCATAAGACAGTGGGAAGATAATGGAGCTTCTTGTCAAAGATGGATACCTGAAATTAAAGATGGAGGATATATCTCATTTAAAAATGTAAACTCAGGAAAATATATAGATATAGAAAATGAAAGTTCAGATAATGGTGCAAAAATACTTCAAAATACAGGAAGTAACAGTAAATCACAATTATGGAAAATAACAGAAACAACATTTATTGTAGGATGGGTAAATAATAATGGAAATTGGTATTGTTATGACCCACAAACAGGAGAACTTATAAAAAATACAACAAGAATAGATCCAATGATGCAAGACCCAGCGCAATATGGTTCACTATACGATTTTGATAGTGAAGGTAGAGCTTCTTGGCATTTACCAACTTTTGATGATTTGCCAGGGGGGCATGGAAAAGATGCACCAATCCCAGAACTTATAGGAGACCAAAGACAGCGTACATTACTGCTTGCTCTATCAAGAGTCGGGTGTGATTATGAACTACTTAAAGCTCCAACAGGTTTTGTTTGCGACGGCTTAACTGCTTGGTGTGTAACAAATGCAACAGGAATAAGGTTTAAAGAAGGTAGTAGAGATGATGACCAAGATATGAGTTGGCAATATCCATACATAAAAAATAAAAATGGAATAAAAACAGATCTTTCACAGATTAAAGCGGGTGATTTAATGTTTTGGGGAGATCCAGCATATATTGAAAATCACGAAACTTATGGTTCAAGGCACGCATCAATTTATTATCACGACGGACTTATGATACATGCTGCAAGTCCAGAGCTTGGTGTAATTATAGGAAATCTTGATAATGATTTAATAGGATTTGGTTCACCATATGATGCTGAAACTTCTAGAGCTGAAATTCCTAGATAAAAAATAGAAAAAGAAATAGCAAAATTTAAATACTTTAATAGCTATTTCTTTTTTATTGTCAATAGTTTCTTTTTTGTTTGAGTTTTTCAAAATCATATGTTAAAATATAAAATGTAAAAAAGAAAAAACAAAAAGTAAAAAATGAAATATAAAAATAAAAAAAGAATAAAATATAAAAAGTTTCACACTAAAAAAGAAAAGGAATAAAAAAATGGGGATAAAATTTAAAGTAATAATAAGTGCAATAATAATAGTACTTCTTCTTGCGGGGTTAACAATATCATATTTTTTATTTTCAGATATAGAATCAAAAGAAACAAAAGAAATAAAAGAAAATTGTAATGTAGAAGTAGAGAGATTCATAGGAAGAAAAATATTTATAATAAGACCAAAAGGACAAGTAGAAGAAGAAAAGAAAATATTATATTTCCACGGTGGTGCATATATGGCAGAGATGAGCTCATATCACTGGGAATTTATAGAAAAATTAGTTTTAGATACAAAAATGACAGTAATAATACCAGACTATCCATTAACACCTAAATATACATATAAAGATGTGTTTAAAATGGTAAAACCATTATATAAAGAAATTTTAGAAGAAATAAAACCAGAAGACTTAATACTTATGGGAGACTCAGCAGGTGGAGGTTTAAGCTTAGCTTTACTTGAAGAAATGTCAGAAGAAAATTATGAAATACCAGGAAAAACAATATTAATATCACCTTGGTTAGACGTAAGATTGGAAAATGAGAAAATAGATGAAGTGCAAAAGAAAGATAAGGAATTAAATAAAGAAACTTTAAAACTAGCAGGAATAGCGTATGCAGGTGGCGAAGAAAATTTAAATAATTTTTTAGTAAGTCCAATAGAAGGAGATATATCAAAAATAAAAAATCTAACAATATTTACAGGAACAAATGATATATTAAATCCAGATGTGCATAAATTAGATGAAAAAGCAAAAGCACAAGGGACAAATATAGAAATAAAAGAATATGAAGGAGCAGGTCATATCTGGATAATAAATAAAAAAGGAGATAAAAACATAATAGAAAAAGCATATCAAGATTTAATAAATGAGACAAAAGGGGACAGCCATTTTTTGTCTCAAGAAAGGAATTTATTAAATGAAAAATAAAAAAGAAAATAAACTATATTGGAGAAGGTTGGATAATTCAGCAAAAATATTTCCAATTGCAGCAGGAAAGAAATATAGTACAGTTTTTAGATTATCAGTAATGTTAAAAGAAAAAGTAAATGTAAACATATTATATGAAGCAGTAAACAAGGCTTTAGAACAATATCCATCATTTAAAGTAAGAATGAAAGAAGGTTTTTTTTGGTATTATTTAGAATATAATTCTAAAAAAATTATAATTGAAGAAGAAAAAGACTATCCCTGTAAATATATAGATCCAAGAAAAAACAATAATTATTTATTTAAAATAACATATTTTGAAAATAAAATAAATATAGATATATTCCACTCTTTAACAGACGGAAATAGTGGTAATATGTTTTTTAGAGAAATAATATATAATTATTTAGAAATAGTTCACAAAAATGAATTAAAAGAGGAAAGAAAGACAAGAAAGATTGTAGAAAATGATACAGAAGATAGTTACATAAAAAATTATGATAAAAAGTCAAAAGGAAATAATTCATCAAAAAAAGCATATGAATTAAAAGGAAAGAAAATAGGTTTAGGTGGAGTATCAGCAATACATGAAATAATTGATATTAAAGCTTTAAAAGAAGAAAGTAAAAAATATAATGCAACTATCACACAATATTTAACAGCAGTTCTTATATATTGTATTTATAAAGAAAATTATGAAAAATATAAATATAAAGGAAATAAGCCAATAAAAGTATGTATACCAGTGAATTTAAAAAAATATTTCCCATCAAAAACAATGTCTAATTTCTTTTCATATATAACATTAGAGCTAGATATAAAAAAAGATAATTTAACAGATTTTGATAAAATAGTTGAATTTGTAAAAAATGATTTTGAAAAAAGATTAAAAGAAGAAGAGATAATAAAAACGATGTCAGCAAATGTAAAACTTGGAAATAATTTTATGATTAAAATAGTACCTTTAATTATAAAAAAATTACTTGTAAGATTAAGTTATATAGAAATTAGAAAATATACAACTATAACATATTCAAATATAGGAAGGATAGGTATAATTGGTAAATATAAAGATTATATAGATTATTTCTTAATGTTGATTGCGCCAGAACCTGTAGAAAAAATAAAATGTTCTAGTTGTACATTTGAAAATAAAATGGTATTTACTTTTACATCAATATTAAAAGATAATAGTATAGAAAAAAGATTTTATAAATTTTTAACTGATAAAAAAATACCAGTTGAAATAGAAAGTAATGGTGTTTTAGATGATATATCCAAAAAAGTTAAGTAGTAAGAAAGGTGATTTAGTTTTTAAAATATTATTGTTTAGCTCAGTAGTACTTGGAATAATATTATTTATAATAAATAAACTAACAACGCCTAATATCCCTTGGGCTACACTTACAAATTCGGGAATTGTATATGTATGGATAACAGTTTATTATTCAATAAAGAAAAATACAAATATAGCAGGGCATGTAATGATACAAGCAATTGCAATATCACTTCTTATGATATTTATAGATTATAAATTAGGTTTTAATAAATGGTCTTTAAATATATCAATACCAATAGTAATTATAATTGCAAATGTAACAATGTTAATACTTACAATTGTAAGCTATAAAAAGTTTATAAGATATGCAATTTATCAATTAATAATAGTATTATTTAGTATGATACCAGTAATATTAATTGGTGAAAAAATAGTAGAAAATATAGTATTAAGTATTATAGCAAGTAGTATATCAATAATAAATTTAATATTAACACTTAGCCTATCTGCTAAAGATGTGAAAGATGCAATTATAAGAAAATTCCATATGTAAAGTGATGATATATTATCATAAATAGAGGTGATTTGATGCAAACAGGTTTAATTGTAAAAAGAGAAACAAAATTTGATAAAATAAGAAAATTATTAAGTAGAATATTTTTTAAAGAAGAATATTATTTAGAAGCGGAATTACAAAGTTTGCTACAAAAAAGAAGTATAAACACCTCAAAAATAGTAATACCAAGAGAGATAGGAAAAAATAAGATTAAAATGTAAAAAAATTAAATATTAAATTTTAACAAAGAAAATAAAATGGTAAAAAATAGAGGTAAGAAAATGGAAAAGAAAAACATAAAAGATTATGATTTAGAAGAATTAAAACAAGAAATAGAAAATTTAGGAGAGAAAAAATTTAGAGCAGAGCAAATATTTAAATGGCTTTATCAAGAAAAAGTAAAATCATTTGATGAAATGACTAATATATCGTTAGATTTAAGAGAAAAACTAAAAGAAAATTATACAATATGTAACTTTAATATATTAAAAAAACAAGAATCAAAAGATGGAACAATAAAATATTTATTTGATGTATTAGATGGAAACGCTATTGAAACAGTTCTAATGAGTTATCATCACGGATATAGTATATGTGTATCATCACAGATTGGTTGTAAAATGGGATGTAAGTTTTGTGCATCAACAGGAATAGAATTTAGTAGAAACTTAAGTTCAGGAGAAATAGTAGAACAAATACTTGCAGTTGAACAAGATACTGGAATTAGAATATCAAATGTGGTGTTTATGGGGATAGGAGAGCCTTTAGATAATTATGATAATGTAATAAATGCAATTCATATAATAAATAACCAAAAAGGTTTAAACATAGGAGCACGTCATATTAGTATATCAACAAGCGGGTTAATTCCTAAAATATATAAATTAGCAGAAGAAAATATACCTTGCACTTTGTCTATATCATTACACGCAACAACAAATGAAAAAAGAAGTGAAATGATGCCAGTAAATAACACTTATCCAATAGAAGAATTAATAAAAGCGTGCAAAGAGTATTTAGAACAAACAAATAGAAGAATATCATTTGAATATGCATTAGCAAAAGACAATAATGATAATATAGAAGATGCAAAAAGATTAGTAAAATTACTTAAAGGTATGTTATGCCACGTAAATTTAATACCAATAAATAAAATAGAAAATGGAAAATTTAAAAAAAGTTCAAATGAGAATATAATAAGATTTAGGGATTATTTAAACGAACACGGAATAGTTGCGACAATTAGAAGAGAGTTAGGTTCAGACATAGATGCAGCTTGTGGACAATTAAGAAGAAAAAATTCTCACTTGAAGATGAAGAGTTAAAATGTTATAATATGTTTGTAAAAAGAAATATTGTTTTATACAGGGAGCTTTAAAATGTTAATTGATGATATTAAAGACAAATTACCTTTTATGAAGAAAATAAAAGTTTATGCTTTCGTTGGTCCTTCAGGGACTGGGAAAAGTTATAGAGCACAAATGGTTGCAAGTGAAAAAAATATTAATTTTATAATAGATGATGGACTTCTTATAAAAGACAATGAAGTTATTGCAGGTGAGTCTGCAAAAAAAGCAGAGACAAAGGTTGCGACTGTAAGACATGCTCTTTTTTATGAAGAAAAAGAAAGAGAGCCTATAATTAAGGCTTTAAAGAAATATAAAGCAGATAAAATATTAATACTTGGAACTTCTGATGGCATGGTACAAAAAATTGCAGCAAATCTTGGACTTCCAGAAGTTTCTGATACAACATACATTACAGATGTTGCGACAGAACAAGAAATGAAAACAGCAAGAAGAATAAGGGTAACAGAAGGAAAGCACGTTATTCCAGTGCCTACTTTTGAGATTAAAAAAGATTTTTCTGGATATTTATTAGATCCTCTTCAAATATTTAAGTCAAAAGGAAAGGGAGAAAAACCATATATTTCAGAAAAATCTATAATAAGACCTACTTTTAGTTATTTAGGTAAATTTACAATTTCTGATTTAGTATTTAGGCAAATACTAGAATATCTAGCAAGCGGAACACCAGCAATACATAAAATATTAAAAACTAGAGTTGAAAACTATGGTGAAGGTGCTAAAATATATATGGAAGTAAGCATTGTTTATGGCTATAATGTTGTAGAAGGAATAAAAGATTTTAGGGAAAAGTCTAAAAAAGAAATAGAAAAATTAACAGCTATGAACGTAGTTGAATTAGAAGTAGTTGCTAAAAATATTTATGTACCAGAAAAAGGAGATAATTAATATGATAGTTGCAATTGATGGACCAGCAGGTAGCGGAAAAGGAACTGTTACTGAAATAATTTCTAAAAAATTAAATTTAACAAATATAAGTACAGGTGATGCTTATAGATCTGTTGCGTTATTTGTTATAGAAAATAATGTGAATGAAAGTGAAGCTGATAAAATAGTTAAATTATTAGATGATATACAAATAGAATTTAAAAAAGAAAAAGATAAAGATGTTGTTTTTTTAAATGGTAAAAATGTAGATAAAAGAATTAGACAAAAAGATGTTACTAATATAGTTTCAAAAGTTTCTGCTATAAAAGAAGTAAGGGTTAAACTAAATGAATTATTTAGAAAAACCTCTAAGAATAAAAATGTAATTATGGAAGGAAGAGATATTGGAACTTGTGTATTTCCTAATGCTGATGTTAAGATTTATTTAGATGCAAGCATAGAAGAAAGAGCTAAAAGAAGAGTTAAACAAAATGAAGAATTAGGAATAGATATTCCTTATGAAGAAGTTTTAGAAAGTATTAGAAAAAGAGATGAGCAAGATAAAAGCAAAGAAGTAGGAGCATTAATACAAGCAGATGATGCTATATATATTGATTCTAGTAATTTAAACATTGAAGAAGTTTCTAATAAAATTATACAAATTATAAAAAATAAGTAAAAATAAATAAAAACAAGGAGCATTAATATGAATAAGATTAAAAGTGGAATTAAAGAAGTGATTAAATTTATTGTAAGAGGTGCACTTTATATTTGGTTTAAGTTAGTATATCATTTAGAAATTAATGGTTTAGAAAATGTACCAAAGGAAGGTCCAATTATATTTTGTGGAAATCATAGAAGTTATATAGATCCACCTTTAATTGTTGCAACTGCTAAAAGAGATATGAAGTTTTTAGCAAAGGAAGAATTATATAAGAATAAGTTTTTGGCTTTTTTAGGTTGGGCTTTTGAAGCTATACCTGTAAAAAGAGATGAAAAAGATATTTCTGCAATAAAGACTTCTCTAAAGGATTTAAAAGAAGGAAAATGTATTGCTCTTTTTCCAGAAGGTACTAGAAATGGTTTAGAAAAAGGTGAAAAAGTTAAAGATGGAGTTGCATTTTTTGCAGTAAGAAGTGGAGCAAAGGTGGTTCCTTGCGGGATAAAAGGTGGTACAAAAGAACATAAAAAACTTATTATTAGTTATGGAAAGGCGTTAGATTATAGCAAATATAAAGGTTCAAAAGATAAAGATGTTTTAGATAATATAACAAAGGAAATTATGAATAATATAATACAACTTGCTAAATAGAAATTTTAAAAATTACTTGACAAGATAAGGCTTTTTGTGCTAATATAGATGTTGTCAAATGAATTTGCGGATGTGGCGGAACTGGCAGACGCGCTAGTCTTAGGAACTAGTGCCAACGGCGTGGAGGTTCGAGTCCTCTCATCCGCACCACAATATCAATGAGAATTTTCCCATTGGTATTTTTTGTTTTAAAAAGAGGTATTTATATGGAAGAAATATATATAAAAGCAAGAGCAAAAATAAATTTAAGTTTAGAAGTGTTAAATAGAAGAGAAGATAATTACCATAATATAGAATCTGTATTTCAAAAAATTAATTTATATGATGAAATTAGGATAAGAAAAATTAAAACAAGCGAATTTAAGATGATTACCAATATGGAAGAAATAAATAACAAAGATAATATAATTTATAAAGCATATATAGAATTAAAAGAAAAATATAAAAATATTACAGGAATAGAAGTTAAACTAAAGAAAAAAATACCTATGCAAGCAGGTTTAGGTGGTGGAAGTACAGATTGTGCGAGTTTTATAATCGCAATGGATAAATTATTTGAATTAAAAATGTCAAAGAAAGAAATGGAGAGAATAGGAAAAAAATTAGGTGCAGATGTAGTACCTTGTTTTTATAAAAAAGCTATTTTAGTACAAGGAATAGGGGATATTATAACAAAAATAAATACAAATTTTAAATATTATGTACTAGTTATAAAACCTAAAATATCTTGTAGTACAAAGAAAATGTATGAAAAATTAGATGAAAGCAAAATAGAAAAAAGAGAAGTTTCAAAAAAAATAATAAAAGCATTAGAAAAAAACGATATAAAATTATTATCAGAAAATCTTTATAATTCTTTTGAAGAAGTAATAGAAAATAAAGATATAATAGAAAAAATAAAAAAAGAATTTATAAAAAATGGTGCTAAAGCTTCTTTGATGACAGGTTCAGGTTCTTCAGTATATGGAATATTTGATAATAAAGAAAAAGCAAAAATAGCATATAATAAATTGAAAAATAATTATGAAATATATTTTTGTAATATTATATAATGTTTATAATTGAAAAATTTATGTAAATATGATAAAATACATATTGTAGCTTAATATAGCTATTTGTTATCCTGTTACTAAATAGTATAAGGAAGGTTTCTCTATTAAAGACATAATACAAGTTCAAGAAGAGATTAGGAGAAAAAATGGAAGTTTCTATTGAATTTTCACAACTTGAGTTGGTGCAGTTTGGAATTTTATGTGTGTATATGGTCATATTTATATTAGGAATAAAAGATATAAAAGGACTAAGTACAACAGCAATATTTTATGAGCTTTTTTTCATAACATATTGGTATAGGTTGCAGATGCAAATGCAACTTGCGGGAAAAATAGAGATTATAGACTTGGTTTTTACACTCATATGGCTTATTGGTGCAATAGGCTCAATTGCACTTCACGAGATGGAAAAAACTAGATAGAAACTATAGAACCATACATCTAAAAAGTGTATGGTTCTATTTACTTAAGAAATAATAAAAAGAAAATTAAGAAAATATAAATGGTTTTTAGAACTTTCCATTGTTATAATAATTTTGAGGGATGAATATGGAAAGTATAGTAAAAAAAGAAGAAAATAAAATATTAAGAAAAATCGTAAAAGTATTTTGGGTGTTTGTAATTGGAAGTATTATAGGATATTTACTAGAAATGATGGTAGGACTTGTACAAAATGGACATTTTGTATCTAAACAAGGTTTAATATATGGACCTTTTTCACAAGTATATGGTATAGGGCTTGTTATATATTATTTAGTAATTCCAAACAATAAGAAAAATATAGAAATATTTTTAATTAGTATGTTTCTAGGTGGAATTGTAGAATATATATTTTCATATTTACAAGAAACATTTTTTGGAACAATTTCGTGGGACTATAGTAATTTATTATTTAATATAAATGGAAGAACAAGTCTATTACATTGTATATATTGGGGAATTGGTGGAATATTATTTTCAAAATACATAAAACCACAAATAGAGAAAATCGATTGTTTGTGTCCAAAAATCTGGTTTAAAGTATTAACAATATTTCTTGCAATATTTGTAGTATTTGATATAATAATATCTAGTTTAGCTTGTAAAAGACAAGAAGAAAGAAAAGAAGGAATAGAAGCTAAAAACAATATAGAGATATTTTTGGATAAAACTTATACAGACGAAGTATTAAATAAAATATATTCAAATGCAAAGGAGATATAAACTATTGGAAAAAAAACAAAAAATAAAAAAAGAAGAAGATAAGAAAAAATATAAAATATTAAGAATTGTAATATTAATAATTACAATATTATTGTTAATAGGTTTAACAATATATTTATTTCCTATGATTGGAAAATTATTTGATGAACAAGAAAGAGAGATATTTAAAGAAGAAATACAAAGTACGGGAATAAAAGGAATTTTAATGTTATTGGGGTTACAAGGGGTACAAATATTACTTCCAATAATTCCAGGAGAGCCAATAGAAATACTTGCAGGTATGTGTTTTGGACCAGTAGGTGGACTTGCTTTTTTAATGCTATCATCTTTACTAATAACAGCATTAATATTTTTTACAGTAAGAAAATTAGGAAAAAGCTTTGTATATGGTGTATGTAGTGAAGAAAAAATCAAAAAATTAGAAAACAGTAAATTATTTAAAAACTCTAAAAAAATAGAATATATAATGTTAATATTATTCTTGATACCAGGGACACCAAAAGACTTATTAGTATATATTGCAGGTCTTTTACCATTAAAGCCATTAAGATTTATAATAATTTCTACTTTAGCCAGAATACCATCGATGATATCATCGACGATGGCTGGGGCAAGTATAGTTGAAGGTAATTTTAAATTAGGAATAATTTTATATGCTATAACATTTTTAATAGTGGGAATAATAATTTTTATAGTGGAAAAAAGAGATAAAACAAAATTAACAAAAGAAATAATAAATAATGTTATGAAAGAAAAATAAAAGGAAGAAGAAAAATGCGGAGTTGAAAAAAATAAAGAATATATAGTAGATATAGTAGATAACGGTTTTGAAGGAGAAGGTATTGCAAAAATAGAAAATTTTACAATATTTATTCCAAATACTATAAAAGGTGAAAAAGTAAAAATATTAATTGTTAAAGTTTTAAAATCATATGCATATGGAAAATTATTAGAGATAATAGAAAAGTCAGACTCGAGAGTAAAAATTGATTGTGAAACATATAAACGTTGTGGAGGTTGTGATTTAAGACATATTAAATATGGAAAAACTTTAGAAATGAAACAAAATGCTATCCAAAGTTTAGTAAATAAAACTTTGAAAAATAAAATAAAAGTAGAAGAAACACTTGGCATGAAAGAACCATATTTTTATAGAAATAAGGCACAATATCCTGTAGGAATAAATAAAGAAAATGTTCCAATAATTGGAGTTTTTGCAAATAGAACACACGAAATAATACCAATTGAAGAGTGTTTAATTCAAAATAAAGAAAGCCAAAAAGTAGCAAAATTTGTTTTAGAATTTATAAAAGAAAATAATATTTCTGTTTATAATGAAAAAACAAGAAAAGGCTTAATAAGACATATTGTAACAAAAATAGGAATAAAAACAAATGAATTAATGCTAATTTTAGTAATAAATGGAAAAAGTATTCCAAATGAAAATAAATTAGTAAAAGAAGTGATACAAAAATTTCCAAATGTTAAGACTATCGTTAAAAATATAAATACTAAAAATACAAATGTAATAATGGGTAAAGAAAATATTAATTTATATGGAAATGGATATATAGAAGATATTTTGGGAGAGTTTAAATTTAAAATATCACCATTATCATTTTACCAAGTAAATCCAATTCAAGCAGAAAAGCTATATAAGATTGGAGTGGAGTCAGCACAAATTTCAAAAAAAGATATTGTTTTTGATTTGTATTGTGGAATAGGAACAATTTCACTTTTTATGTCAAAATATGCGAAAAAAGTTTATGGAATAGAAATAGTAGAAGAAGCTACAAAAGACGCAAAAGAAAATGCTAAAGTAAATAATATAGAAAATTGTGAATTTATTGCAGGAGATGTGGAAAATATTTTAGATGATTTAATAAATTGTAAAAAAATAATTCCAGATATTATAATGATAGACCCACCAAGAAAAGGTTTGGATAATAAAAGTGTAGAAAATATTTTAAAAATATTACCTAAAAAAATTGTATATATTAGTTGTAATCCAGCAAGTTTGGTTAGAGATTTAGCTAAATTAGAAGAAAGATATCTAGTAAACAAAATCAAACCTGTAGATATGTTTCCATATAGTAAGCATGTGGAGTGTGTAGCGTTGATGAGTAGAAAAGATGAAAAAAGCGAGTAATAGAAATGTTTTAAGGATTTTTTTGATATAAATGATAAAATAATGAAAATTATATAAAAAAACAATTTGTTTTTTAGAAAATTTAATAAAATAAAAAGGAGAAGTATATGAAAAAATTAAATGTAATACTTGTGTATAACAAAGAAGAAGAAAAAATACTTATGTGCAAAAGAGAAAAAGAACCTTATAAAGGAAAATTCAATTTAGTTGGTGGAAAAGTAGAACAAGGAGAGAAAGAATTAGATGCAGCATATAGAGAATTACAAGAAGAAACAGGAATAACAAAACAAGATATAAATCTAAAACATCTAATGAATTTCCAATATGAAATGTCAGATATGGAACTAGAATTATATGTAGGAAAATTAAATAAAGAAAAAGAAGTTATAGAAGAAATAAATAAATTATACTGGCTCGATAAAAATGAAGATTTCTTTAATGTTGAAAAATTTGCAGGAGAAGGAAATATAGGACATATGGTAAAACAAGTAGAAATATATAAAAATAAATTGTTTGGAGAGTAGAAAATGAGTAAGAAATATAAAAAAATATTATTTGATTTAGATAACACACTAATAGATGATAACGAAAATAGAAAATATGCAATAAGAAAAATATTAAAAGAAATGGATAAATATTTTGGAGAAAATCAAGTAGAAGATTTTGTAAAATTAGATGATAAGTATTGGCAAGATAGAGCATCTAAAAAACTAAAAGATCCATATGAATTTAAAACAATAGAAGAAAAAACAAAGTGGGTAAGAGCTCAAAGATTTATAATGTTTTTCCAAGATATTAGCTTTGAAGAAGCAGTAAAAATAAATGATAAATATATAAATTATCTAAAAGAAAAAATAATACCAATAGAAGGAGCAAAAGAAACTCTAGAATATTTGTATAATAAAAATTATGAAATAAATATTGTAACAAATGGACCAACAATTCCAGCAAAAAGTAAATTAGAAAAAACAGGAATTTTTAAATATATAAATTTAGTATTTACAGCAGAAGAAGCTGGTTTTATGAAACCACATAAAGAATTTTTTGATGAATTTTATAAAAAAATAGAAACTAAAAAGGTGGATGAAATGCTTATAATAGGTGATGAATTAGAAAAAGATGTATTAGGTGGGATAGAAAATAATATAGATACTTGTTGGTTTAACTCGAAAAATTTAGAAAATGATACAGGAATAAAACCAAATATAGAAATAAAAGAATTACTAGAATTAAAAAATATTTTGTAAAGATTTGTAATTTGATATATGTTTATGTTAAAATGTGAATATAAAAAAGAAAGGAGTTCTGTTTATGAAAGAATCAGAAAAAATATTAAAAGAATTAACAAAACATTTAGATAGTTTAGAAATTGAGTCAGAAGAAGAATTAAATAAAGAAACACAAAAATTTTTGGAGAAACTAAATAAGGATGAAATAAACTTTGAAGATACTCCAGAATATGAATCAGATGAATTGTTAGAAGAAGCATATGAAGCAGAAACAGAAAAAGAAGCAAGAAATCTAGCAAAAAAAGCACTAGAAGTTTATCCAGATAATATAGATGCACAAGTTTTTCTTGCAAATATGGAGAAAAACCCAGTAAACAGATTAAAACAATTAGATTGGGCAATAGAAAAAGCAAGAAAAATATTAGAAGAAAAAGGCTTGCTTGAAGAAGATAATATTGGTCATTTTTGGGGTATAATAGAAACAAGACCATATATGAGAGCAAGACATAGCAAATTGGAAGAATTAATGATGATGGGAAGATATAAAGAAGCAGTAAAAGAAAGTGAAGAATTATTAAGATTATGTGAAAATGATAATTTAGGAGTTCGAAGTGTACTAATAGGATTATATTGTTATTTTGAAGAATTTGATAAATGTGAAAAATTACACAAGCAATACAAAGAAGATTATACAATATCAATGTTATTGCCAATGACAATTATGTATTATAAAAAAAGTGATTATAAAAAAGCAGAGAAAATGTTAAAAGAAATAGATGAAATAAATCCTTTTATAGCAGAATATTTTGTAGGTGAAGTAGATTTTGATTCTGAGGATAATCCAGAGTATTATTCAATAGGTTCAGAAGAAGAAGCGTATATAACATTTAAAGAAAATTTTTATTTGATAGCATCTGTACCATCATTTACGCAATTTGTTGTTGAAAAACTTTATATTTAATTTAAAATAAACAGGAAAGAAAGAAAGTATGTAATAAAAAGAAATTAGAAAAATAAAAATACTTTCTTTTTTTTGATTAAATTTGAGAATTTATAAAAAATATGATATAAATATAAAAGAAAAATATTAAAATAAAAAATTAAAATAAAGTATAAGTTTCAACAAATTTAGCAAAAAAAAGGAGTATAATAAATAAAGATATGGAAGAATTTAAATCAGGTTTTGTAACTTTAATTGGAAGGACAAATGTAGGAAAATCTACATTAATGAATTTATTAGTTGGCGAAAAGGTAGCTGCAATTGCAAATAAAGTTCAAACAACAAGAACAGCAATTAGAGGGATTGTAAATAGACCAAATTCACAAATTATTTTTGTAGATACACCAGGTATTCACAAGCCTAAAACTAAACTAAATGAAGTAATGATAGAAACATCTTTTACAAGCTTAAAAGATGCTGATATAGTTTTGTTTTTAATAGAAGCAGATAGTAAAGAAATTGGTAGAGGAGATACTAGAATTTTAGACAAAATAAAAGAGGCAAAATGTAAAACAATTTTAATTATTAATAAAATAGATTTAGTAAAAAAAGAAGACTTATTAAAATTAATTGATTTATATAGAAAAGAATATGATTTTGAAGCGGTTATACCAATATCTGCAACAAAGAGCAAATATAAAGATATAGTTCTTAACGAAATTGAGAAAAACTTAAAACCAGGACCTGCATATTATGATAAAGAAGAATATACAGACCAAACTATGAGAGCTCTTGCTGAAGAAACTATTAGAGAAAAAGCTTTAAAATTATTACAAGATGAAGTGCCACACGGAATATATGTTGAAGTTACAAAGATGAAAGATAGAAAAAATAAAAATGGTGAAAATATTTATGATATAGAAGCTACTATTTATTGCTTAAGAAATTCACATAAAGGAATTATAATTGGTAAAAATGGTGAAATGTTAAAAAGAATAGGAAGGTTAGCAAGGTTAGATATGGAAGAAAATTTTGGAGTAAAAGTGAATTTAAAAACCTGGGTTAAAGTAAAAGAAGATTGGCAAGAAAATAGTAGTATTGTAAACAAATTTAAGTTACAATAAAAAATAAATAAAAATAGAATAAAAAAGATGAAAAAAGCAAAAGATAAAATTAAAGTTAAATAAAACTTTAATAAAAAAGGAAGTGAGCTTATGATAAAGAAAATTGCATGGGATGCTTTTAAGAATACAGGAGATATAAATACTTTTTTAGAATTAAAACAGATAGAAAATATAGAAAAAAATATAGAATATAATAAGGAAAAGGATATAGAAAAAGATGGCGAGCCGAAAAATAAATGGGATAATACTTTCTGAACATAACCTTGGTGATTTTGATAAAATGATTACAATGTTAACACCAGGAATAGGAAAAATATCTTGTGTTGCTAAAGGAGCAAGAAGACCTAAGAGTGCTCTTTTAGCAGGAACGCAGATGTTTTGCTTTGGAGAATATATGGTATATAAAGGGACAAGTACATATCATATAAATTCAGTAGAACCAATTGAAATTTTTTATAATTTAAGAACAGATTTAGATAAACTAAAATATGCTGTTAATATAAATAAAATAGTACAAGATGTAACAAATGAAAATCAGAATTGTTATAATATTTTACAATTATTATTAAATACACTTTATACAATATCTGAAACTGATAAAAACTTAGATTTGGTATTTAGTATATTTAAATTAAGGCTTTTATCAATATTAGGTTTTACTCCAAATATAAGAGAGTGTGTAAATTGCAAAGAAAAGGAAAATCTAGAATATTTTAGTATAAAAGATGATGGTTTTAAGTGTAGTATTTGTGGAAAACAAGATACATCAGTAATTGAAATAAGCAAAAGTGCAAGAAGTGCAATTATATATACCCTTACAGCACCTGCAAAAAAATTATATTCTTTTAATATAAAAGAAGAAGCTTTAGAAGAGTTTAAATTGATAACTAAAATATATTTTGACCAAAAATTAGAAAAAGAGTACAAGTTAGAAGAATTATTCTAAAAAAATCAATAAAGAAACATTGACAATGAAATAAATAAATGCTAAAATATAATTGTAAAAGAAATTTTACAAAAAATATTGATTAGAATAAAATAAAAAATAATCAATAAAATAAAAATAGAGCAAGGCTAAGCCTCACTCTTTGGTATTGGATTGAAGTTTAAAATTGTCTGTATGAACTTCAATCTCTTTTTCTTATCTTGGAAACGTACATATTTAGTATAGCCTAAAGCAGATAAAAAACAAATTACGAAACCGACAATAAGAGAAATTAAAGCTGTACCTAAGTACTTAACTGCAAGTGTTGCGATCTCCATTTTTGCACTCACCCCCTTAAACGAAACAATTGCATTTAGTTGCAATTGATAACAACAAACTAAAAAATAATTTGCTGTTATTTATTGCAACTAAGATATCTAGGTGAGCGTCCAAAACCAAAATTATTATATATAATAAAAATAAACTTGTCAACCAAATAATAAATATTTATATAAAAGATTACTGTATTGTAAAAAACAAAATACTAATTTAAAATAAATTTAAACAAACTAATTTATATGGTTCCTATAAAAAACAGAAAGAGAATATAAGTTAGAAGAATTATTCTAAAAAACTTGAAAAAAAATAAAATAACATATATAATAAAAATATACTAAAAAGATTTAACTTTAAAAGAGAAGGGAGCGATTTTTATGAAAATAAAAATAATAGGAAAGGAACTAAAGATAACAGAAGCAATAAATGATTACGTAGAAAGAAAATTAGACAGAATTGATAAATATTTTGATAATGCAGAAGCTGAAGTTACATTAAAAACTGAAAAAAATGAACAAATTGCTGAAATATATGTAACAGCAAATGGAGAAAAATATAGAGCAGTAACTGAAGATAAAGATATGTATGCTTCTATTGATAAAGATATTGATATATTAGAAGGGCAAATCAGAAAAGCAAAAACTAAAAAAGAAAAAATGCTTAGAGAAGGTTCAATTAGAACAATGGAAGTAAATGAAGAAAAGCACCAAGATATAGAAGGTGAAATAATAAAAACATCTTATTATGAAATAAAACCAATGCTTCCAGAAGATGCAGTATTAAAATTACAAGAAAAACCAACACATAGTTTCTTAGCTTTTATAAATGTTGAAACAGGAAAAGTAAATGTTGTACATAAATTAAAAGATGGTAAAAATTATGGTTTAGTAGAACCAGAAGAATAGTTATAAATCTCACAAGAGTAAATAAAAAAACTTTTGTGAGATTTTTTTCTAAAAAAGTAGTAAAAAAATATTTGATGTGTTATATTAAGTACATAGGTAGGTGATATTTTTGAAAATAGAAGATAATAGAGAGTTAGAAAATATGGCAAAAAAAATAAGAAGAGGAATAATAGAACAAGTATATAGAGCAGGTTCAGGACATCCTGGTGGCTCTTTATCTATTGCAGATATAATGACAGTTCTATATTTTTATGAATTAAATGTAGATGAAAAAAATATTAAATGGGAAGATAGGGACAGGTTTGTATTATCAAAAGGACATTGTGTTCCCACTTTATATAGTTGTCTTGCAAATAGAGGTTTTTTTGATATAAAAGAATTAGAAAACTTTAGAAAAATAGAAAGTAATTTACAAGGACACCCAGATATGACAAAAGTACCAGGAGTTGATATGTCAACAGGCTCATTAGGACAAGGAATATCAACAGCAGTAGGTATGGCAATTGCTGGAAAATTAGATAATAGAAATTATAGAGTTTATTGTCTTTTAGGAGATGGTGAAATAGAAGAAGGTCAAGTTTGGGAGGCTGTTATGTCAGCTACAAAACATAAATTAGACAATTTATGTGTAATAGTAGATAATAATAATTTACAAATAGACGGAACTATAGAAGAAGTGGCAGGATTAAATAAAATAGATGAAAAATTTAAAAGCTTTGGTTTTCAAATAATAAATATAGACGGTCATAATATAGAAGAAATAAAATCAGCTTTTGAAGTTGCAAAAAATGTTAAAGGAAAACCAGTAGCAATAATTGCAAAAACAATAAAAGGAAAAGGTGTATCTTATATGGAAAATAAAGTGGAATGGCACGGAAAAGCACCAGATGAAGAACAATATAAAATTGCAATGGAAGAGTTAAAATAGATAAGGAGTGTATTTTATGGAAAAAATAAAAAAAGCAACAAGAGAAAGTTATGGAGAAGCTTTACTAGAGCTTGGAAATGAAAATAAAAATATCGTTGTATTAGATGCAGATTTATCAACTGCAACTAAAACAGAAAAATTTGCAAAAGAATATCCGGATAGATTTTTTGATATTGGAATATCAGAAGCAAATATGATGGGAGTTGCATCAGGTTTAGCTAGTTGTGGTAAAATACCATATGCAAGTACATTTGCGGTATTTGCAGCAGGAAGAAGCTATGACCAAATAAGGTGTAGTATAGCATATCCAAAACAAAATGTAAAAATATGTGCAACACATAGTGGCATAACAGTAGGAGAAGACGGAGCAACACATCAAATGATAGAAGATATATCATTAATGAGAACAATGCCAAATATGATAGTAATGTCAACTTGCGATGATGTAGAAACAAAATGGGCAGTAAAAGAAATATCAAAAATAAATGGACCTGTATATTTAAGACTAGCACGTGTAAAAACGATGGGGATATATAATGAAGATATGAAATTTGAAATAGGAAAGGCAATACAAATAGGAGAAGGAAAAGATGGTACAATATTTGCAACAGGAATAACTGTAGAACAAGCTTTGATTGCAAAAGATATTTTAAAAGAAAAAGGAAAAGATATTAGAGTAGTAGATATTCATACAATAAAACCAATAGACAAAGAAGCAATTATAAAATGTGCTAAAGAAACAGAGAAATTAATATCTATAGAAGACCATAACATAATAGGAGGTTTAGGTTCTGCAATCGCAGAAGTTTTAATAGAAGAATATCCTAAAAAATTAGTAAGATTAGGAATAAAAGACACTTTTGGAAAATCAGGAAAAGCAGAAAAATTAATGGAATATTTCGGAATAACAGCAAAAGAAATAATAGAACAATTTTAGGGACGTTTCATTTTGGACATTTTGACCAATTAGGAACACATCTTTATCTAGGTGTGTTCCTAATTTTTCTTTTGTGAATTTTTTGTGAATTTTGAAAATAAGAGAAAAAACGAGGAAAAGTGAAAATAAAAGAAAAAAACCAACATTTTCTATCAATTTTTTCCTTAAAAGCTATTGCAAAATTTATAGTTTATTGATATGATAAAGTAGTAAAGTAAGATAGAGTATTATGCCACAAACCAAAAAAATAAGGAGTGCGGAAATGATAGAATTTAGAAATGTTACAAAGATATATGACACAGGAACTAAAGCTGTTAAAAATGCTAATTTTGTTATAGACAAAGGAGAATTTGCATTTTTAGTAGGCTCATCAGGAAGTGGAAAATCAACACTTATTAAATTAATATTAAAAGAAGAAGAACCAACATCAGGAAATATAATTATAAATGGAAAAGATACAACTTTCTTAAAACCTAATAGAATACCATATTTAAGAAGAAGTATGGGAGTTGTATTCCAAGATTTTAGACTTTTACCAGATAAAACTGTATATGATAATGTAGCATATGCTATGTATATTGTAAGAGCAACACCAAGACATATAAGAAGACAAGTACCAATGGTTTTATCACTTGTAGGTTTGAGTGGAAAGGCTAAAATGTATCCAAATGAATTATCTGGTGGAGAACAACAAAGAGTTGCATTAGCTAGAGCTTTAGTTAACAATCCTTCAATGCTTATTGCAGATGAGCCAACAGGAAACTTAGATCCAGATACAGCTTGGGATATTATGAACTTATTAAATGATATCAATATGAGAGGAACAACAGTAGTTGTTGCAACACACGCTAAAGACATAGTAAATCAAATGAAAAAAAGAGTTATACACATTCGCAAGGGCGAAATAATTAGAGATGATAAAAAAGGCGGTTATGATTATGAAATATAGCATATTAGGATATTTTATAGGTGAAGGATTTAGTAATGTATTTAAAAACAAAAAATCAACTGGTGCTTCTCTTATGATTATGTGTGCTACTATGATTATATTTGGAATATTTTTAATCTTAGGAGAAAATATCAATCACTTTGTAAATGAAGTAGAATCAGAACAAGGAATTTCTGTATTTGTTAAAAATGAAGCAACACAAGAACAAATTGACGAATTAGGTGAAAAAATAAGAGCAATAGACCGGAGTAAATACAGTAGAATTTGTTTCAAAAGATGAAGCTTTAGAACAAATGAAAGAAAGATTTGGGGAAAGACAAGATTTACTAGAAGGATATGAAGGTGAAAATAATATTTTTACAGCTTCATATGTAGTAACTCTAACAGATTTGACTAAAAGTAAAGCTGTGCAAGATCAAATAAGTACATATACAGATGTTGTAAAAAAAATCAATAGTAAAGATGAAGTTACTTCAACTTTAATAAATTTAGCAAATGGAATTAAAATTGTAACAGGAGTAATTTTAATATTATTAGTTATTATTTCTATATTTATTATAGCAAATACGATTAAACTTACAGTACATGCAAGAAGAAAAGAAATTTCAATTATGAAATATGTAGGTGCAACAAATAATTTTATAAGATGGCCTTTTATAGTAGAAGGTATGATTATAGGAATTTTATCAAGTATAATATCAATTGTAATTGTAGGTTTTGCATATAATTTTGTGGCAGAAAAGTTAGTAAATGCAGAATTTATGCAATTAATAAATATGAGTTTAATTAGCTTTAGCGATATGTTTAGCTCAATAATATTTGTTTATATGCTACTAGGAATTGGTATTGGTGTACTTGGAAGTGTGATTTCTATGAGAAAATATTTAAAAGTATAAAGGAGAAAATATGCGAAAGTTTTTAATTATTATTTTAGCTTTTGTAATATGTTTATTTAGTATTTTTCCTTATGTACAAGCAAATAATGAAACAGGTAACACAGCAGTAGAGAATTTACAAAATGAAAGAAATGAAATACAAAACCAAATGAACGAGGCAAATGGACAATTAGAAGGAGTACAAAATGATTTATCAGAAAATTTACAACAAATACAAAAATTAGATGAAAGAATTTCTGAATCTGAGCAAGAGCTAAATGGTTTGAATTCACAAATAGAAGAGTTACAAACTTCAATGGAAGAAGTAGAAAATAATCTAAAAAAAGTAGAAGATGCATATAATTCACAAAAAAAGTTATTAGATAATTATTTAATTGCTGTACAAGAATCAGATGAAACTGAATATTTAGATGTATTACTTAGCTCTAAGAGTATTTCTGAATTTTTATCAAGCTATTTTCTAATTTCAGAGCTTGCTAGTTACGAAATGGACTTGTTAGATGATATGCAAGCAAAAAAAGATGAAATAAATCTTTCAAAAGAAAAATTGGAAAATGATAAAAAAAGTCTATCAGAAATTAAAGCAAACCAAACTAAAACAGCTAGAGTTTTAGAAAATACTAGATCAGTTAGAGAAAATCTAATTGCTAAATTATCAGATAAAGAAAAAGAAATTCAAGCACAAATAGATGAATATAATAATAGATTTGATGAAATAAATAGAGAAATTTTAGCCTTAGCACAAGGAAGTATTGCAGCAGAATACATAGGTGGTGAACTTGCTTGGCCAGTTCCTGGATATACTGTAATAACATCTAAATATGGTATGAGAACACACCCAATTACAGGAGTGTATAAATTACATACAGGAGTAGATATTAGAGCACCAAGAGGAGCAAACTTTATTGCGGCAAATGACGGTATAGTAACAAAAGCAAGCTATAATAGTGCATATGGTAATATGGTAATAATAGACCACGGTGGTGGAGTTTCTACACTATATGCACACGGTGATGAAATCTTGGTTGAAGTTGGACAAACTGTTAAAAGAGGAGATCCAATATTAAAAGTAGGTTCAACAGGATATTCAACAGGACCACACGCACATTTTGAGGTAAGACTAAACCGGAGTAGTAACAGACCCAATGCCATATATTACAAATGGACTTGTTCCACAAACACAAAATAAAGAAGAAACAAATAATGAAGCACAATAAATAAAAATTAAAGTATTTTAGGAGGTACTTATGAAAAAGATAGTACTCAAAATCTTAGGAATAGTTTTAGTATCAATTTTAGTATTACAATATAATATTGTAATAGCAGCTTCACAAAAAGAATTAGATGCAGTAAATAACCAGATAGAAGAGAAAAAAGATGAATTAGAAGATGTGAAAAGTGAAAAATCACAAGCTATGTCAGAAGTAGAAAAAATATCTAATCAAATAGCGGATTATCAAACACAAATAGACGAATTAGATAATCAAATAAGCGAATTGAATACAAAAATTACAGATGCAGAGAACAAAATTAATGAACAGCAATCAGAATATGAAAAACAAGAAAAATTATTAGAAGAAAGATTAGTAGTAATACAAGAAGCTGGTGATACTACATATTTAGATATGTTACTTAAATCTAAAAGTATAACAGATTTTATATCTAATTATTATTTAGCATCAGAACTTGCTGAAGCTGATACACAATTACTAGAAAATATTCAAAAACAAAAAGAAGAAATAGAAAATGCAAAAACAGAATTGGAAACTAGCAAAAAAGACTTAGATACTAAAAAAGCAAGTAAACAAAGTGTTGCAACACAACTTCAATCTGCTAAAAACGAAAAAAGTGCAAAAGTAGCTAAGCTTAGCGAAGATGAAAAATCTCTTCAAGCAGAAATTGATGAATTACAAGCACACGAAGCAAGCATAAAAGCTGATATGGAAAAAATGAAAAATGAATTTGATAAAAACAATAATAATAGTACAAGTTCATTTGGTTTTGGTTGGCCAGTTTCTAATAATAGAATAGGAACAGGATATGGTGTATCAGGAAAATATTGGAGTTCAGGATATCATACAGGTGTGGACTTCCCAGTTGGTAGTGGAACACCAGTATATGCAGTAGGAGATGGACAGGTATTTGATACTGGATATAATAGTGCGTATGGTAATTATGTAGAAATATATCACGGAAATAATGTGTATAGTTTTTATGCACACGCATCAAGAGTTAATGTTAGCAAAGGACAAAAGGTAACAAAAGGACAGCAAATAATGTTATCTGGAGCTACAGGAAATGTTACAGGAGCACATTTACATTTTGAAATACGTTCACCAGGATATGGGTATTCAAGTTGTGTAAACCCAATGAAGTATTTACCATAAATTTAGGAAGAAAAAACTTTAAAAAGTGGGAGGAACATATGAAAAATAGAATTCTAAAAATTTTAGGAATAATTATTGCTTTAATTGTGATGCTAAACCCAATTGTTATGGCAGCATCTAATGCTGAAATTGAACAAAACGAGAAAAAAATTGATGAACTAAAGGAACAAAAAACAGATGTGCAAGAAGAAAAATCTAGTGTACAAGACGAAGTTGACGATTTGAATAGCCAAATAGAAGATTATCAAGCACAAATAGGAGAGTTAGATTCAAAAATAAATGATTTAAATAATAAAATATCTGAATCAGAGAAAAAACTAGAAGAAGCACAAAAACAATATGATGATAATAAATCTTTAGCAGAAGAAAGATTAGTGGTAATGCAAGAATCTGGCGATACTACATATTTAGATATGTTACTTACATCTAGTAGTATAACAGACTTTATATCAAATTACTATTTAGCATCAGAACTTGCAGAAGCTGATACAGAATTATTAGATAGCATAGAAAAAGAAAAACAAGAAGTAGAAAGTGCAAAAACAGAATTAGAAAATAGTAAACAAGAATTAGATAATTCAAAAACGGCAAAGCAAAGTGTAGCTTCACAATTACAAGTGGCAAAAAATGAAAAGAGCGAGAAGGTAAGCGAATTATCGGAAGAGGAACAAGATTTACAAGAAGAAATAGACCAATTAGTAGAGGATAACCAACAAATTTTAAATGAAATTAAAATTGCACAACAAAAATATCAAGCACAATTAGAAGCTTTGCAAAATCAAGCATCAAGTAGTAATTCTGGAGGAGGACATAGTGGAGGAACTACAACAGGTTCTGGTTCAGGAATATTTATAGTTCCAATAAAAAGTTATAGTTATATTTCAACAAATGGATATTATTCTTCAGGAAAATTTCATGGAGCAATCGATTATGCTGCTAGTTCAGGAACACCAGTATATGCAGCGGCTGACGGAGTCGTAATGAGTGTGAAAAATTTAACAAGTAGTTATGGAACACACATTGTAATACAACACGCAAATGGTTTACAAACCTGGTATGCTCACGGAACATCTGGATCTGTTTCAGTATCTCCAGGTCAAACAGTAAAACAAGGGCAACAAATAATGTTGAGTGGAAACACTGGAAATTCATCAGGACCACATTTACATTTTGAGGTAAGAAAATCACCATATAATTATAGTTATTTAGCTAAAAAATATGGAGATGACTCAAGAGTTAACCCAAATAATTATTTTTAAAAATAAAAAATATCTTTTAGAATTTAACTTGAGAAAAATGAATATAATTAAATTATATAAATTATCTGGGCAGAAAAATCTGCCCAAGTTTTATACGTTTAAAAATGGAGGCTTTATAAATGGAAGAACAAAAAAGATTTAAAACTTATAAAATAATAATGCTAGTTGTATTAGTAGCATTTATAACATTTTTAGTAACATCAATAGTAATGTATCAATATTTCACAAATGATTCATTTGGTAAATCTATAGTAGAAAAATCAGAACAAACAAGTGATATAGCAGAGACTTTAGAAGATTATAGAAGAATAATAGACAAATATTATTTGGGAGATGTTGATGAAGAAAAACTAAAAGAAGGTGCAATAGCAGGATATATTAAAGGACTAGATGATGAATATACAGAATACATATCAAAAGAAGATATGGCAGATTATATGGCAGATACAACTGGAAATTTTGTAGGTATTGGTGTATATATGGTGCAAGATACAGAAGCAAATAAAATAATGGTATTATCTCCAATAAAAGGAAGCCCAGCAGAAAAAGCGGGGTTACAACCAGGAGATTATATAATAGCTGTAGATGGAGTAACATATACAGGAGAACAAATGACAGAAGCATCAAATAAAATAAAAGGAGAAACAGGTACAACTGTAAAATTACAAATACAAAGAAAAGACGAAACATTAGATATCGAACTAACAAGAGAAAATATAAAAGTAAACCCAGTTGAAGGCGAAGTTTTAGAAAATAATATCGGGTATATAGAATTTTCATCGTTTGATGACGGAACGGCAGAAGAATTTAAAGCAAAATTTGAAGAATTACAAGCAAAAGGAATAAAATCATTAATAATAGACTTACGTAATAATGGTGGAGGAATTGTTGATGAAGCATTAGAAATTGCAAATTATATATTAGATAAAGATTCAGTAATATTATATGAAGTAGATAAAAATAATAATGAAACAGTAGAAAAAACAACAGATGACCCAATAATTAATATGCCAATAGTAATTCTTACAAATGAAAACACAGCAAGCTCATCAGAAATACTTGCAGGAGCATTAAAAGACCATAAAAAAGCAACAATAGTTGGAGAAAAAACATATGGAAAAGGTGTAATTCAAAGATTATTAACATTACCAGATGGAAGTGGACTTAAAATAACATCAGAAAAATATTTAACACCAAATAGAACAGAAATAAATAAAGTAGGAATAGAACCAGATGAAAAAGTAGAATTACCAGAGACAGTAACAAATATATTAAACGTTGAAAAAACTGAGGATACACAGTTGCAAAAAGCAATTGAGATATTAAAGTAATGAAATGAGGGAAAGTAAATGAATTTACCAAATAAACTGACAGTATTTAGAATTATATTAGTGCCAATAATGGTAATAATTCCTTTTTTAGGAATTACTGGAAACTCACTTGGAATACCAATAGAGTGGATAATAATAGATGTTATATTTATATTGGCATCACTTACAGATAAATTAGATGGTTTTTTAGCGAGAAAAAATAACCAAGTAACAGCATTTGGTAAATTTCTAGATCCACTAGCAGATAAAATATTAGTATTAGCTGCAATGATGATGTTAGTTGAAGAACAAAAATTACCAGCTTGGATACCAATAATAGTACTAGCAAGAGAATTTATGGTATCAGGATATAGATTAATTGCAGTAGAACAAGGTGGAGAAGTAATAGCAGCATCAAAATGGGGAAAATTAAAAACAGTAACACAAATGATTGCAATAATATTAGCATTTTTAGACTTAAACTCATTTGGAGATTGTTTTACAGGAATTTTACAAGGTGGAGATTTAATACTAAATTTAATAGTGACAATAATGATGATTATACAAGTAATAGCAACAATATTTTCTGGAATAGATTATATGAAAGGTGCTAAAAAATATATAAGAAGTAAGTAAAATAGGAATAAACAAAAGAAAAAATGAATATAATGTTAAATAAAAAATGAAATTTGCTTGACAAATTTCATTTTCTGCCGTAATATATTAATTGACTTTAAAAAAGTACAGAAAAAATTTATTAAAATTAAATAAAAATGTTTAACCTAAAGAGAGAGGAGTAAAGAACAATGGAAGAAAAGAAAGAAGTTTTGTTAACACAAGAAGGATATGATAAATTAGAAGCAGAATTAAATTATTTAAAAACAGAAAAAAGAGCAGAAGTAGCAGATAGAATAAAAGTAGCATTAGGATTTGGAGATTTATCAGAAAATTCAGAATATGATGAAGCAAAAACAGCACAAGCTGAAAATGAAAATAGAATTGTAGAATTAGAAGATAAATTAAGACATGCAAAAATAATAGACCAAAAAGATATCAATACAGATACAGTACAAGTAGGTAATATTGTAAAAGTATTAGATATGGAATTTGATGAAAAAATAGAATATCAAATAGTTGGTTCTACAGAAGTAAATTTAGCAGAAAATAAAATTTCTAATGAATCACCTTTAGGTGCTGCATTACTTGGAGCTAAGAAAAATAATGTAGTAGAAGTAAATGCACCAGCAGGTATTATGAAATATAAAATATTATCTATTAAAAAATAATAAAAAATGAAAAGTAAAAAAAGAAATAATAAAAAAGTAAAGTAAAGGCAAAGTAGAAATACTTTGCCTAAAATTATATGAAAAGTTAAATAAAAAATTTAGTTTAAATAATTTATTTTTAGTTTAAATTGATAAAGAACTATCTAAAGCAAGTTTAATCATATTATTTAAACCAGTTTGTCTTTCTTCTGGTGTTGCGATTTCTTTGATATATTTAGAATCAACAACACTCATTAAGCAAGCAGCGTTTTTATTTAAAAGCTTAGCTGTATAAAATAATGCAAAAGCCTCCATTTCAGCACCAACAGGGTTGAAATCAGAAGGAACTCTTTCTAAAAATTTATTTACATCTGTCATATAGACATCAAAACAATCTGTGCAAACTGTATTTCCTTTTACAATCTTAATATTTGTTTCATTTGCAGTTCTTTCGATAAGAGAATTTAATTCTTTGCTTCCTTCTACAATATGGCAATTGTCATTATTCATTGTTAAAGCAAAATTAGACTCACTAAAAACTTTATTAGCTAGAATTATATCAAATAATTTTAAATCAGGCTTATAACCACCGCAAGAACCAATTCTTATTATGTTTTCAACTTCATAGAATTTATAAAGTTCATAAGAATAAATTCCCATACTTGGCATACCCATACCAGAAGCCATAACAGTAACTTCTTTACCTTTATAATTACCAGTATATGCATACATACCTCTAACAGAATTTACAAGTTTATAATCATCTAAAAAGTTTTCAGCAATATATTTAGCACGAAGTGGGTCTCCTGGCATAATAACAGTTTTTGCAATATCACCTAAATTAGCTTCATTATGTGGTGTTGGCATAATAATTCCTCCTTTTGAGAATTTTGGGGACGGGGCTTTTTTTTCTCACCTTTCCATTTTTTACCAAAATGAGACAAAAAAGACCCGTCCCCATTTGTCTCATTTTTTATTTAGTATATCACAAAACAAGAAAATTAAAAGAGGTTTATAATAAATAAATTAAAAACCTCTTGTAAAACTTCTTTAAAAGTAGTAAAATAATAATAGATTGAAAAAAAACCGAATTTTTTGGTAGATTTTTAATCTATTTTTTTATTTTTGGTTTTACTTTTAGAAAGGGGTAGAAAATGAACACAAAATACATATTTGTAACAGGAGGGGTAGTATCAGGTTTAGGAAAAGGAATAACAGCAGCATCACTAGGAAGGTTATTAAAAAATAGAGGGTATAAGGTAACAATACAAAAATTTGACCCTTATATAAATGTAGACCCAGGAACAATGAACCCATATGAACACGGGGAAGTATTTGTAACAGATGACGGAGCAGAAACAGATTTAGATTTAGGTCATTATGAAAGATTTATAGATGAAAACTTAACACATAATTCTAGTGTAACAATGGGACAAGTGTATTCTTCTGTAATAGAAAAAGAAAGAAAAGGAGAATATTTAGGAAAAACTGTACAAGTAATACCTCATATAACAAATGAAATAAAATCTAGAATATATGGTTTTGAAAATACAGATACAGATATAGTAATAACAGAAGTTGGAGGAACAGTTGGAGATATAGAAGGTTTATCTATAATAGAAGCAATAAGACAAGTAGGTTTAGAAAAGAACCCAGAAGATGTTTTATATATACATGTAACACTTCTTCCATATATACACGGTTCAAATGAAATAAAATCAAAACCAACACAACACTCTGTAAAAGAACTACAAAGTTTAGGAATAAAGCCAAACATATTAGTATGTAGAACAGAACAAGAAATACCAGATAGTATAAGAGAAAAATTATCATTATTTTGTAATGTTAGAAAATCAAGTGTAATACAAAATAAAACAGCAGATTGTTTATATGCAGTGCCACTAATGTTAGAAGAAGAAGGTTTAGCAAGAGAAGTTTGTAATTATTTAAAACTTGATAAATATATTCCAGATAATTCAAAATGGGAAGAAATGATAGAAAATATTAGAAAAATTGACAAAGAAAATAAAGTAAAAGTAGCAATAGTTGGAAAATATATAAAATTAGAAGATTCTTATATATCTGTAATAGAGAGTTTATACCATGCAGGTTTTGCAAATAATGTAAAAGTAGAAGTAGATTTAGTAGATGCTGAAAAAATAAACAGAGAAAATGCAAATGAAAAACTTTCTAAATATGATGGAATAATAGTTCCAGGTGGTTTTGGAAATAGAGGTATAGAAGGTAAAATAGAAACAATAAAATATGCAAGAGAAAATAATATTCCTTTTTTAGGAATATGCCTTGGCATGCAAATGGCAGTTGTAGAGTTTGCAAGAGATGTATTAGGCTTAAAAGATGCAAATTCAGCAGAATTTGATGAAAAGACTAAGAATCCAGTAATACATATTATGGAAGAGCAAAAAAAAGTAAATAAAAAAGGTGGAACAATGAGACTTCGGAAGTTATCCGTGTATAATAAAAGAGGGAAGTTTAGCAAACAAAGTATATGGCGAGAAAGAAATAGCAGAAAGACATAGACATAGATATGAATTTAATAATGACTATAGAGAAGATTTAGAAAAAGCAGGATTAAAAGTTTCTGGAACATCTCCAGACGGAAATTTAGTTGAAATAGTTGAAATAAAAGAACATCCATATTTTATTGCAGGGCAATTTCATCCAGAATTAAAATCAAGACCAAACAGACCAGCACCTTTATTTGTTGGTTTAGTTAAAGCTTGTATTGACAACAAAAATTAAACTGTAAAAATATGGAAAAAATAAATTTTTAGAAATTTTTAAAAAACTATTGACAAAATAAAAAAAAACCTTTATAATCTATAATTGTCAGGGGAAAATGCAGGTGTAGTTCAATGGTAGAACCTCAGCCTTCCAAGCTGATGACGTGGGTTCGATTCCCACTACCTGCTCCATAAACTCTTGACAATTATTTTTTTGCAGGTGTAGTTCAATGGTAGAACCTTAGCCTTCCAAGCTAATGACGTGGGTTCGATTCCCACTACCTGCTCCATAAAATACCTAGAGATTTTCTCTAGGTATTTTTAAAATTTAGTTGTAAAATTTCGTAAATTAGTGTAAAATACGTTTAGATTGTAAATAATAAATAGGAGTGATAAAAAAATGAGATTCGTAACAGATGAAGAATCAAAAAAACAATACAAAGAATTTTTAGAAAATAAATATTTTTAGGGTTTATATTAAATTAAGAAAAAGGAGTTTAAATATGAGAAAAAAGACAATATTTAGAATTTTAATTATTTGTATATTTTTTATTACAAATTGTGTAAATGTTTTTGCAAATACAGTAGCTTATGGATATAATAAAGTAAATGTAGTAATTTCATTTATTATGAAAGCAACAATATTAATTATAGCATTAGCATATATTATATTTCTATATACTTGCTTAAAAAGGGCAAAAGAAGACCAATTAAAAATAACAAAGAAATTAATAATATGGCTAATAATAGCAATCATTATTAGCATTGGGTTATGGTTTGGAGCACAAGCTGTATTAGAAGCGGGAAAAACAATTATAAATCCACCCAGATTTGTGGATACTTAATTTAAATATCTATTTTATTCATCTATTTCTCTTGTGTTTTCGTGCCTTAATTCAGCTATCAACCTATTTTAAATGTTCCGTGTTCTCTTTCAATAAAAGTTCATAGGTTGTTTTTCTATTAAATATTTAATGATTATTACAAAAATAATTAAAAAGCAAGAATTGATTGACGGAAATAAAAACTTTGTAATATTTATTATTAATTAATAAAAAGGTGGTAAAATATGAAAAAAAATAAGTTTTTAAAAATATTTATAACAATAGTTGCAATATGTGCATTAATTATAATTGGGGTGTTATCAATAAAAAAATTTATATATGAAATAAATTATGCAAATAAAATAAATAATATACTTGCAGATACACAAGAAATAGAAAAAAAGTGGCTAATAGATAAAGAAAATATACCATATGATTTATCGAATGCAGAGGTCGTAGAAATAGAACAAACATATATATGCTTTTCACCAGAAATAAGAGTTAGAAAAATGAACGGTGGAAAAGAATATAGTTTTGCAGTAAAAACTAACATTACAGAAGACGGAATGACAAGAGACGAATTTGAGGATAATATTACAGAAGAAGAATATAACAATTTAATAAAAAAGAAAGAAGGAAATACAATAAAAAAAACTAGATATCAATTCTTAGCTGAAGATAATTTGTTAGCAATTGATGTGTTTTCAGGAGATTTAGAAGGACTAGCATATTTAGAAATAGAATTTGAAAATCAGGAAGAAGCAAATAAATTTCAAACACCAACTTGGACAATAAAAGATGTTACAAGTGATTTGAATTATAAAAATGGGCATCTTGCTAGATATGGTATTCCAAAAAGTTATTTTGAATATATAAAAAAATAAAAAATCTTATAAATTTTTAAGTATAAAAGGAAATTTTAATAATATCAAATTTCCTTTTTGTTTTTTAATATTTTTCTGAAATTATTGTAAAATTTCGTAAATTAGTGTAAAATACGTTTAGATTGTAAATAATAAATAGGAGTGATAAAAAAATGAGATTCGTAACAGATGAAGAATCAAAAAAAGAATACAAAGAATTTTTAGAAAATAATGAAAGATGTAACTTCCAACAATCGCTAGAGTGGGCAGAAGTAAAAAAGCCAAACTGGAAACCAGAAGTAATTTTAGCAGAAGACGAAGAAGGAAATATAATAGGTTCGCTATGTGTATGGGTTAGAAAAATGCCTATATTTGGAAATATGTTGTATTCACCAAGAGGACCTGTATGTGATATACACGATATAGAAGTTATGAAACAATTAACAGATGGAGTAAAAGAACTAGGGAAAAAATATAATGCATTTGTATTAAGAAATGAACCAGACATATTAAGTTCAGATGAAGATTATAGAGAAATAGTAACAACATTGGGGTATAAAATAAAAGATGATGCAAAAGACTTTAAAGATGAAATACAACCAAGATATGTATTTAGATTAGATATAAAGAATAAAACGGAAGAAGAAGTAATGGCAGGGTTTAAACAAAAATGGAGATATAATATAAGGCTTGCTGGAAGAAAAGGAGTAACTATAAAAGAAGGTACAAGAGAAGATTTAAAAGACTTCCATAAAATAATGGTAGAGACAGGAAAAAGAGATGGTTTTATAATACGTCCATTAGAATATTTTGAAAAAATGTATGATTGTTTAGGAGACCATATGAAAGTGTTAATGGCATATTATGAAGGAAAACCAATATCAGGAGTAATACCAATCTTTTATGGAAATAAAACGTGGTATTTATATGGAGCAAGTAGTAATGAACATAGAAATCTTATGCCGAACTATTTATTACAATGGGAAATGATAAAAATGGCAATTGAAAGAAAAGACGATGTTTATGATTTTAGAGGAGTGTCAGGAGTGGTAGATGAGAACCATCCACAATATGGTTTATATAGATTTAAACAAGGATTTGGAGCGACATTTACAGAATTTATAGGAGAAGTATATTATCCTTTTAAACCATTTGTGTATAAGTTATATAAATTTTCAGAAAAAACATTTAGAACATTAAGACAAATAAAAAGTAAGTTGAAAAAATAAAGGAGATAATCTTGAATACTCTAGTAATTAATAAAAAGGATTTATTAGAAAATATAGAAAAAATAAAAGAGTTAGTGGCAAAAAGTGGAAAAGATGATAATGGTAATTCTCTAAAAATAATAGCAGTTGTTAAAGCAAACGGGTATGGGTTAGGAATAGTAGAATTCACAAAAATATTAATAGAACAAGGAATAAAAAGTTTTGCAGTGGCAACAAAAGAAGAAGCTTATCTTTTACGAGAAGCAGGAATAAAAGAAGAAATATTATTATTGACACCAAACAATAATAAAGAGGATATAAAAAATTTAGTAGAACAAGATATAATATTAACACTAAGCTCTAAAGAAGATGCCCAAAATATAGAAACTGTTGGGAAAGAATTAAATAAAAAAATAAAAGTACACTTAAAAATAGACACAGGTTTTGGAAGATATGGTTTTATATATTCAAAAAGAGAAGAAATGATAGAAACTCTAAAACAGCTAGAATATATAGAAATAAAAGGAACATATTCACACTTTTCAGTTAGCTTTTTTGATGAAAAATATACAAAAATACAATTTGAAAGATTTATAAACGTAATAGAAGTATTAAAAATGAACGAAATAGAAACAGGCTTGTTACATATAAGCAATTCATCAGCATTTGTGAAATTCCCATATATGAATCTAAATGCAGTAAGAATAGGTTCTGCGTTTCTTCGGAAGACTCTCTTTTAAAAATTATCTAAATTTAAATAAATTAGGATATTTAGAAAGTGAAGTTGTAGAAACAAAAGAATTACCTAAAAATTTTAATATAGGATATTCAAATTCATATAAAACAAAGAAAAAAACAAAAATAGCAATTGTAGATTGTGGATATATGCAAGGGTTTAATGTAAAAGCAGAAGATGATTTGTTCAGATTTGTAGATAAATTACGAATTTTAAAAAATAATGTTAAAAAATTATTTAAAAAACAAGCATTATTTGTTAAAATAAATAATGAAAAAATAAAAGTATTAGGAAGAGTGCGGTGCATATCATATTGTGTTAGATATAACAGATAAAAATATTCAAATTGGTGATAAAGTAGAAATAGAAATAAACCCAAAATTTGTAGATTCTAGCATAAGAAGGGAGTACAGATAAATGGAAGAAAAAGACAAAAAAGAAGAAATAAAAAAGGAAAATAACAGTGATATTGATGAAAAAATACTAAAAGCAGGTTTTTTTAAGAAAGTTTGGTATTCAATAACAAAGATAGAGAAATATCCAAATATGTCAGCACAAGGAATAGGAAAAGCAATTAGTTATTTAGCAAAAATAGTAGCTATACTTGCTATAATAGTTAGTTTAGGTATGGTGTATCAAGCACATAATATGATAAAAGAAGGGGTAGAATATTTAGAAAATAACTTTCCAGAATTTTCATATAAAGATGGAATTTTAGACGTATCTTCAGAAGAACCAATAACAATATCAGCAGAAGATTCTTATGTAGGTGAAACAATAATAGATACAAAAACAGACGATGAAACTATAAAAAATGAATATGTAAATAAAGTAACAAATGCAGGTGGAGGAATTGTAATTCTAAAAGATGAAATTAGAATTAAGAATTCATCAGTTGCAGGAATAATAAGTTATTCATATAAAGAAACAATTGATAAAATGGGAATAACAGAATTTACTAAACAAGATGTAATAAATTATATACAAAGTGGACAAATGATATCTTTATATGTAAGTATATTTTTAACAAACTTTATATATGTATTTATGATGTTTTTATTAGATGCTCTTGTAAGCACATTATTCTTAAGTTTATTTGGATATTTTGCAGCATGGCTTGCTAGAATAAAAATGAGATATGTAGCAATATTTAATATGGCAATATATTCACTTACATTATCAATTATTTTAAATATGATATATTTAGGAATAAATATATTTATACCATTTGAAATGCAATATTTCCAAGTGATGTATATAACAGTTGCAGCAATTTATTTAGTAGCAGCAATTTTTATCTTAAAAAGTGAATTTATAAAAAAACAGATGGAACTTATGAAAATAGCAGAAGCACAAGAAATAATAAAAAAACAAATGGAAGAAAAAGAACAAGAAGAAAAAGATAGAAAAGAAAGAGAAGAAAGAAAGAAAAAAGATAAAAAAGAAGAAGAAAAGAAGAAAAAGGAAGAGAAGAAGGAAACAGGAGAAGAACCAGAAGGTTCTGGAGCTTAAAGGGGAAGAAGGAGAAATTATGAATAAAGAAAAGAAGAATAATAAAAATCAAAATAAAGATAAGAAAAAAAGAAATCAATTAATATTACTTATAGTATTATTAGTGGTATTAGTTATAGTATCAGTGCTTACAATTTATTTGATGGATAATAAAGAAAAAGAAGATAAAAATACTTTAGCATATACAGATTTAATTCGCGAAATAAATGCTCAAAATGTTGAAAGTGTAGAAATGAGAACAGGAAGTACAACAGCTAAAGTAAAATTTAAAAATGATGAAGAAGAAAAAACGACAATACTTCCAAATGTTGAAAGTTTTATGGAATTACTACAAACAAAAGTAGAAGAAGGGAATGAAATTGAATTAATACAAAAACCAAGAAATTTTTTAGCACAATTACCTAGTGTAATAATTTCATTTTTACCAACAGCAATTATGCTTGCATTATTTATAATGTTATTCCAAATGCAAGGACTTGGGGAAAAAGGAAAAGTATATGATGATACAGAAAGAAAATCAAAAGTGAAATTTGATGATGTTGCAGGTTTAGATGAAGAAAAACAAGAAATGATGGAAATTGTAGACTTTTTAAAAAGACCAGAAAAATACACTAAAATGGGAGCAAGAGTACCAAAAGGAGTACTTTTATATGGAAAACCAGGAACAGGAAAAACATTAATTGCAAAAGCAATAGCAGGAGAAGCAGATGTTCCATTTATTTCTATGAGTGGATCAGAATTTATAGAAATGTTTGCAGGACTTCGGAGCTTCTCGTGTTAGAAAATTATTTGAAAGAGCAAGAAAATTAGCTCCTTGTATAGTTTTTATTGACGAAATAGATGCAATAGGTTCTAGAAGAACATCAAATAGTGGAGCAGAAACAGAAAATAACCAAACACTAAACCAATTATTGGTAGAAATGGATGGATTTAGTTCAGAAGAAACAATAATAGTACTTGCTGCAACAAATAGACCAGAAATGCTAGATAAAGCACTTTTAAGACCTGGTAGATTTGATAGAAGAATAACAATACCAACACCAGATTTAAAGGGTAGATTAGATATACTTAAAATTCATAGTAAAGATAAAAAATTAGCAGAAGATGTAAATTTAGAAAGTATAGCAGAAGATACAGCAGGTTTTACAGGGGCAGAGCTTGAAAATATATTAAATGAAGCAGCAATAATTGCAACTAAAAATAAACATGAAGATATAGAAAATATGGATATAGAAGAAGCAGTAAAAAAAGTAACTGTTGGACTAGAAAAAAGAGAAAGAAAATATTCAGAAAAAGATAAAAGATTAACAGCATATCACGAAGCAGGACACGCAGTTGTAAGTAGATACTTGCCTACTCAAACTAATGTAAAAGAAATATCAATAATACCAAGAGGAGTTGCTGGTGGATATACAATGTATAAATCTGATGAAGATAAATATTATATATCAAAAACAGAAATGGAAGAAAAACTAATTGCACTTCTTGGTGGTAGAGCAGCAGAGAAATTAGTTATAAATGATATATCAACAGGAGCAAGCAATGATATAGAAGTGGCAACTGGTATTGCAAGAGATATGGTTACAAAATATGGGATGAGTGATAAATTAGGACCTATAGATTTCCAAGGAAAAGAACCATATGAGATGCAAATGTTTGGAGAAAATATAGGTGATAAAATAGGTGCAGAAGTTAAAGAATTAATAGATACAGCATATAATAGAGCAATTGAATTACTAAAAGAGCATAGAGACAAACTAGATTTAATTGCACAAGAACTTCTTAAAAATGAGAAAATTAATGAAGAACAATTTGAAAAGTTTTTTGAGTAAAATAAATAGAGAAAGAGGCAAAAGATGAAAAAAGTAGCGTTTGAAAGCCTTGAGGCTGTACACACACACACACACACACACACA
>CALXHF010000005.1 GCA_944388035.1 uncultured Clostridia bacterium | reverse complement strand
GATGCATTTGTTGTAAATACATTATTTGCTTCACTATCTAGTTCTTTTCCTGTTCCCAATACAGATTCTTCTCCACTCATATATCTATCATACAAACTATTTACTTCTGTTTGCATTATTTTCATTTCTGCTGTGAATTTATTTAATTTTGATTGTTTTATTACATTTATTCCACTATATGTAGCAATGGAAGCTAATATTATTAAAACTGTTATAGTTATTACTAAACTTATTAATGTTATTCCTTTTTCTTTTTTACTTTTCAGATTCTTTAACACATAACTTTCTCCTGCTATTTTTCTCATAACTTTGCCTCTTTTCTTTTTATTTTTCATAATATATGCATTTATCCATTTTAACAAAATCTTCATAATATTCTTGAAAATTTCCTTGTCCTAAAATTCCCAACTCGTTTTGCCCTACTCCCCATATAGTATTATCATTTTTTATTATAAATATAGTTGCTTGTCCTGCTGGATATATTTCTTTTACATCTTCAATCTTTAATTCTTGTGGTATTAATACACTTTGATTGTGTCCTATACCAAGTTGATACTTACTGTTCATTCCGCCAACCATATATTTTATTATCATTTGTTATCGCTATTACTGTTCCATATTCACATTTTAATTCTTTTACATTTTCTATTTGTGCTTTCTTGAAAGTATTACTACCTGACGTACTTCCTATTCCTAATTCACCTCTTAGATTTGAACCACTTCCCCAGACTGTTCCATCATTTTTTAGCACTTTTGTTTCTTCTCTTCCATTAACTATTTGTTTTACATCTGTTAAACTTGTTTTCGTAAATGTACTTAGATCAGTATTATTTCCAAATCCTAATTGTCCATAAAAACTACTTCCCGTAACCCACAAAGTTCCGTCATTTTTTAATATAGCACTATGTTCATTTCCTAATTTTATATCCTTAACATTATTTATATTTACTTTAGTAAATGTACTTCTACTTGTTTTATCTCCTAAGCCTAATTGACCCCTAGTATTTCTCCCACAACTCCAAACGGAACCATCATTTTTTATTATAAAATTATGAAACCAATATGGATATACATCTCTTACATCTGTTATGTTTAATTTAGTTGGTAATGTTTTATTTCCTACTTCTCCTAGACCTAACTGTCCAAAATCATTTAACCCCCAAGCATATACTTCTTCATTTTCTGTTATTGTAAATACACAATACATATTTACATATATTTTTTTAAGTTTTGGTATTCCTTCTACTTTTTGTAATGTATTTCTATTCTCTGTATCTCCTAAGCCTAATTGTCCATATTGATTTAAACCTGTTACCCATAAGCTTCCATCATCTAGCAAAAAATACGTACTTGATGCTCCAAACTTCATATCTTTTACTTTCTTTATATCTATCATTTCTATCGGAACAGCATCTTTCTCTTCTTCTCCATAATCTGTAAAAAAGATTTCACCATCTATTTCTATTCCTTCTACATAGAAAATATTATGGCTATCTGCATTTATTATATATAAATCTGTTAATTTATTTATCTCTTCTTCTGTTGTTGCTTCTCCGTTTCTAATTTTTTCATAATCTTTTCCATAATTAAGTGTTACATTTTCCACAGCAGACAAATCTATTACATAAAAAGCTCCTGTATCTACTGCTTCACTTACTGAATTAATATGACTAATATTAGTATATTCTATATTTTTATCTGCTGGTATTTCTCCATATTGTGAGTAATAATTTGATACTTTATCACGTAAATTATCTATATCTGCTTGCATATTTCTTAATTTATTTGATTTTAAACTAGATACTGAACTAACAATAATAGTTCCTGTTAATATTAAAATAACCGTTACTGCTATTGTTAATGATATTAAATTTACACCTTTATTTCCCTTTAAAAAAACTCTCATCTTCTGAATTTCTCCTTTATTTATCTTTAGTATTAGTTTACTATTAATTAGCATTTATTTCAATAGTTTTTTCTACTAATTTATAAATTTTATTCCTTTTTCTAAATTTTAAATCTTCTATAATATAAATAACCCATAAAAAAATAATTGCTATAAAAATTGCTATATTTTTTATATAAAATATTAAAATACTAGAAATTAATGTGAGTATTATTAGTAAACTAAAAGATATGTAATTAGTATAAATTTCACTCTTTCTTTTACCTAATATTATATGTAACACTCCTTTTAATATTCTTCCACCATCTAGTGGATAAATAGGTAATAAATTGAATATAAAAAGTAATAAATTAGAATATACTATTTGTAAACCGTAAAAAACATTTAAATTATTTAAATTTAATGTTATTAAAATAATAACTAAATTTGTAATAGGTCCTGCTAATGCAACTATAATTTTTTTTAATTCTAATAGATTTCCATTTAAAATCTTATTATTATAATCTTTAGGAACTATCTTAAATGAAATACTTACTCCATATGGTTTTATTTCTAGTTTACGTGGTTTCATCCCCAAAGCAAGTCCACATACTAAATGTCCAAGTTCGTGTATAAATGCAAAAATTAGTATTAATATATATGTTTCTATTTGGTTTGTAAAATAAAACAAAATCAAAAACAAGAAAATTTTTAAATCTATTTTAAAACTCATAAACTCCTCCTATAACTCTAAAATACTTTCCGGGTCTATTTTTCTTTCTTGGTATCTAATTTCAAAATGTAAGTGTGGTCCTGTTGAATTTCCTGTAGACCCCACTTCTGCAATTTCTTGACCTTGTGCTACCATATCTCCTTGTTTTACATATAAATTATTACAATGTGCATAAATAATACTTACTTCTCCTATTTGTATTTTTAAATGCTTTCCGTAATCACCTTCTTCAGATGCTAAAACCACTTCTCCATCTGTTGCTGATTTTATTTTAGTACCTAAATTTGCTGCTATATCTGTTCCTGTATGGTTTTTTGGCACATTACCTGTTGCTGTTTCTCTGTTTCCAAATCTTGACGAAATGACTCCTTCTATTGGTTTTATAAATGTAGTTGTATTTTTTATATTTATAATATCTTGTTCAGTTTGTGACAACTCTTCTTTTTGTTCTACTTCAGTACTTACTGTATTAGCATTTTCTTCTACTGCTCCTCCAATAGCATTTTGTGTATTTTGTTCATTTTGTATATTATTATTTTCTTCTACTTTTTTCTGTTCCTCTTGTTTTCCAGGAAAAATACTTAAAATACCATTTTTTAGATTATTATATATTTCACCAAAATTTGTGTCATATGATAAAATCTCATTTGCTTTATTTATAAAATCTTCTGAAAAAACATAAGAATTATTTTGTATTGTATAAACAACTAAATATAAAACCATACATACTAATATTTGTATAATCATTTTCTTTAATAATTTAATATCTTTCTTTTTACTATTATCACTTACATTTATACTAGCAATTTGTTTATTATTTCCTTTCTGTCTCCTTTCGTAAATAGCTTCTGCTCGTCTTATTTTATCTTCTACAGACATAATTCTTTCCATAAAAAAAGCACCTCTTCCTTAGTTTCTTTGTAAACTATATGTTTGGAAAAGATGTTTTATTACATTTATTTTATTATTAAAAAAATGGTTTCTAATAACAAAATTATACTCATTATAAAAATATATTTCTTTAAATTTTTACACTTTTTATCAACTTTTTTCTGTATTTCATTTCTTATTTTCTTTTTTTCTTCTACTTTTTTTATATAATTATTTACTAACATTTCCGCTTCTTTTAAAATATAATCTTTTTCTTTTTTTATTTCTTTATTTTTTTCTATTTCAATATTATTATTTTCTTCTTTCAATTTTATATTAGCCTTAAACACTATAATAGCTTCTTCTACAATATTAGATGGCAAATTTTTTAAAACTACCGTATTTTTAAGATTATTATTCATTTGTACCTCCTTGGAATTTTAAGATTTATATTATTTTTTCCAAAAATTCCAAAAATATACATATAAATAAATAATAGCCCTGTTCTAGAAAAGAACAAGGCTTGGAGACTATACTACACTGTAATGTAGAATAGCATATGCGGAACGAAGTTCCACTTGTGTTTCTACACTCTCCACCTTAAACCCTTTTTCAGGCTCGCTCTTTAGAAGTTCTACAATAGAACTTAGTTCTTCAAGCATAGCGACAGTTGAAGGAAAATCTCTTAGGTGAAGTACTGGTGTTTTCTTGTCCATACAATCTCCTTTTTTCCTAGATTTAGTAATTACTAAATCTTTTAATGGAACTTACATATTTTATTATATCACTTTATGTAAAATATTTCAAATAAAATTTTAAATTTCTACAAGTATAATATCATCTCCAATACATTTAACATTTTTCCAAGGAATAACAATATTATTACTTTGTGTAAAAAGATTAATTAATTTATTACTTCCCGGAACAATAATATGTGTTATAACACCTGTTTCTAAATCTGCACAAACATCTTGAACATATCCAAGTCTTTTCCCATCTGTTATATTTATTACTTCCTTATGTTTAAAATCTAACCCTTTATCACCCATAATAAAACCTCTCTTTACTATATATATGATAAAAAAATAAAAATAGTCAAAATTTTTGACTATTTATAAAATTTTTTTATGTGTTCTATAGCAGTTTTTTCAAGCCTTGATACTTGTGCTTGTGATATACCTATCTCTTCTGCAACTTCCATTTGTGTTTTTCCATCAAAGAACCTTTTAGTTACAATCATTTTTTCTTTTTTATTCAGTTTGTTTAAAGCCCCTTCTATTGTCATCTTCTCTGTCCAACGTTCATCAGTATTCTTACTATCTTTTATTTGGTCAATAATATAAATATTTTCCGTTCCATCATTATAAATAGGTTCTTGTAATGATACTGGGTCTTGGATAGCATCTATTGAAAAACCAATTTCTTCTTTTTCTACTCCTAATTCTTTTGCAATTTCTTCAATTTTAGGTTCTTTCCCCTGTTCTTTTAAATATCTTTCTTTAAATTGTATTACTTTATATGCTAAATCTCTTACAGACCTACTTACTCTAATACTATTATTATCTCTTAAATATCTTTTTACTTCTCCTATTATCATAGGAACAGCATAAGTACTAAATTGAACATTTTGACTTAAGTCAAAATTGTCAATTGCTTTTATCAAACCAACACAACCTACTTGGAATAAATCATCTGCTGATTCTCCCCTACCACAAAATCTCTGTATTACACTTAAAACTAATCTTAAATTTCCGTTTATAAATTTATTTCTTGCTTCCTCATCTCCTGCTTTTATTTTTACAAATAGTTCTTCTTTTTCTTCTTTACTTAATAATGGTAATTTTGATGTATTAACCCCACAAATCTCTACCTTATTATTTCGCAAAAGAAAAACCTCCTTTGAATATACTTAAATAAAGTATTTCCAAATTTGGTTTTTTTATGCAAAAACAATTATCCTATCTTACTTGATATTTCTTTTTTCATTTTATTTATTATCTTTTTCTCTAATCTAGAAATATAACTTTGTGAAATTCCGAAGTTCATCTGCTACTTCTTTTTGAGTCTTTTCTTTTCCGGTTTTAAACCCAAACCTCATTTCCATTATATCTTTTTCTCTTTCTTTAAGTCTAGAAATCGAATCTTTTAATAATATTTTATCTACTTCATCCTCTAAATTTCTAGAAGTTATATCTGCTTCTGTTCCTAATATATCAGAAAGTAACAATTCATTTCCATCTCTATCTTTATTTAAAGGTTCATCTATTGATACTTCACTTTTTATTCTATTATTTTTTCTTAAATACATTAAAATCTCATTTTCTATGCATCTCGAAGCATATGTAGCTAGTTTTATTTTCTTATCACTATTAAACGTATTTACACCTTTCATTAAACCTATTGTTCCAATTGATATTAAATCTTCTATTCCGATTCCTGTGTTTTCAAACTTTTTTGCAATATAAACTACTAATCTTAAATTTCTTTCTACTAATATTTGCCTTGCTTCTAAGTTATTCTCTTCTGATAACTTTTTTATGTATTTTTCCTCTTCATCTGGTGGCAATGGTGGTGGAAGTGTTTGACTTCCTGCTATGTAAAATATAGGCAAATATTCTAATTCGTTATCTTCGTTTAAATATCTAGCACATATTGTATTTATTTTATTTCTAACATAGTCTAATATTTTCATAATTAAGCTTTCATCTCCTTTTGCATATGTTTCTTTAAACAAATTCCATACCAATTATTGCTCTATATTCACCTTTTTTAGTTAATGATTTATCATAAATTCCTAAAATTATATTTTCTTTTTCAACTTTATCTTTTTCTTCTCCTTTTACTATTGTTAATTTTTTTGCTTTTATTCCTAGTAACATTCCATTTTGTTTTCCAAGTGATGAATATGGTATTAACTTTAGTTTTGAAACATATTTATTTTTAATATCTTCTGGTATTTTCTCAAAATCACCTCCTATTATTTCTTCTAGATGATTTAATATTTCTTTTGGTATCACATCATATAAAAGTGTATGTTCTATGACCACAACAGGTGTATTGGTTATTGGTTCTTTAAGCATATTTCCTGTATCTATTAATGCTTTTGTTGTTATTTTCCTATTTTCTATTTCTACTGTAATTTCACAAATTAAATCTTTTTTACTTATTTTATTTTTTATTATTTTAAATGATGTAATTATAATTACAAATGCTACTATTGCTCCTAAAATCACTGTCTTTAATGGATATGTACCTAGAAACAAACCATTTTTCATAATTATTTCTTGTGGTTTTACTATATAAATTAACGAAAATGCAACTCCTCCAAATACAAATGATGTTAAATAGAAAAATAATAATTCTTTCCACATTTTCTTTAATGACTGTGGATAATATGCAATATAAACTATCATAATTGATAAAATAATTTTTAATATAAAACTTGAATATATTTCAAGTATTCCAATGTATCCTATTATTGTATATATCGCACCTAACAAACTTCCTATTATCAGTCTTATATGTTTAATCTTTATTTTTAATATCATACCTGTCGCTAGTAAAATAATATAATTCATTATCAAATTTTCTATTAACACCACATCTATATAAATGGTCATATAATCACCTGCTCTATTATTCTACTATTTTAATTTTAAAAAATTTGTCTTTTCTTATATGCGAAAAAAAGAAATAATCGAGTATTTTCGATTATTTCTTTTATAATAAATGTTTTATTTTTATTATTCTTTTTTATTAATATAATTTTATGTTTTTTATTGTTAATTTTTATTTCTATTCTTTCTTAAGAAAGCTGGTATATCTAAATCATTTGATGATGAGTTTGTTTCATGACTTGCTGGTATTGAATTTACTTTCTTTTCCCAAGTTTTTGATACTATATTATCTACACCTATACTTGAGATTGGTTCATTTTTTTCAAAACCTGTAGCAATTACTGTTATTCTTATTTCATCACCCATTGTTTCATCTGTTACTGTACCAAATATAATATTTGCTTCTGGATCTACACTTCTTTGTACTAATTCTGCTGCTGTATTTACTTCGTGTAAACCTAAATTATCTCCACCTGTGATGTTTATAATAACACCTTTTGCTCCTTCTATTGATGTTTCAAGTAATGGACTTTGTATTGCTTCTTTTGCTGCATCTTCTGCTCTATTTTCTCCTGAAGCACTACCAACTCCCATATGTGCCATACCTTGATTTAACATTATTGTTTTAACATCTGCAAAGTCTAAGTTTACTAAACCTGGAATAGCAATTAAATCAGATATACCTTGTACACCTTGTCTTAATACATCATCTGCCATTTTAAACGCTTCTATTATTGATGTTTTGCGATCTACTATTTGTAATAATTTATCATTTGGTATTACTACTAATGTATCTACTTTTCCTTTTAAACTTTCAATACCACGTTCTGCTTGTGATAATCTTTTCTTTCCTTCAAATGTAAATGGTTTTGTTACAACTCCTATTGTTAATATTCCCATTTCTTTAGCTGCTTGTGCTACTATTGGTGCTGCTCCTGTACCTGTTCCACCACCCATTCCGGCTGTTACAAATACCATATCAGCTCCTCTTAATACTTCTGCTACTTCTGCTTTACTCTCTTCTGCTGCTTGAGCTCCAATATCTGGGTTAGCTCCTGCTCCTAAACCTCTTGTTATTTTCTCTCCAATTTGTATTTTTGTTTTTGCTTTTGATATTTGAAGAGCTTGTCTATCAGTATTAACTGCAATAAAATCTACACCTTTTATATCTGCTTCAATCATTCTGTTTACTGCATTATTTCCTGCTCCACCTACTCCTATTACTTTTATAGTAGCTGTTCCATCCATCATTGTAACATTATTGTTATCTTCATTATTGTATTCCATCATTTAGCTTTTCCTCCCTTTCTTATATACCTTTTTTATTTTCCCCTATATTTAAAATTAATAACTAAATTATGAATAGAAAAATTCTTTTATTCTTTCAAAAAGATTTTTTATGAAACTTTCATTTCCTTGTGTATCTATACTACTTGACACAGTTTTTGCAAATGGTCTTGCTGCAATATATCTAACTAAAGCATAGCTTGTTCTATATATTGGTTTTATTGTGCTAATTGCTCTTCCTGTTGAAATTTTAACAGGTATATTTAGATTAATCTTTCCAGCAACATCACTTTTATTTATATTTACTATTCCTTGTCCTGTTAATATAACATTGTTTATTTTTTGTTTCAAATTATGATTTGTTATATCTCTGTTTATTATAGTAAATATTTCTTCAATTCTAGCTTCTATTATTTCTATTAGTTCTGAGCTCTTTATTATTTTACTTTTTGAATTATCTTTGCAAGTATTTAAAATAATATCATTATCATTATCTATAAAAGATTTTAAAGCTAGTCCATATTGTCTTTTTAGTTTATCAGCTTCTTCTTCTGATATATTAAGCACTAATGCAATATCATTTGTTATATTATCTCCACCTAATGGAATAGAGTTTGTATATAAAAATGTTGAACCTTCAAATACTCCTATATCAGTATTACCAGCTCCTATATCTAGAAGCATTACATTATCATGTAACTCATTAGTGTCTAAAATCAAGTTCCTTTCTGCTAATGTTATTGGAACTATTCCATCTATCTCAAGTCCTGCTTTTTTAAATATATTGTGTAATTGTCTTGCATAATCTTTCTCTGCTAAAATTACTTGTGCACTAATTGTAAAACTTGCACTTAAATTTCCTACTGGGTCACTAACTACTGTTCCATTATCTAAAACAATTTTATCTGGAACAACATCTATTAATGTTTTCCCATCTGGAATTTCTATATCTTTAACTTGGATAATTGCATTTTGTACATCTCTTACAGATATTCCAGCATATTTATCTTTTGCCTCTTTTGTTATACTATTTTGTACTATTGTTACATATTTGCCTGGAATTGTTACATATGCTGAATTTATTTTTAAGTTTGTTTCATCCTCGGCATCTTTAATAGTTTTTGCAAGGCTTAATATTATTTCATCTTCATTTATTATTTTTCCCTTCTTTAGTCCACTACATTTATAAGAGGTGTTGCATATGGTTTCTATTTGTCCAAAGTTGTTTACTTCTCCTACAACAGTGCAAACCTTACTTGTTCCAATATCAACGCCTACTATGATATCTCCTATTGCCAAGTTAATTCCTCCAATTTTTAGTTTAAATTTCTTAAGTGTATATATATTACATTTTTAAAAAAATGTCAATAGAATTTGTTATATTTTTGTAATAATTTTGTAATATTTTTGTAACAATGTATATACACTACTTTTCTTCTACTTTTATCTCAACTGTTTTTTTATTTTCTATTTTTTTATTTTTTATCTCTTCGACTTTTTTACTCCATTTATCGACATAGTATCTTCTTATAATTGCTAAATTTATAAACATCCTTCCTACAAATACAACTATTGCAGCTAAATATATGTCTACATTTAATCTTTGTCCTAATATTGTTAAAAGTATTGCAAGTATTGCGTTTCCAAAAAAACCTGTTACAAATATTTTTAAATCAAAGTTTTTGTTTATAACAGATGTTATTCCTCCAAATACAGAGTCTAGTGCTGCAATTACCGCAATTGCTAAATAACTTGAATATGTATATGAAATCATTGGTGCATTCAAACCAATTAATGCTCCTAATATACATCCTATTAATATTGCTATGAAAATCATTTTCAATTCCTCCTATTCCATATATTTTGTATCAATTTCACCATTATATTTATAAATAGTTATATTGTTACTTTTTTGTATATTTACATCTTGTTCTTTTTTCTTCATATCATCTACAACTCCACCATTACCAATTAAAGAACTTTCTAAATAATCAGAATCTCCTATTGCCTTTATTGTATATGGTGCAAGTATTCTTTCTCCATTTACCCTGATAATTCCTGCCGCATCTATATAAACTATATCACTCATATTAATTATTCTTTGGTCATTTATTGATATGGCTTCTGCTCCTGCAAGTTTCAAAGCATTTACAATTAATAATAAATCATCAGATGTTATTTTTTCTACTTCTTCATTATTAGTTTCATTTATTAAAATCGTTATTCCTTCACCTTCTACATCTACTTTTCCTAGAGTCATATTTATTTGCTTTAATTCCTCATCCATTAAAGAATTTGTTTGTTCATTTGATTCTTTGTTATTCTTATATTCTTCTATCATTGAGATAGTTTCTTCATATTGTTTATTTACTTCATCATATCTCGTCTTCCAATTAGCAAGTTCTGTACTTAATTCTGTTTTTCTCATATTTTCTATTGAAGTTATATCAGCTTCATTTACAATCTTAAATTGCATTGTCATAACTAATACAAGAACAAAACAAGCAATACCTGCTGTTATTATCATTGTTATTTTTCCTTTTTTCATTTTTGTTTTCATTTAAGCCCTCCTCTATTCTACTGGTTTTGCATATTCATATGTAAATGTCCCTGTATATTTAGGTATTGTAATATTATTTGATTTCTCGAATTTTACTTCTATACTCCAACCTCTTAAAATATCTAAATATCCATTTGGTCTATCTAATGCTGCTAATTGTTCTGGTAAGCCAATCGCTTTTATTTCAAAAGGTGCTCCTACTTTTTCTCCATTTATTTCTATAATATTCCCACCGCAAATTATTCCACTTGTTGAAATTAATCTTTGGTCATTAATTGATATTGCCTCTGCTCCTGCATTTTTTAGTTCATTTATTACACTTAAAACATCTGTATCGTGTACTAAAAGCATACTTGGATCTAAACTTGTACTTGCATCTTTTTTGCTATCTCCTAAAGTTACAATTACTCCTGGTCCTGTTACTTCTGTTAAACCTATAATTTTATTTCCATTTGTAATTTCTTGTTCTTTTTCTTTTAGGGCTGTATCGTTTTTAGTTGCACTTTCTCTTTCTTTTTCTAGTTCTGCCTCTGCTTTTTCCAAATCTTCTACTTTATTATCATATCTTTCTTTATACCTTAATACTTCTGCTCTTAAATTATTTTCTTCGTAATCATTACTAACTGTTGAATTTGTTCCTCTTACTGTTTTCATTTGGATGCAAATTCCACAAGTTAGAGCAAAACACATTATTCCTAATACTATTGCGATTACTTTTTTATTTTGCATATTCTCAACTCCTTAAACTTTTTCTCTGAAATATGGATGGAAACCATTATTTAAATCTCCATTTACAAATATATCCCCTTCCTTATCTTTTTCCTTTTCTATTATAGATTGAACATATAGCATTTTATTACTTAAATTACTACTATCACCTAGATATACTCTTTTTTTCTCATCTCTTAGATATATACTATAATTCTTTTCATCGCTTATGTCAATTGTTTCGACTTGTCCATCTATTCCTGCTTCTTTTGTCGAATTCATTATTTTTATTACTTCTTCTAGCTTCTTTAAATCATCATTATTAAGCCTTTTTCCTGGTACTATTTCTTCTTCTTTAGTTGTAGCTCCTTGTATTATTGGCATATTTTTACTATCTTCAGATATTTCTAAGATATAACCTTGTGTATTTATATAAGCATATTTTCCCATATAATCTATATTATATGTTGCAACTCTTTCTGTTACATCTATTTCAATAGTTGATGGTAATTTTCTATGTATTTCAATATTTTCTACATATGGGTTTTCTTTTATTTTTTGTATTACATTGCCTTTATAAAACTTGAATATATTTTCATCTGTTTTTAACCCTGATAAACTTATTATTGTATCACTTGGTATTGTTACATTATTCACAACATTTATGTTTTTTATGTTAAAAATTGGTGATGTAAATGCAAATACACAAGAACCTACAATTATTCCTATTAACAAGAACATTTTCAAGAAAAATTTTATTTTTTTTAGTCTTTTTCTTCTTTTCTTTTCCTGCTTTGATATTTTTTTTCTTTGCTCCTCATCCTTTTTTATTTTGTTTCTATTTGTCATATTAATTACTGAATCTGTATCTAATTCAAATTTTTCATCTTTTTCTTCTTTTTTTAATTCTTCTTGTTTTCTTTGTTTTATTCTTTTTTCACGTTCTTTTTGTTTCTTTCTTTTCATCATTTCTTCAATTGTCTCTTGATGTTTATCAGATTCACTAAAATATGGGTTTATTTCTTTTGTCTTTTTTGGCAATTTAAAGCCCTCCTTTTGGACAAGTATCTAGAAAATTAAGGGCTTACCCCTTAATTAATTCTATATCTAGCCCTATTTTTTTAAGTTTATCTATAAAATTTTCATAACCTCTTAAAATATATTCTATATTTTCTATTTTTGTTGTTCCTTTTGCCACACTTCCTGCTAAAACAAGCGATGCTCCTCCTCTTAAATCTTCTGCTTTCACATTTGCTCCATATAATTTTTTTACACCTTTTACTACTGCTGTTTTTCCTTCAATTGTTATTTTTGCTCCCATCCTTACTAATTCTTGTGTAAATCTATATCTATTTTCAAATATATTTTCGACAACTATTGAAGTACCTTTAACTGTTGTAAGTAATGTTATAAATATTTGTTGCATATCTGTTGGAAAACCTGGATATGGCATTGTTTTAATATCTATTGCTTTTAATTTTTTGGGTGCATTTATTTCTATTTCGGTTTTATCTACCTTTAAACTACAACCCATTTCTTCTAATTTATTAATTACAGGTGTTATATGGTTTGCGTCTGCATTTTTAATTAATAAATTTGTTCTATTTATTGCTGCTAAACAAAGAAATGTTCCTGTTTCTATTCTATCTGGCATTATATTATAACTAACATCTTTTAAGTTTTTTACACCTTGTATTTCTATATTACTTGTTCCTGCTCCTTTAACTTTTGCTCCCATTTTATTTAAGAAATTTTGCAAATCAATTATTTCTGGTTCTCTTGCTGCATTGTTTATTATTGTTGTTCCTTCTTGTAAAACACTTGCAAGTATAGCATTTTCAGTAGCTCCGAACACTTGGAAAATCCAAGTCTATTTTTTCCCCTACTATTTTATCACAAAAGCACTCTATATTTCCATAGTTTTTATTAATATTTATTCCTAATTTTTCAAATGCTTTTAAATGTAACTCTATTGGTCTTGTTCCAATATCACATCCTCCTGTTTGTGATAGTTTGTGGATACATAAACTTCAAATGGAATGCTAGACCTCCATTTTCATAGAGTTCTTTATACATTTCATCATTTAAGTTATATTCTTCTTTCTGTTCCTTTGTTATTTCTTTTGGATCAAATACTACAATTTTATCAAATAATCTTGATAGTTCTTCTTTTGTTAGTCCATCTTTTTTGATATCATCTATTGCTTTAAAGATTAAATCTTCTTTATCTTCTAATTTATTTAATGTATTAAATTTTGTTTGTATTTCATCTAATTTTTCTTTTTCATTTTTTAACTTCTTTTCTAATTCTTGCTTTTTGTCTTTATATATAAATTCTGGAATTAAGTCATTTAACTTATCTTCATATACTTGCTTGAATTGTTTTTCTAATTTTTCTATCGTTTGCTTATATTTATTTAAGTCTTTTTCTAAAGTAACTTTATTTGTATTAATTGCTTTTACATTATTCATTACAAAATCTTTAAATTCTGGATTGCTAATTAAGTTATCTATATAAGCATTTACGATTTGGTCTAAATATTCTATTCTTATTCTGTGTGGTTTGCAACCATAATCTGGTCTTATATCTTTTATAGCACCTTCATTGCTATATTTTTTACATAAATAACTATCTGGTCTTTTTCTTGTACCACTTGTTCCTTTTCTTTTATACATTGCAGTTCCACATCTTCCACAATACAAAAGTCCTGAATATAAATTGTTTTCTACATCTACAAATTTGAATCCATTATTATATTTATCACTTTCTTTTTTTCTTTTCTTTCTAATTTTTTGTACTTTTTCAAATAGTTCTTTATCAATAATTGGCTCATGATGGTTTTCAATTATAGTCCATTCTGACTCATCTTTTACTCTTGTTTTTTTAGATTTAAAACTTACTTTTTCAGTATGTCCCCCTACATAATCTCCAATATATCTTCTATCATCTAAAATTCGTACTATATGCTGTGCTTTCCAATTTGCAGTTTGTTTTGCATTTGCAAAATTTCTGCTTTGAGATGGTGTTGGTATTCCTTTTTTATTTAGATATGTTGCAATCTTTTGATACCCCCAGTCTTTAGAATATAGTTCAAATATTTCTTTTACAACTGGAGCTGTTTCTTCATTTATTACTAATTTTTTTCCATCTTTGTTATATCCATAAATTGCTTTCACGAGTAAATCTCCTTCTTCTATTTTATGTCTTAAATTTCTTCTTATATTTTTACTATCATCTCTTGCTCTTCTCTCATTAAACCACGCATATAGTCCAAACATTTCCTCATTATATTGTTCATCTTCAAATATTATTTCTACGCCTTGTTCTTCTAAGTATTCTACAAAGTCTAATGCCTCTTTTTGATTTCTTCCAAGTCTTGCAGAGTTTTTAAAACCGATTACATCTATTTCTTTATTTTTGGCTCTTTCTCTTATATCATCAAATCTACTAAAATCTGTACCACTTTTGTCATCATCCATTATAATATCTACTATATTTGTATATCCATGACCTTTACAATATTTTATAAGTAAATCTCTTTGTGTTTCGATTCTTTCATAGTTTTCGCCATAGTCGTCTCTACTTTCTCTGCAATAAATTACAACTCTTTTTTCTTCATTAGACTTTTTCATTTTGCACCTCCATTTGTAATGTATCAATAACATTTTCTTTAATCTATTATTTTATTGTTGCTATTATATATAAAAAGTCCCAGAATTTCAAGTCATTTCTTGAAATCTTAGAACTTTTTTCAGTTGGCTACAAATTGTTACCAACTTGTTAGTAATACTTAACAGTTTATTTGTATCAGATGACTACAATTTGAAGTCATCTGGTAGCAATCTGTTACCATTTGATCAGAATTACTAAATATCTTCATTTTCATTTTTATCAGAAATCTTTTTAACTTTTTTGTCTTCTATATATTCGTAATTTAATTTATTTGTTTTAGTTACAACAGACTCTCCAAGATTTTTTTCAATATCTTCCCTGGCAACTTTCGCAGCATGTCCTCCCATTTTAGCAACTTTAATATTTTCCTTTAATCCATTTGGTTTTTGTTTAGTTGCTAATCTTTTAGTTGCTTCCTCTGATAAATCTGTTAATATTAGTTCTATATTGTCCATATTATCTCTTAAATTTTCTTTTCTTAATCCTTTATATTGCTTATATTCTTTTGCTGTCATTCCTGACCATTCTTTATATATTTCATTTGTTAAAATTGCATATTCAATATTACTTTCAATTCCATTCTCTTTCCATACATCAGTTAATTTTTTTCGTTCTTGAATTGATTTCATTCTTTTAGCAATCCATTCTTCATCATATCCTTTTGTTCGGTACAAATCAATAGCTCTTTGTAATGCTATTGATGGATCAAAAGTTTCATCAACTCTTTCTTTTCCTAGATGTGCTAACCATTGTTTTATTGGTTCAGCATTTTTTGAAGGAATTGATTCTATTATACGAAACATTCCTTCAATATCACACACATCTGTCATACGATATTTTCCATCTTGGGATTTTAATTTCAACTGTCCGATTTTTTCGGACACTTCAAATCCATCTTTTATTAAATTCTTTTTCAAATCACTCCAATACTTTCTTGGTCTGTTGCTTCCTGATATTACACCAACAATATCTACTATACTGATATAATATTTTTCTTCATCTTTATCCCATATTGTTCTTATTGTTTCATTATTAAATAATTTATTTATTAATTGCATTTTATTTTCGTCCATTTTATACCTCTTTTCCTTAAGTTGTTCGGAAATTCCGAACAACTTGAAATCTCTTTTATTTCTTCTATTTATATCATAATTCTAATAATTTTTCAATACTTTTACGAATTTTTGTTCTTATTTTTATTTGTATTTTTCTTGTATTCTATCAGATATAATATCGGTGAATACCTGTTTATAATCATCTAATTCACCAACATTTGATTTTGGACATATAAAAACTGCAAATGGTAGTTTGTCTTTTTGCTTATTATCCTTATTATTCTTTTTTGTCATTTTCAGAGTATTCACCTACCTTTCTATCAATTGTATTCGTTTCTTGTTTGTCCTTATTACTAAAGCTTCTCTTAGTTTCGCATAATTTATCTCTATGTTGCTTCGCTTCCTAGAGCTAAAATAACTACAAGTGGTAGCTACCCATATGAGATTTGCCCTCATTCCTCTGTTTAGAGAATTGCCCCTTTACATCATGTTAGCCAGACAAAAGTATCATTATATGTGCTTGTAGTTTGCTATTCAATTTTCAATGTGCTATACTGTTATAGAAAATAGCTATTTAAAATTACTATTTTCTATTAATTATTTTTATTATAAAAGCCTTAAAATGGCTTGTAAATAGATTTTCACAAGTCTATAGCTAAAGTAAAATTCAAAATAGTTATAGTCTATTTTTAAAATGAAGGAAGTGCTGTAATGATAACTAATTTCGCAATTAATAATAATAAAATTATAATAAAAAATAATCGGAGAATATTTTGGTGCAATTCATGATTTTGAATACAATATTGGAGATAAACTATATGAATTTGCTATAATGGATAATAAAGAATTTGAAAGATTGAAAAATATATACTCTCAATTAATAGAACTTGTATCAACTGCAAAAGAATCTGATATAATGGATGAGAAATTAGATTGTTTCTTTAAAATGTTTCAAATAGTTAGAGCTTGTTTAGAATTTTCTCCTTATACACACTTCTATACTCAGGTTTTGATAGATATAATTGTAAAAACTTATAATACAAAAGTATTTAGGTCTGATTTATTATTTAAATCTGATATTGGATGCTTTATTGAAAATCCAGAATACTCTCCAAATGAATTTTTTGAAGAACTAGAAGAAAACGAATATAACATAAATCTTATAATGCACGAATTTACTCAGAAAATAGAAAAAATATCTAAGAAAACACATAAAAAATATATGGATTTTTTTGAAACAATTAGAGATTTATTGATAAAAGACTTTATGGAGAAAAAGTCTGATTTAAAAGAAAGATTAGAATTAATTAGCAAATATTCTCAAAACTCTACTGTAAAAAACTTATCTACTAATGAAAGATTATATTTATATGAAGCAAAAAGAGTTTTTGATATACACTATATAAATACTAAGCCTGCACACGCACTATTTTTAGATACAAAATTCAAAACAAAATATATATGCAATAACGAATTGTCATTACAAGAAAAAAGATTAGATGTAGAAGATGTAGTTAATTTAATAAAAGAAAAGCATATTATGGCTGAAGAAGTGTATGAATTAGCTAATGCTGAAGAACAAATTAGGTTTGAATTATTTAAAATAATCCAGAATAATTTTACAATTAATAAATGTGAAAATTGTGGCAAATTATTTATACCTGTAACTACTAGTAAGAATAAAAATCAAAAAGGTAGAAATGATCAAAAATATTGTAATAATTTATATTTAGATACAGGAAAAACTTGCAGAGAAATTGGTGCTTTAAATAAGAGAAAAGAGAAAGTACAAAAAAGTCCAATTCTAAAAGAATTTCAAAGAGAATATAAGAGAATGCATGGATTACATTATAATCATACCAAAGAATTTTCTGAAAAGAAATTCAAAGAATGGTCTAAAAAAGCACATAAATTAAAGGATACTTATACAGATGAACAAGTTCAAGAATTTAAAACAAAGTTAAATGAGTTAAGTAATATATATTGGAAATAGAAAATACTGCTATATCAATTACGCATTTGATATAGCAGTAGATAACTTATCAAAAAATTTAACCTCAATAATCTCTTGTTTTGACTTTCTACAACATGATATGTTTAGAAAAATTTTTTTATACAATACTAATAGATTTTAAAAATAAAGTATTGGGCGAAAACCAACCATCTTACTAGAATATATTTCTGTGTTTCCATCTCTTCTTGTAGCATTAATTTCAGTGTTATCTGCACTTCCCCCTCTCATTGTACAAGGGAAAGAATTAGAATCTACTTTTATGGTAGAATATTCTGTTTCCCACTCTGCTATATTAGATGCCATATCATTAATTTTACAAAACTCATCACTATTTTTTCCAGTATTATCTATAGAATTATTTAATGAATTTTGAATAGAATAATCTACATCACCAGAGCATTTTTGAATATAGATAATAGTAGTATCCCAAGCATAAGAATTTATCAGGTCTGTTTCAAAATTTTTGTTATTATACATTGCCTTTGATGCTTCTGCCGCCTTTGGCTGTGTTATCCAATTCCATAACTTTCCATCTTCATTTTTATTTTCTTCACTTGCTGTTACACTCACTTTTGAATACGGTCTAATCCCATCACGATAACTTGCTTCATATCGTGCAATATAAAAACCTCCATTTACTTGTACACCACTAATAAATTTTAATAAGTTTCTTGCTGTTGTATTTGTTCCAGTTCTATCATCAGTCTCATTTGATATTATAAATTCTGTTAGTTCCTTAAAAGTATTTCTTATTATTTTTTCTTCTGTGTAATCTTCTCCTTTTTGTATTAAGGTTTCTTCTCCAGTATTTGAAAAAATGTATCTTCCTAATGTAATCTCTACTAAATCACCATTTTCTTTTATAATTTTATTACTTCCATCTTGATTAATATTACTTACTGGTATCCATACAAATTGATTTCCTTTTTGCTCTCCATTTCCATTTATACTACTATCATTATCTTCTATAACTATTCCTTCTGCTACATTTATTGCAGAATCTGTCGCTATTTTAAATCCATCTGGGATTAACACTCTATTACCCTTATCATCACTTATTAGTGTATTTCCATTGGCAAAACTTCCTTCATCTTTTAATTCCTCTACTGTTTTATCTAGTATTACTGTATTTGCTGTATATGATTGTATCATATTATTTAATAAATTCAAATTATTTTCTTCTTCCACTTTAGCCTCTTCTGTTTCATTCTTTGCTCTTTGTACTTGTGTTAATATTCCATTCTCTCCTGTTAGCATTGCAATTGACACTCCTGCTAATATTAGTAAAACAATTATAGTTATAACTAAAGCAATTAAAGTAATTCCGTTTATTATCGTTTAGTGTCTCTTTCTTTGTTTTAGTTTTTTTTATATTTAATTTTTTCATCGTATTTTTCTCTCCTTTTCTTTGGCTTTAGTATTTTCTAAATTTTATAAATATTATTACACATCTTTTTTCTATCATTAAATTAATTAAGATAGTCTTTTCGTTCTTTATTTTATACTTTCTTCTTTAAAAAGTCAATAGTGAATCCAGTAATAGTTTCATTTAAGAGTATATTCACATAAAAATTGTTATATTAAAATCTACTTGAGGTGGTAAAAATGACTGATTTTATAGTAAAAAGTAGAAAGAAAAAAGATTATACACAATTTACTGCAAGAATAGAAACTGACGTTTTAGAAAGTGTTAGAAAAATTGTAAACGATAATAATCTAGTATCTATAAACGAATTTATTAATGATAGTTTAAAATTCGCAATTAAAAACTTAAAAATTATGGAAGATACAGAAGATAATTAATTTATATTTTTCTACAAAATCTAAGGAGAACTTTTGCTCTCCTTTTGATTTTTTACTTCTACTAATAAAATATTTTAAAATCTTAATTTTCTACCTTTCCAACTCCCATCCCTTTTCTCTTTCTTCATGTTTAATCTGTTTTTCTGAATCTAAATTAATTTTTGTTTCTTTTTCAAAATCTCTAATCAAATTGTCTTCTTCTCCTATATCGAATTTTTTACAAATCCATTTTATAAATTTTTCTATCACTTCATAAAATTTATCTATTATTTTATTCAAATGACTATTCTCTTTTTCTAAACTTTTAATTTTGCTTCTATATTTCCATTCTAAATCAAATGCTTTTTCTTCATATTCTGACTTGATTTTATCTACTTCATTGTGCAATTCTTTATTGTCATACATTATTTCTTTTCTTTCTTTTTCATATTTTATTGCTTTATCTACTAATTTCACTTGTTTTGATAATTCTTTGTGCAGAATCCTATTTTCTTGGTATAACTCATTAATTAATTTATCTTTTGGTTTTTCTACTTTTTCTCTATTTAACTTTATAAGTTTAATATCATTTATATTAGGTGTTTCAGGTAATTCAAGTTTTATATTATCTAATACCTTTTTCGTATTTTCAAAATTAGTTATTTTCTTTAGATTTTCTATTTTTTCATGTTTTGCTCCTGTTTCTTCAACTGGCAATCCTCTTTCTAGTTCAAATCCTTTTGAAGTAATGTATTCAAAAAAAGCATTTTGTAATTGCCTATAACTATCTCTACCTTTCCAAAAATCCCTACAGCATATTTTATCTATTTCCTTTCCTTCTTTATCTTTTGTATGAATTACTGGAATATATATCAAGTGCATATGTGGTGTTCCTTCATCTAGATGTATTACTGCTGATATTATATTTTTTTCTCCAAGATTTTTGTAACTACATATAAAATTATAACTTTCTTCAAAATATCTTTTTGTTTCTTTTTCTCCAATTTTATCAAAAAATTCTTTATCTGACGTAAATAGCATTTCGCACATTATTATACTGTTACTTCTCATATGTCCTTGTAAATCATTTTCTTTTTTTAATCTATCAAATTCTTTTATATAACTCAATTCGTTTTTCTTTAAGTAATAATTCAAATGTGTTTTTTCTGAATCAATATCTTTGTTTGTATGACCTTTTGTTCTTCTTTCATTATGGACATAGCTTCCTTTTGCTTCTGTTCTAGTCAACTTTTCATTTCTTATAATTGCATAACTCATATCTTCTTAGCACCTCCTTTTGCTTAAGATATTCTTTGAATGTCTAACATAAATGCAAAGCTTTGCATTTGTGTTAGACTACAAAGTAAAAAGAAATGCAGAGTAAATTGATACAGCTACTGAAAATACAGTAATTGTATTTAAAATACTTTGCATTTCTTTCTGTAGTATTTTTATAGTTATTAAACAAAAATCTTATATTTTTTTATATAACAAAGACTATTTTTAGTGCTTTCTTAAGTTTTTTATTAATTTATTATAATCATGAAATGCAAAGTAAATAAATTAAGAATACAGAGTTTTCAATACTCACATAGTTTTCCTTTGCATTACAGATTACTTTGTAGTCTAACATACTAGACAAACAAGTTTGTCTGTATGGCAGGGCTATTGCCCCACACCCCATTCAATCAAAAATAAAAATTCACTTTTTTATTTTTGATTACTAAAAAACTATAAATAGTTTTTTAGACAAATTTAAAGAGGTTAGTTCTAATATTAAGTAGAATTAACCTCTTTAAAATTTGCATATAAGCTATTCCAATCGAAGTCATCATAATTTCTGTCGCTTCTATACGGATTATTTCTCTTTTTACACGTGTCCCATTTATTATAATTATTTTTATTTTTTATATTATTTATTATATCTTTGTCTTTATTATATATAGGGTATTGTTGGTTTTGACTATCTAAATAGTTATTTGTTTCAATACCCTCTTGGCTTTTTGAATTATACCTATTAATATTTTCAACAATAGGTGTAATTTGTCTTTGTTCTATTTCTTTACTGTCTGTTTTATATTTTAATTTTACTTTTATATACTCTTTATCTTTCAGAGAACTTATAATTTTAGATACTCTATTTGCTGTTACATTTACAATACTTGCTATATATTTATTACTGGCAAAACAACTTTTAGTTTCTTCACTTAAATACAAAATCATAGACAGTATTATCTTTTCTTTATCTGATAAATCTTTATTTAATAAAACTTCTACTGGTATCCATAGACCTTTTAATTTTTGCATTTTCATATCCTCCTTTCGCATAGTTTAATTAACATTAGTTTTGATTAGGTATAAAAAATAAGCCTTAAGATTTACTCTTAAAGCCTATTGTAATTACCTAACCATATATATATAATTTTTTCATTAGAATTTTTTTAAATTGGATTTATTTATATTTAAAATATTATCTATTACCTGTGATATATTTTCTAACTCTTCTTTAATATTTTTCTTTAATTCAAAATAATTAATATTATTAAAACAACTTTCAACTAATCCCATCATTGGAATATTTAGATTAAATTTTTGTTCTTCTATTAAAAATTTATTCTCTTTGTTTATTAATCCATAATGCATCATACAATTTCTAAACTCAGTATTCATAAAGCTCTTATTTAAATTTATTTGTGTTAATAATTTTTTGAAATCTAAATTGTCAATTTCATTGTTTTCTATATGCTTTTTTATATCTTCTAATCTTTCTATTGCATAATAATAAGCAATATAGTATATTTTTAACCACCATCCAGTATCATCTTTTTCACATTCTCCTAGTAATCTTATAGTAGAATTTATAAATGTCAATATATGCAATAAATACAGTGACATTATTTTATCATCTTCACTTTTATATAGTTTATTAGAATTAAAATCCTTATAAAACATATCTGTATTTATATTATTTGTTTGAATATTTATATTTGGAACATTTGACTCTTCGAAGTAATTCAAAAAACTCCCTATAATTTCTCCAATATACTTTCCATATCCCAAATAATCTTCTGGAGCATACTCATATATTATATTACTAGTATCAATTAAACTTTTTATATATTCTATCTTTATTTTTAACAATCCATTATCTTGAAAAATATAATATCCATATTGTGAGTTTCCAACGATTTCTTTTTTATCATTAAACATAATTCCTAAATTATAATGTATATTCCAAGCTTTCATAAAGTCAAATTTCAATTTACTCTTAAATATATAATCTTGTAAGTAATCACAATTTAATATCATATTCTTTGCTTTTGAATATTTATTCTCAAATATTTTTAATTTTAATCTAACATCTGTTAATGTAAATGTATCATTTTCTTTAACATTAAGGTCAATGCCTATCTTTTTAAAGAAGCCCAACGCTTCCCAACAAAATAATGACATATATGGTATTAGTGTTATTCCTGCAATATAATTCTCTTTAATAGCATAAAATAAACTCTTTATAGTTTTACAATCATAGTAAATTTGCACAAATGAGCACTCTTCTGGTGTTAATACTATTTTTTTATCAATTTTATTCATTTTGTTCCTCCAACAGTTTAGAGTTTAACTAATTTCTTCATTTTTGTCAAACTCCCTTATCCACTCATTTATCTTATGCTTGTCCAATGTATCAATCAAATATCGCAATCCCCTGGATATGAAAACCTTGCTTTTCTTAATCTTCCAAGCAATGCTCCAACAAAAATAACAGAAGAACGCATTTGTCTCATTAACTCTTCTGGAATTTCATATTTTTCAACTTTACTTGTATCTATTATAACTTTATTCTTCTTTTTTTCAACTACTGCTCCTAATATTTTTAATATTTCAAACATCATTTCCGTATCATGTATTTTTGGTACGTTATACAATGTACTTTTTCCTCCATTTAATATACTTGCAGCAATTATTGGTAGTGAGGCATTTTTTGAACCTGATATATTAACTTCTCCTTCTAGTTTTTTTCCTCCTTTTATTATGTATTCTGACATTTTTCTACCACCTTTCACATTATTTTGTTATATATTATGTTTTGTATACGTAAAAAGTGATTTTTATGTTATTTTCTCAAAACCGTTAATTTTGCTCTGTAGACATTACGTCAGTATTGTAATATTTACCATTTACAGATCGCATTTTTAGTTGGTTAGTATTACTAACCAGTTCGCTACCTTCTTCATTTAACTTACTTTTAAGTCATTTCCAATAGTTTCTTAATTTTTAATAATCATTATCTGTTTCACATCTACAACAGAGAAATACCATTTTTCTTGTTCATCATTCCATTTAGCCCTAATCTTTTTATCTTCAAATAATTTTATTTCGTTATTTTTTTGCATCTTTACCTCTCCTTAAATTGTTAAAACAATTTACTTTACTTTCTTAGTATATAAAAAAGAGACCACCTAATTTAAAGGTGATCTCCTATTGCAACCTAACTCTTAGCTTGAAGATTTTGGACAGTGCATTTGTCTATATGATAGATTGCATCTTCGATTGTCCAAGCACCTCTTGCTATCCCAAGGAACAAGAAAGGCATAAGCTCTATGGTAGTTGGAATATTACTTCTTATATCTCCCCCTTCGTATCCAACATAAAAAATAGTTGGCTTAGGTGTCACAATGTAATACTCCAAAAACTCCCTTTTGCTTTCTCTTTGTGCAATATCCATTGCACTAATAGTTTTCTTAAAAAGTTCTACGAAGTCTTGTTCTTTATACTCCACTCCTTTTGTATCAAGAAAGAGAACCTTTTCGGAACAAAACTGGGAGTTTTCCTCAGCATTCGAAAGAAACTTTTCCAATTCCTCCCAAACTTCGGCTCCAATCTTTACTCCAAACTTTTCTATCATTTCTTGTTCTTTTGTAGTTGCAATCGTCTGCATTGCCATTTTTGTCCTTTCTATTCGCAGACTTGTACTTAAGACCATTCGGTCGTACTATATATTATACTACTTTTTTACATAAAATTCAAATTTTTGATTATTTTGTTGTATTTTAGTAAATAATATCATATAATGTGTTTACAACAAACAAATAGAAAGGAATGGAATTTTTTATGAAAAAAATTACTGTAAGAGATCTATATAAAAAAACAAAAGATTTTGAAAATAAAAATATTACAATTGAAGGTTGGGTTAAAGGATTAAGAGATTCTAAAACTTTTGGTTTTATTGAGTTAAATGATGGAACTTTTTTTAAAAATGTACAAATTGTTTTTAATGACTCTATTTCTAATTTTGAAGAAATAAAAAAATTAACACTTAGTTCTTCAATAAAAGTTTTAGGTAAATTTATTTTAACAGAAAACGCAAAACAACCCTTTGAAATACAAGCAACTAAAATTGAAATAGAAAGTATATCTGATAATAATTATCCACTTCAAAAAAAGAGACACTCTTTTGAGTATTTAAGAACAATAGCACATCTTCGTCCAAGAACTAATACATTTAACGCAGTATTCAGAGTTAGAAGTGTTTTTGCATATAGCATACATAAGTTTTTTCAAGAGCAAAATTTTGTATATGTAAATACTCCTATTTTAACTGGTAGTGATGCTGAAGGTGCTGGAGAAATGTTTAATGTTAACTCTTTTGATTTAAATAATATTCCTAAAACAGATGATGGTAATGTTGATTTTTCAAAAGACTTTTTTGGAAAACCTGCTCATCTAACTGTTAGTGGTCAATTAAATGGTGAAACATTTGCTGAAAGTTTTTGTAATATTTATACATTTGGTCCAACATTTAGAGCTGAAAATTCTAACACTGTAAAACACGCAGCAGAATTTTGGATGATAGAACCTGAAATTTGCTTTGCTGATTTAGAAGATGATATGAATTTAGCAGAAAATATGATAAAATATACTTTTAAATATGTTTTAGATAATTGTCCCGAAGAAATGGAATTTTTTAATAACTTTATAGATAAAGGACTTTTAGATAGATTAAATAATGTAATAAATTCTGATTTTGTAAGAGTAAGTTATACAGATGCTATAAAAGAACTTGAAAAACATAATAGCGAATTCCAATATAAAGTTTCTTGGGGTGTAGATTTACAAACAGAACACGAAAGATATTTATGTGAAAAAATTTATAAAAAACCTGTATTTGTAAAAGATTATCCAAAAGATATTAAAGCTTTTTATATGAAACAAAATGATGATAATAAAACTGTTGCTGCAGCTGACCTTCTAGTTCCTGGTATTGGTGAAATTATTGGTGGAAGTCAAAGAGAAGAGAATTATGATAAACTACTTACAAGGATGAAAGAACTAGATATGCCAGTTGAAAACTATAATTGGTATTTAGACTTAAGAAAATATGGAAGTTGTGTTCACTCTGGTTTTGGTTTAGGCTTTGAAAGAGCTATTATGTATTTAACTGGTATGCAAAACATCCGTGATGTTATACCTTTTCCAAGAACACCAAAAAATTGTGATTTTTAGAAAAAATAGAAACTAGATACTCTAGTTTCTATTTTTTATTAAATATCTTATCTACAAATTTTTCAAACCAATTTTTGTCATCTTCTATAATCACTTCTTCAGAAGCTGATTCTACATAGTCTTTCTTTGGTAAACTCACATATATTGTTTGTTTATTAGTAAGTTTTTGCATACCCAATTTTTCTTTTGCAAGTTTTTCTATATTGTTTAAATTTAAACCATTTTGAATATTAACTTTTAATTGCTCATTTTCTTTTTGTAAAGATGATAATTGTTTTTCTAAGTTTTGTTTTTCAGTAAACTTCTCATTTATCTGTGAGTTTCGGTAACTTATTGTAAGTAATATAGTAAAAAGAGCAACTACAACTAAAGTAAGCTTTACTTGCTTTTTCTTTTGCTTACTAGATATTTTTACTTTTTGTCTTGGTACATCCTCTAATACTTTTAGTTTTTTCTTCTGTTTGTTTGGTTTATAATCTGGTTCTAACTTTCTTGGGCTTGTTGTATATTGGTAGCCACTTCTTGGCATAAGTTACCTCACCTCCTTATCTTCTGCTTATTTTCTTTCAAAAATTCTAAGCTTAGCACTTTTACTTCTTGAATTTTCCTCTATTTCTTTATCTGTTGCTATAATTGGTTTTTTAGTTATAATTTCACCTAAAGATTTTGCACCACATACGCAATATGGCAAATCTTTCGGGCAAGTACATTTTCCTTTTGCTTCTATATATGCATTTTTTACTGCTCTATCTTCTAAAGAGTGAAATGTAATTATTACAAGTCTACCACCTGGCTTTAAACAATCTATAGAATTTAAAACAGTACTATATAATGGTTTTATTTCATTATTTACTTCGATTCTAATCGCTTGGAAAGTTCTTTTTGCAGGGTGTCCATCATTTTGGAATTTCTTAGGTATAGACTTTTCTATAATATCCACTAATTCTTTTGTGGTTTTAATTTCTTTTTCTTTTCTATATCTACAAATATTTTTAGCAATTTGTCTAGAAAATCTTTCTTCTCCATATTCATAAATCACATTTGCTAAATCTTCTTCTTTATATTTATTTACAACTTCTTTAGCTGTAAGTTTTTGAGACTTATCCATCCTCATATCTAATTCATTTTCACCTAAATAACTAAAACCTCTATTTCTTTCGTCTAATTGATATGAAGAAACACCTAAGTCTAAAAGTATTCCATCTACATTATCTATTTTTAATTCTTCTAATATTTCTTTTATATTGTCGTGATTATTATGAACATATATTACATTTTTGAATTCTTTTAAGTTATCTTTTGCAGCTTTTAATGCTTCTTCATCTCTATCTATCCCTATTAATAGACCATTATTTGATAATCTTTTTAAAATTTCTTTGCTATGTCCTGCTCCACCAAGAGTTCCGTCTACATATATTCCATCTTTTTTTATATTTAACCCACTTATGCATTCTTCCAACATAACTGGTTTATGTTTAAATTCCACTTTTACACCTCTAACTTCATAATGCGTTTTCAGCTGGCAATTACAAAAACTACCAGCTGTTTTTCTTATATGTACTTTCTTTTGGTTTTTCTTAAGTAAAAATGTTTAATTAATTTCTTTTGTACATTTATCTTTTGTACAACTTTTTCTTTTGTATAATTTTCATTTGTTTTTTATCTTTTGTTTATTAAATTTCTTCTGTAATTTTTCTTTTGTGTTTTTTTATTTTTTTCTTTTGTAATCTTATCTTTTGTATTTATATAAACTTTTTATAAAAAAAGTTATATACCTAGCATCGTCATATTTTCTGCAATTTCGTCTGCTGAAATATTTTCATCACATTTATCCCAAGTAGCTTTATTCCAAATTTCAAGTCTTGTTCCAACTCCAATTATTACCGTTTCTTTTTCTAGATTTGCTGCTACTCTTAAATTATTTGGTATCAAAAATCTACCTTGTTTATCTATTTCACACTCAGTTGCTCCAGATAAGAAAAATCTAACAAAGTTTCTTGCATTTCTATCTGATAAAGGTAATGCCTTTAATTTAGTTTCAAAATTTAACCACTCATTTTGTGAAAACGCAAATAAACATCCATCTAAACCTTTTGTTACAATGAACTTATCTCCCATATCTTGTCTTAACTTTGCTGGCATTATAAGTCTGCCTTTTGCATCTAGAGAATGCTCGTATTCACCAATTAGCAATTAAATTTCACCACCTTCCACTTTTTCTCCACTTTGTTCCACTTTTCTCCACTTCACTTAAATTTTAATATAACTTTTTATAATTTGCAATAGTTTTTTTAAATTTTTTCAAAAATTTTAAACTTTTTGTTTTTATTTTTATATTTTTTATTTATTTATTTATTTTTATACAAACTATTTGTTCTATTGTATTTATTTTTTCGTATTATCAGTTCGTTCTTTTTTAACCCTGGAATTGATATACTTTTTTTACTAGAAATAATAAGAAAAAAAGGAGGAGGAATTTCCTATGGATAGTAGAGAAAGAGATTTAAGAAAAAATATTGGAAAGAAAATTAAACTTGCAAGGTCTAAAGCAAATTACACACAAGAAGAATTAGCTGAAAAATTATCATTATCTCCTAGATATGTAAGTCAATTAGAGCGTGGAATTGCCTTTGGAAGTGCAAAAACAATAACTAGTGTTTGTAAAGCTTTAAATATTAGTTCTGACTTTTTATTTGAAGATTTGATACAAAATACTAATTCAAAAACTTTAAATGATTTGATGAGTCAAACTTTTGTTGAAAATTATTTGAAATTAAATAATTATAATAGAGTAGTTCTTGAGGCTTTGGCTGCTGAACTTGTAAAATTACAAAAAGCTACCGAGAATCGCAATAAAGAGGCTTAAACTTAAGCCTCTTTTATTGCCCTCCTCCACCTTTTTGTCTTAACGTTACATTTATAATTGTTCCTTCTTGTACTTGTTCTCCTGACATATAATCTTGTGAAACAACTACTCCTTTTCCTTCTATATTTATATTTAAATTTCTTTCTTTTAATGCTGTCTTTGCTTGCGATGCACTCATATCTTTTAAATCTGGAACTGCAATTGATGTTGATACTTCATTTCCTTCTCCATATAATATTACAATACCATTTTTAGATAAATAAGAACCCGGTTTTGGTGTTTGGTCAGATACTAGAGTATTATTAACATCCCCATCAGAATATACTTTAACTTCTAAACCTAAACCTTCTAATGTTTTTTGTGCTTCTGCTATTGTTTTATTTCTTATATCTGGTATCATAATTGAATTACTTGATGAGGTATCTATTTCTGTATCTGTCGATGGTATTCCTAAATATGGTAATATTTCTGTTAGCATTTGAGATACCACAGGTGCAACTAATGTACCTCCTTGATGATTACTCTTTGGTGGATCATATAATGTTACTAATATTACTACTTGTGTATCTTCTATTGGTGAAATTGCTACAAATGAAGCAACATATCCTGCATCTGTATTTGTATAAATTGGCTCTGATGTTCCTGATTTTCCACCAACTGAGTATCCAGCTACAGCTGCATTTTTTCCTGTTCCGTCTGTTACAACTGATTCCATCATAGATTTTACTTGATCTGCTGTTTGCTTTGATATTACTTGTCTTACTTCTGTTATAGGTGTCTCTGTTACTGCTCCTGTTTCTGTATTTGTTATTTGTTTTACTACTCTTGGTTGTAATAATACTCCATCATTTGCAATTGCAGATACTGCTGTTATCATTTGAAGTGGTGTAATGTTAAATCTTTGTCCAAATGACATTGTTGCAAGTTCTACAGGTCCTACATCTTCTAAATCATAGAAAATACTACTTTGTTCACCATATAATCCAGAATTTGTTGAATCAAATAAACCAAATGCATCATAATATTTATATAAAGTTGATGCTCCTATTCTTTTTCCTAATTGCATAAAAGATGGATTACAAGATTTTTCTAAAGCTTGTCTTAATGTTAATGGTCCGTGTGCACTTGTCCAACAAGAAATTTTTAATGGTTCATTTCTTGAAGTATCTTCAAATTCCTCATAACCATTACATACGAAATCTCCTTCTTTATCAGTTGTTGTAATGTTTTCTTCTAGTGCAACAGATGCTGTAATTAATTTAAATACTGAACCTGGTTCATATGTTTCTGCAACCGATTTATTAGACCACATTTTATATAATGACTCATTTTTTTCTTCTGCTGATAATGAATCATATGTTTCTGCTAATTTTGAATTTGGTGTATGTGGTTCATTTAAGTTGTAATCTGGATATGATGCCATTGCTAATATATCACCAGTTTGTGGGTTCATTACAATTGCATTTCCACCTTTTTTACAATTATTTTCTTCTACTGCTTGTTTTAGATATTTTTCAACTATAGTTTGAATATATAAATCTATTGTAAGTGTTATATCACTTCCGTTTTCTGCTGATATATATGTTTCCTCTGAGTCTGGAATTTCTTCTTGATTACTTCCTTTTGAGCTTACAATTTTTCCTGGTGTACCTTTTAAAACTGAATCCCACTTAGACTCTATTCCACTTAAACCTTGGTTATCATTTCCACAAAAACCTATTACGTTTGACGCTACATTATTATATGGATAATATCTTTTTGTATCTTCATCTATGTTAATACCTACAGATACTTCATTTTCTTCCATCCAATTTTTTAATTCATCTACTTTATCTTGTTCTACCTTTTTTATGATTGTTTCTACTTGTGATTTACTATTTACTTTTTCTAATGTTTCATTATAATCTAAACTAAATATATCTGACAAACCTTTTGCAACTTTTTCTTTTAACTCTTTTGTTTTTTGTTCGTCATCTTCTACTACAATTTTTCCGAGGGTTTATTGTTATTGTATCTACTTGTGCACTTATTGCTAGTTCTCTTCCTGTTGAGTCATATATATTTCCACGTTTTGGGCTTATTATCTGGTTTATAGCTTGTTGATTATAAGCTGCTTCTTTTAGACTACTTCCTTGAACAAATTGTATATAACCAATTCTTACTACTAATAACACAAATAACAATATAATAGCAATTAAAAATATCCCAAGCTTTTTTGTCTGAATTAAATTTTGAGTTTTAAAAGATGTTTTTAATTTTACTATATTATTTTCATTATTCTCTTTATTTATCTTTTTATTATTAACACTAACATTTTTATTTGTTTTTTTCTTATTTTTTTTATTTTTCATAACAAACCTCTTTTGTTTTATATTGATATAATTATTTTAAGAAAAAATATGAAAAAAGTCAAATATTTCTTAAAATAATTACAAACTTTTCACTTAACCAACAATTTTTACAAAAACTTAAATAAGCTATTTACAAATAACTTATTATGTGTTACTATTAGTAATGTGTGATAGGCTATTTTTGTCGTAAAAGTAATACCTTTTACAGCAAAAGCTTTTCATTTAAAACTCATTCTTTTGTTTTTTGAAAGGTAGAGATTACAAAACCTCTACCTTTTATTTTTTTATTTAATTTTCTTTTCCATAATAGCTATCTAATAATATTTGTTTTAACTCTGTAACTAATGGAACTCTTGGGTTTGCTGTAGTACATTGGTCTTCAAAAGCCCTATCTGCAAGCATATCTACTTTTGACAAAAATTCTTGTTCATTAATTCCAGCTTCTTTAAAAGAGCTTGGAATGCTCATATGTTTGTTCATCTCTTTTATTTTCTCTATTAAACTATTAATTCCTTCTTCTTTTGTATCTGCTTTTAAGCCAATCTTCTTAGCTAAAGTATAATATTTCTCATCTGCTATAAAATATTCATATTTAGGAAATGATACAAATTTTGTAGGTTTTGTACTATTATACTTAATTACATATGGTAAAAGTATTGCATTTATCCTACCATGTGCCATATGGAATTCTGCACCTAATTTATGTGCTAAAGAGTGGTTTATACCAAGGAAAGCATTTGTAAATGCCATACCAGCAATTGTACTGCTATTGTGCATTTTTTCTCTAGCTTCTTTATTATTTCCGTCATCATATGCTTTTTCCAAATAATTTACAACTATTTCTGCTGCTTTTTCTGCTAAGCCATCTGTAAAATCTGACGCCATATTAGATACATATGCCTCTATGCTATGTGTTAACACATCCATCCCAGTATCTGCCGTAACTTTTTTAGGTAAGCTCATTACTAAATCTGGGTCCACTATTGCTACATCTGGTGTTAATTCATAATCAGCAAGAGGATATTTTTTATTTTGCTTTTTGTCAGTAATTACTGCAAATGAAGTAACTTCTGAACCTGTTCCTGATGTTGTAGGTATTGCTACCATTTTACATTTTGTTCCTAGTTTTGGAAATTTATAAGTACGTTTTCTAATATCCATAAACTTTAATCTTAAACCTTCTGGGTCTGCATCTGGATGTTCGTAAAATAACCACATACCTTTTGCAGCATCAATTGGGCTTCCCCCTCCTAATGCTATAATTACATCTGGTTTGAAATTATTCATAACTTCAACACCTTTCATAATTGTATCAAAAGATGGGTCTGACTCTACTTCATCAAATATTTCTGAGTGTACATAGTGCTGTCTTTTCCTTAAATGATATAATATTTTATCAACATAACCTAATTTTACCATACCCTCATCTGTTACAATAAATGCTCTTTCTATATCTGGCATTTTTTCTAAATAGCCAATTGAACCTGCTTCAAAATATATTTTATCTGGTATTTTAAACCATTGCATATTAACCCTCCTCTTACTTGTTCTTTTTATATTAATAAGATTTACTGAAGACACATTTGCAGTTGTTGAATTTCCACCAAATGAACCACAACCTAAAGTTAGTGATGGCATATTTGTGTTATAAATATCACCAATTGCACCATGTGTTGAAGGTGAATTTACAATTATTCTACCTGCTTTCATTGTTTTAGAAAACTTAAGTATTGTTTCTTTATTTTCAGAGTGTATAACTGCTGAGTGTCCAAGACCTCCAAACTCTAAAAGTTTCTCAGATTTTTCTATTCCTTCATCCTCATTTTCTACAATATAATAAGTAAGCACTGGGCTTAATTTTTCTTTTGAAAATGGATAATTGCTTCCTATTCCTTCTTCATATACAACTAATACTTTTGTATCTTCTGGTACACTAAAACCTGCTTCTTTTGCAATTATATATGGAGATTGTCCGAGGTACGTGTGATTTTAGTTTATATCCTATATCATCTCTATATTCAAACATACTCTCTTGTAATTTTTGTTTTTCTTCTGGGCTTACAAAATAGCAACCAGCTTCCCTCATTAATTTTTCAAACTCTTGGTAAACTTCTTTATCTACTAAAACTGCTTGTTCTGATGCACATATCATACCATTATCAAAAGATTTTGACATTACTAAATCATTTACAGAAGTTCTTAATTTAGCAGTTTTATCAATATAGCAAGGAACATTTCCGAGGTCCTACTCCTAATGCTGGTTTACCACAAGAATATGCTGATTTTACCATACCAGTTCCACCTGTTGCTAATATTAAATCTACGCCTGGGTGGTTCATAAGTGTTTTTGTAGCTAAAACACTTGGTTCTTCTATCCATAAAATACAATCTTTTGGTGCACCTTCTTTTACTGCTGCGTCTCTTAAGATTTCTGCTGCTCTTGTACTACACTTTTGAGCTGATGGGTGAAAACCAAATATTATTACATTTCTTGTTTTTGCTGAAATTATAGATTTAAACATTGTAGTTGAAGTTGGGTTTGTAACAGGTGTTACTCCTGCAATTACACCTACAGGTTCTGCAATTTCTGAATATCCTTCTTCCTCATTTTTATTGATTACTCCAACTGTTTTTTCATATTTAATACTATGATATACATATTCTGTTGCAAACATATTCTTTGTTATTTTATCTTCGTAAATTCCTCTTCCAGTTTCTTCTACTGCCATTTTTGCAAGCTCCATATGATGTTCCAAGCCTGCCATCGCCATTGCTTTTGTTATTTTATCAACTGTTTCTTGATCCAAGTCCAAATATTCTTCAGATGCTTTTCTTGCTCTTGCAACCAAATCATCAATCATTGCTTTTACTTTAGCTTCTTCCTCCATAAAGTATTTCCTCCTTTTTTCTTTTGCTTATTTTAACCAATTTTTATTTTTAAATTCTACAAATATATAATACTATATAAGTTATATCAATTCCTTCCTAAATTATAACATTAGAAAAAGAAAAAATACACATTTTTATCAAAAAAAAACACCAAAATTGGTGTTTTTAATTATATAAATATAATTGTGGATTTATATGTGTTCCATTTACTCTAATTTCCAAATGTAGATGTGGTCCTGTTGAATTACCAGTAGAACCTACTGCTGCAATTAGATCTCCTGCTTTTACTTGTTCACCTACTTTAACATACATTTTACTTGTATGTGCATACCAAGTTTCTACACCATTTCCGTGATCCACTTTTACTAAATTACCATATGAACCATTGTATTTTGCAAATGTAACCGTACCATCTGCTACAACTTTTATTGGTGTTCCTTTTGTTGTCGCAATATCTAAGCCAGTATGTCTTGAACTTCTTATACTACTACTTACACCATATCTTGACGTAACTCTACCTGATATTGGCGTTACAGCTAATTTTATTCCATTAATATCTGGAAGTGCATCAATTCTTTCTTGTTCCTCTTGTTTTTCTATTATTTCTGTAATTTTTGTTTCAATATCAGCTTTAGCAAGTTCAAAATCTTGTGTGTTTACTACTTCTTCATTTTGAGTAAACTTCTCTAATATACTTAAGTCTAAATCCTCTTCTGGTCTTTCTTCTTTAATTTCATTTACTACTGCTTCAGCTTCATCAATTGTATCAACTTTTTGTAATTCTTCATCATTTAAAGCTATTTCATAATATTTATAGGTAATAACTAAATTTTCTTCTATTTTACTTGCAACTTCTTCTTCGTTAGTTTCTAAGTTTTTATCTACAAATTTTAACTCATATTCAGGTTTTTCTTCTAAATCTACAGTATCTACATTTTTTCCTTGTTCTACTTCTTGTTTTAAATTTTCTACAAAAGCCTCTTTGTTTTGTACATATCCTATATTTTCACCTGATATGCTAACTTCATAGATTGGTTTATATTTTATTAATATAATCGCGGTAATAAAACCAAATCCTATAATAGCTATGTTAAAATACTTAAAAATCTCTTTTGTATAGTATTTTAATTTTTTGTTTAAAATATATATTCACGCTCCTTTTTTATTAAGTTTTTTAACGCGACCAAGTTCTATTATACTATATATTCTCTCCAAAAGCAAATTATGTATACATTTTTACTCGTAATTTGTCAAATTTAATAAAAAATATTCATTTGTTTTCCTTATTTTTCCACTTTTCTCTCTTTTTTTCTCTCATTTACTCGTTTTTTCTCTATTTTTCTACTTTGCTTTGTTTAAAATTTGATTTTTGCTAATTTACTATTTTGTCTGTTTTTTAAATTATTAAGTTATTTTTATTCTTTCGTAAACTACACCTATACCAAGCAAAACTGACATTTTTTTAACTTATAAAACAATAAATTGTTTACTTATATATTCAATGTAGACATTTTAGTTTCTGTAAATTTGAACTGTAAAATGCTATTATGTGAGCATAATAAAAATAGGAGTGTGATTAAAATGGCTTTAGACTATAGTGTTATAGGACAAAGATTAAAACAAGCAAGACTTGCAAAAAATATGACTCAAGAAGATTTAGCAGAACAAATTGATATTTCAGTTGCTTTCTTAAGTAGAGTAGAAAGAGGAAATTCTCATATCAATTTAAAAAGATTAAATCAAATTTGTCGTTTATTAGATGTTTCAGAAGGATACATATTAAATGGTGCTTCTAGTAATTCTCAAAATTATTTAACAAAAGAATTTTCAGAATTATTAAAGAGTTGTTCACCAGAAACACAAAGATTAATTTATAATGTAGCAAAAGTAATTGCTGAAGACGACCCATTTGAACCATTATAAAATTAAATTTTAAACAAAAAAGTCAATATTAAAATATTGGCTTTTTTGTTGCTTTTGCAATAGTTTTATTTTAAAAAAGGCTATATATTATTTGTAGAAATTTATAAAAATTTGTAAAAAAATAAGTTGCTTATATTTTTTTAATATGGTATTATAATATGTGGCAATTTGTTTATAATAATAAAAGATAAAAAATAAGGAGGTATAAAATGGAATTTGAACAATGGAAAGATTTTAAAAAAGGTGATTGGCAAACAGAAATAAATGTTAGAGATTTTATTCAAAGAAATTACACACCATATACTGGTGATGAAACTTTCCTTTCTGGGCCAACAGAAAAAACAAAAAAACTTTGGGATGAAGTTTTAAACCTTTATAAAGAAGAACATAATTCTAAAGGTGGAGTTTTAGATATAGATACAAAAACAATTTCTACAATAACAGCACATAATGCAGGTTATATTGATAAAGATTTAGAAGATATTGTAGGGCTTCAAACAGACGCTCCTTTAAAAAGAGCTATTATGCCATTTGGTGGAATTCGTATAGTTGAAAAGGCCTGTCAAGCTTATGATAGAAAAGTAGATGATGAAGTAGAAAATATATTCCATAACTATAGAAAGACTCATAATGATGGAGTATTCAGTGTATATACACCAGATATAAGAGCTGCTAGAAGTTCACATTTAATTACAGGTCTTCCTGATGGTTATGGACGTGGAAGAATAATTGGTGATTATAGAAGAGTTGCTCTATATGGTATAGATGCTCTAATTTCTGAAAAACAAGCTGAATTAGATGTTTTAAATACAGATGAATTAACAGAAGAAGTTATTCGATCAAGAGAAGAAATTAGTGACCAAATTAGTGCATTAAACGAATTAAAAGAAATGGCTTCAAAATATGGATTTGATATATCTGTCCCTGCAAAAAATGCTAAAGAAGCTGTTCAATGGCTATATTTTGGATATTTGGGAGCTATAAAATCACAAGATGGTGCTGCAATGAGTTTAGGTAGAACTTCTACATTTTTAGATATTTATTTTGAAAGAGATTTACAAAATGGCGTTTTAACAGAAGAAGAAGCCCAAGAAATTATGGATCATTTTGTTATGAAATTAAGATTAGTACGATTCTTAAGAACACCTGAATATAACGAACTATTTAGTGGTGACCCTGTATGGGTAACAGAAAGTATTGGTGGTATGGGAATTGATGGAAGAACTTTAGTTACTAAAAACTCTTTCAGATTACTTCATACTTTGGAAAACTTAGGTCCTGCACCTGAGCCAAATATGACAGTTCTATGGTCTACAAGACTTCCTGAAAACTTTAAGAAATATACTACTAATTTATCTATTAAAACATCATCTATTCAATATGAAAATGATGATTTAATGAGAATTACTTTAGGTGACGACTATGGAATTGCTTGCTGTGTTTCTCCTATGAAAATAGGTAAACAAATGCAATTCTTTGGTGCAAGAGCTAACCTTGCAAAAACTCTTCTTTATGCTATTAATGGTGGTAGAGATGAAGTTTCTGGAAAACAAGTTACTCCAAAATATGCACCAATTACTTCTGAATATTTAGATTATGATGAAGTTATGGAAAAATTCAATCAGATGATGGATTATGTTGCAAAAATATATATAAAAGCATTAAATGCAATCCATTATATGCACGATAAATATTGTTATGAAGCAATTGAAATGGCTCTTCACGATAGAGAAATTTTACGTACAATGGCTTGTGGTATTGCAGGTTTATCAGTTGTTGCTGATTCTTTATCAGCTATTAAATATGCTAAAGTAAAAGTTATTCGTGACGAGACTGGACTTGCTATTGATTATAAAGTTGAAGGAGATTTTCCTAAATTTGGAAATGATGATGATAGAGTTGATCAAATAGCTGTTGATATTACTAAAAACTTTATGAATAAATTAAGAAAACATCAAACTTACAGAAATTCAAAACACACATTATCTATTTTAACAATTACATCAAATGTAGTTTATGGAAAAGCTACAGGAAATACACCTGATGGAAGAAGAGCTGGAGAACCATTTGGTCCAGGAGCAAATCCACTACACGGAAGAGATACAAATGGAGCTTTAGCCGTTATGAACTCAATTGCAAAGCTTCCATTTGATAGTGCAGAAGATGGTATTTCATATACTTTCTCAATAACACCTGGAACTTTAGGAAAAACAGATACAGAAAAAGTAGATAATTTGGTTAATATGCTAGACGGATATTTTGCACAAACAGGTCATCATATTAATGTAAATGTATTTGATAGAAGTTTATTAGAAGACGCTATGGAACACCCAGAAAACTACCCACAACTTACAATTCGTGTATCTGGATATGCTGTTCACTTTACTAAATTAACAAGAGAACAACAATTAGATGTTATTCATAGAACTATTCATGAAAGGATATAGAACAACTAAAACAATAACTTAATTTAAAGGGGAATATATCTTCCCCTTTAATATTGTAAGGAGTAATTATGGAAAAAAAAGAGAAAGATATAAGATTTTATGCAAAAGTTCACTCTGTTGAGTCTTTTGGAACTGTAGACGGTCCAGGTATTCGTTTTGTATTATTTATGCAAGGATGTCATTTAGAATGTAAATATTGCCATAATAGAGATACTTGGGACATTAACTCAGGGCATTACCAGTCTTTAGATGAAATTTTTAACAAAATAATGAATTATAAAAACTATATATACCCACGTGGTGGTGTAACAATAAGTGGCGGAGAACCTCTTTTACAACACCAATTTATTTATGAATTATTTACTAAATTAAAAAAAGAAAATATCCATACTTGTATAGATACTTCTGGTATGGTAACTCTTATAGATGATATAAAAAAATTAATTGATATAACTGATTTATTTTTATTAGATATTAAACATATTGATGATAATAAGTGCAAAGAATTAGTTGGAAAGTCTAATAAATTAGAACTTGAATTTGCAAAATATTTAAGTGATAATAAAAAACCTATGTGGATAAGACAAGTATTAGTTCCAGGCTTTACAGATGAAAAGCAAGATTTATTAAAATTAAAAGATTTTATTAATTCTCTTAAAACTGTTGAAAGAGTAGAACTATTACCATATCATAATGTCGGAGAATTTAAATGGAAAAAACTTGGTTTAACTTATCCTCTAGAAGGTATTAGACAAGCAGATAACAATGATATTAAAAGAGCAAAAGAGATTTTAGGAATTGAATAATTTTAAAGAAATTATAAATATGACTTTTTATATTTGAAAAACTGTACTAGAAAAAAGTGAGGTTTCCCTCACTAATTAGATAAAGTACCAGAATTGTTGTTGATATTAGTTTTCGCAGGACTAATATCAACTTTTTATTTGCAATTTAGAAACATAAAATTTGATTTTATGAAGCTAAATTTCCCTATTTCAATGCTCGTAATGAATTTATAACAGCCAGAACTGAAACTCCCACGTCTGCAAAAACTGCTTCCCACATATTTCCTACTCCAAATGCAGTTAAAATTAAAACTAGAACTTTAACTGTAATAGCAAATATAATATTTTGTTTTACAATTTTCATAGTTTTTTTAGAAGTCTTAATTGCAGTAACTATTTTAGAAGGTTCATCTGTCATTATAACAATATCTGCCGCCTCTATTGCGCTATCAGAACCAAGTCCTCCCATAGCAACACCTATATCTGAAAGAGCTAAAACTGGGGCATCATTTATACCATCGCCGACAAATACAAGCTTTCCTTTTTCTGATTTTTCTTTCATTAAATCTTCTACTTTCTTAACTTTTTCGTCTGGTAATAATTCTGTATAAACTTCATCTAAACCAAGTTTTTCAGAAACGAACTTGCCTACCTTTTCTTTATCACCTGTTAACATTACTATTTTTCCTATATTATTTTTCTTCAGACTTTCAATTGCATATTTAGAATCTTCTTTAATCTCATCAGAAATTAGAATATAGCCAGAATAGTTATTATCAATTGCAACATATATAATTGTCCCTATATCATCACAATGTGTATATTTTATATTTTTTTCTTTCATTAACTTTTCATTTCCTACAAGAACTTCTTTTCCATCTATATTCGCAAGAATCCCCATACCTGCTAATTCCTCTACAGATATTATTTTACTTAAATCTATTTCTTTTTCCTCTTTCCTTTCATCAAGCATTTTCTTATATGCATTTTTTAAAGATAGTGATATTGGATGGTTTGAATTATATTCAGCATATGTTGTATATTTTAGTAACTCTTCTTTTGGAATATTTATAGGTTCTATTTTTTGTACTTCAAATACGCCTTTTGTTAATGTTCCTGTTTTATCAAAAACAACTATTTCTGTATTAGATAGTGCCTCTAAATAATTACTTCCTTTAACTAAAATTCCTTTTTTAGAAGCTCCTCCAATTCCTCCAAAGAATCCTAGCGGTATTGATATTACTAAAGCACAAGGACAAGATACAACTAAAAATGTCAGAGCTCTGTATAGCCACTCTTTAAACTCTCCTAGGTTTAAAGCAAAAGGTGGTATAATTGCGAGTATAATTGCAATTATTACAACTATAGGTGTATAATATTTTGCAAATTTTGTTATAAAATTTTCTGATTTTGATTTTTTATTACTTGCATTTTCTACTAAATCTAATATTTTACTTACCGTTGATTCCCCAAATTCTTTTTCAACTTTTATTGTAAGAAGTCCATTTTTATTAATTGTACCACTTAATATGCTATCTCCTATTCCTACTTCTACAGGTACTGATTCACCTGTTAATGCTGATGTATCTATCATAGATTTACCATCTATTATTTTTCCATCTAATGGCACTTTTTCACCTGGTTTTACAACTATTGTTTCCCCAATTTTTACTTCTTCTGGGGATAATTTTTCAATCATTCCATTTCTCTTAACATATGCTACATCAGGTCTTATATTCATTAAACTTGTAATTGATCTTTTTGATTTATCAACTGCATAATCTTGGAATAACTCTCCCACTTGGTAAAATAACATAACAGCAACCGCTTCTGGATATTCTCCAATAACAAAAGCTCCTATTGTAGCTATTGCCATTAAAAAATGTTCATCAAATACTTTTCCTTTAAATATGTTTTTAATTGCTTTTATAAGAATTTCTAAGCCTACAATTAAATATGCTATAATATAAAGTACTTTATTTATTAAATCATTTTCAAATGGTAATATTATAGCTACTAAAAATATAATAAATGAAATTATTATTTTTATTAAATCTTTTTTCATAACTTCCTCCTACTTGTGTTCTATGTGTTCAATTCCTAATTCAAATAGACCTTTTACGTGGTCATCATCTATTGTATAATATACTTCTTTTCCTTGTCTCCTACATTTTACTATACTCATCCTCCTTAATGTTCCTAATTGATGTGATATCGAAGATTTACTCATACCTAGTACATTTGCAATATCACATACACACATTTCATTTTGGTCTAATGCAAATAATATTTTTGCTCTCGTTGTATCTCCTAATATCTTAAAAAATTCTGCTAATTTGTTAAATATATCATCTTCTGGCATTTTACTTAATGTATCTTTTACAATATCATTGTGTATTATATTACAATCACATATAAATTCATTTTTTGACATAATTATCTCCTTTCTAAAAACAATTGAATATTTATTCAACTAATTTACTATTATTATAGTTGAATAAATATTCAATTGTCAATAGTTTTTTTAAAATAAAAAGAATATGATTTTAATTTCATATTCTCTTTCATCAAATACCTATATTTACATACCAAGCAATTTTAATTCTACATCTTCTTTTTTATATTTTCCGTCTACTAATTTAAATTCTACTAAAGTACTTTCTAAAGTCTCTTCGTTTTGTCTCAAATCAGTTGTAAAATATAATTTTATCTTAGGAATTTCTACTTTATTTAATACAATTTCTTTAAAAGTTTCCGCCATATGTCTATCATCTTCACACACAAGTATTAATTGAGGTATATTTGAAAAGCCAGAATCACCTGTAACAAAATTTTCGTAAAAATCTTTATATAATCTCATCTTTTCAGTAAGCTTTTTCTTCCAATCGTCTTCTCTTCTAATAACTTCAAATAAAAACTCTATTGATTTTTTATTTTTAGTAAGTTTTACACTTCCACCTGTTGCTTTAAATGTTTTGCCTGTCATTTTTGCAGTTAAAGTAGGCTTTACAACAAAATTATCAAAAGCTTTAACTTTTCTTAAATATGCAATTAACACTTGATTTCCTGCTAGTCTTTTCTTAATCATAGCAACTGGTTTTGTATTATCAGATGGTTGCCATTTACACTCTTTCTCTCTAGAACTAAGTAAGTATTTTCCCATTTTCTCCATACAATAAACACGGTAAATTCCTTTTCCCTCTTCTGAATTAAAATAATATCTAGTTAATATTTTTGATTTAACTAATTGTTCTAATTTATTATTTAATTTATCTTGAGATTTTGCATCAATACCTTTTATTTCTAGCATTTGATAAATTTGCCTTGATGTTATGAATTCAAATTCATTAACTAAATCTAAAATAGCAAAATGAATATCATTTATATGTCCAATATCTATTTTATGAACAATCTGATGCATTGAAACATATCCATCTTTTCCATCAAATGTTTTTATTTCTCCTTCTCTTATCGCAAATGGTGATACTTTTGTTTTTATCTCTTTATCTTCAACCATTTCTACTTCCTCCTTGAAATTATACAATAAGTAATTTTACCTTTTTTCTATCATAATCTATTTTTTTGATATATACTTCCACATCTTGTCCATATTCTAAGCCTTCCTCATATTCTGCCATACCCACTAGATTAGGTGTAAGCTCTATAAAAATACCATTTTTGTTTTTTTCTGTTTCTCTAACTTTCCCTTTAACTCTAGTTCCAGCTGTAAATTTAGAAGCATTTTCTTCCCAAGAACCTAATATTTCTTTATATGATAAAATTACTTTACCTTGTTCTCTATTTATTGATTTTACCACAACTTCAAGCTTTTGTCCAATTTTTAGCCTTTCATAAGGTGTTTTTATTCTTGCAACAGATAAATCTTCAATATGAGCAAGACCTACAATTCCTCCACCAATTTCAATAAAAGCACCATATGGTTTTATATTTTTAACTATTCCATCTATTTTTTGACCAACTTCTAAATCATTTCTAACCCAATTAATCGCTTCATTTTGAACTTGCTTTCTAGATAATATTAATTCATTTTCACTATCCATATCTTTAATTTTAAATTGAACAAATTTATGGACTTTTCCAATACATAAATTTTCTTTTGGTAAACCATTATCCCCTGTTTTTATTGCTTCAACTTCCTCACGTGGTATTTTTCCGACTAAACCATTTTCAAAACTTATATATAAATTATAATTATCATCACATCTTTTAACTAGTCCTTGTAATGTTTCATTATTTTCTTTGTAACTTTTCCAATTTCTTTCATCTAATTTTGTAACTTCATTATTCCAACCTTCTGGCTCAAATTTTAATGTATTCATTTGTACTCTCCTTTATCTTATGTTTGTTTTTTCTATTATATATATATCGTTGTAATATTTCAATGTTTTTCGAAACAATTTAATCAAATCTTTAAATTTTTTCAAATATTCTATTAACTTCATCTTTATTTAAATATCTCCATTTTCCAAGAGGTATATCTTTAACATCTATCCCTGCAAACTTACTTCTGTGAAGTGCTAAAACTTTATGATTAATTGCTTCACACATCTTTCTTACTTGTCTATTTTTACCCTCGTGAATAGTTATTTCTAATCTAGATTGATTTTTATCTTCATCAGTTTTTAAAATTTTAACTTTAGCAGGTTTTGTAATATAATCATCAATTTTTACTCCATTTTTTAGTTTCTCTACTTCCTCTTTAGTAACAATTCCCCTAATAGTTACTGTATAAGTTTTTTCAATATTGTGTTTTGGATGTGTTACTTTATATATAAAATCACCATCATTAGTAAGAATTAAAGCCCCAGAAGTATACATATCAAGTCTTCCGACAAGGAACTATTTTTTCTTTTACTTTAACTAAATCTAACACAGTATCTCTATTAAACTGGTCTCTTGCTGTAGTTACATATCCAATTGGTTTATTTAGTAAAATATATACAAAATCGTCTTTTACTCTAACTTCTTTCCCCTTATAAAAAACTTTATCAATATCAGGTATTATTTTACTTCCTAATTCTTTAATAACTTTTCCGTTTACTGAAATTTCACCATTTAAAATAAGCTCTTCTGCTTTCCTTCTAGAAGCAATTCCTGCTCTTGATAAAAATTTTTGCAATCTTTCTTCTTCCATATCTCCTCCCAAAATGAGAATTTTGGGGACGGGGCTTTTTTGTCTCATTTTCCCATTAATTTACATTTTGAGAAAAAAATGCCCCGTCCCCATTTTTCTCAAAATCTCTTTAAAATATTCTGGTAATTCTGCTTCTATTTTCATTTCTTTTCTTGTTATTGGGTGTTTAAATTTTAAACTTTTGGCGTGTAAGCATTGTCCTTTTATTCCCCACTTGTTTTTTCCGTTTGAATATACTTCATCTCCAATTACTGGATAACCTATATGTGATAGATGTACTCTTATTTGATGTGTTCTTCCTGTTTCTATTTTTACTTCTAATAATGTACAATTATCTTTTTCATATCTTTCTAATACTTTAAAATTTGTAACTGCATTTTTGCCATCTTCTCTTACTGCCATTTTTTTTCTATCACTTTTGTCTCTTCCTATTGGCATATCTATTTTAGCTTCGTTTTCTTTTACTATTCCTCTTACTAAAGCTATATATGTTTTTTCTACTTCGTGATTTTTTATTTGCTCACTTAAATTTATATGTGCTTTATCATTTTTTGCAACTAAAATTACTCCTGATGTGTCTTTATCTAATCTATGTACTATTCCTGGTCTTATTTCCCCACCTATTCCTGATAAAGAGTCTTTACATATATTCATTAAAGCATTTACTAATGTCCCATCTGGATTTCCGATTTCCTGGATGAACCACCATACCTTTTGGTTTGTTTACTACTATTATATCATTATCTTCATACAAAATTTCTATTGGAATATTTTCTGCTTTTAGTTCTATTTCTTTTGGCTTTTCTTCTTGCAATGTTATACTATCACTTTCACAAACTTTATATGAAGATTTTGTTTTTTTTCCGTTTACTAATATTTTTTCTTCTTTTATTAGTCTTTGAATTGTAACTCTTGATAGTTCTCCATCTTTTTTTGCTAAATAACTATCTATTCTATTTCCTTCTTCTTCTTTTTCTACTATAAATGTTTTCAAGTCTTTCTTTTTCCCTTCTTTTTTCTTTATTTATCCCTATTCATTTTTATCTTTCAACATCTTGTAATCTTTCATATATTACAAAATATTCGTCACTGTATAATTCCTTATATTTTGGATCTTTTGTGTCTGTTATTATCATATTTGTTTTTGAGTTTTTATATGTTATTACGTGTGTTATATTATATTTTTCAAATGTATCTTCGTAAAATGTTCCTATATTTGATGTGTTTATAAAGTCCATAAATATATCATCTATTGTATTATTAAATTCTGGTGAATATAGGTCTGCTCTAGAGTCTATAAACACTGGTATTCCTCTAAATATCATATAACTTCCATAATTATATTCATTATAAAATCTTGCTGTTTTTAAGTCTATGTTTTCTAATATATAATCACAAGCTTGTACTGGATACGCTGTTTCATCTATATATGTGTCATCTAATTTATCTTTTCCTTCATAATAGCTAAGTCCTAGCATTATTACTGAAATTACTATTATAGCAAATACTTTTGTTAGTTTTTCTACAACTTGTTCTATATTTTCTTTTGTATATATTTTCGCAAGTTCTACTAACATCCTATTTAATATTGGTGAACACATCAATGCAAACATTGTTATTTGTCTTCTGCTCATAAGCATTAAATAGCATAAACCTCCTAGCATAAACAAATCACATAGTCTTATTTTCGTTTTTGTAAATATCATTATTGATAAAAACAATATTAATGTACAAATTACTTCTGTTTCACTAGATAGTGTCATTGGCAAATGTTCATTTATATTTTGTGTTGTATTTCCTTGCATTGTTTTGAATAAATACGTATATGGTGTATCTCCTATTGGTGTTAATAATCCTGTAAATAAACATATTATAAATATTAATATTAACCATTTTACGGCATCTTTTTTTACTAATTTTATTTTATATGGGTTTTTTAATTCTTTTGTTCTTTTTATTTTTATTTTATCTATTTTTTCTTCTATTTTTCTTAGTTTTTCTTTTAGCTCATTTATTTTTTCTTCATTTTCTGTTATTCTTGATAATATCTTTATTTTTAATTTTATTAGATTTAATTTTATTTTTCTATATATAATTACTTCAGATATACAAGCAATTATATATTCTGCTATATATGGTAAATATAATACAAAGTAAAATGGAAATACTGCTGAGTGCATATTTGCTATTAATATTGGTATTACAATTAAACCTACAGCATATCTTTTTTTCTTGGTTTCTAAAAATTTTTCTATAAAATATATTGTCCATATAAATAGTATAAATGTAACTAATTGTGCTCTTGCTGCTATATATCCACTAATTAAGTACATTACTCCTATTGTTATTAAAAATGAAAATAATTGATTTTTACAAAGTTTTCTATTTACAACATATACTGATATTCCCAATATTATTGATAATATACAAGTTGTTACATATATACCTGTCATCCCAAATAAATTATATATTAAATATGTTATTAAATCATATAACCAATGTGGATATGTATATGGTAAGTTTTCGTGCCAAGAAAATGGATCTTGCATATCTATTCCATTATTTACTATATGCTCTCCAATCTTTATTGTATAATATGTATCATTTTGAAGTGTAACTGGTGTTAATGCAAAACAAAAAATAGCAATTAATATTACTGCCATTATTGTAAATTTTGTACTTGCCTTTATTTTTGATTGTTTTTCTTTACTGTTTTTTTCTTTTTTTATTAACTCTTTTTCCATAAAACTTTCTCCTTGATTTTTTCTATTGCTATTATAACAATAAAAGTTTCAAAAAACTAGCTTTTTGAAACTTTTTATTGTTTTTATTTATTTTTATTTTATGTTTTTAAACAGCTTCTTGATTTTCTACAGGTTCTTCTTTACTATCTTCGTTTTCATCTATAACTTCTAGACTTCCTACAGAAACTTCATATGCTACTCTTGTTTCTACAGTTCCATCTTCGTGTTTTTTCTCATAATTTCTTGATTGAACTCTTCCTACTACTTTAACTTCTGTTCCTACTTCTAAGTTTTGACAAAATCTCGCATTTCTTCCCCAAGCTATACAAGGTATATAATCTGATTTGTTGTATGCTCTATTTACTGCAAGTAATAGGTCTGATATTTCACGTCCAAATGGTGTTTGTCTATAAATTGGTTTTTTACAAATATAACCAACTAAAACAACTTCATTTGTTATTGTGTCTTTTTTTACCATTTCATTTTCTTCTTCTTCATTATTTTCTTCTACTTCTATGATGTCTTTTGCAAAAACTGTTAGTATTAATCTATTTTTTTCATTTTCATAACTGTTATATGATCTAAATTGTCCTTTTACTAATAGTTTTTTTCCTTCTACTAATGTATCTTCTTTTATTAGTCTTTCTGAAACAGTTATTGGTATAATATCACTGTTTCCGCTAAGTCTTGGTATTTCTAGATTAAACACATAGAAACTTTCTCCATATATTTCATGACTAAATTTTTTTTCTCCTGTAACTTTTCCAACTAATGTTAAATAGTTGTTTTCTAAATAATTTGTACTCAATTTCTTTTCCTCCCACTTTTTTATTTTATCAATTGTATTTTTCTCCTTAAAGTTTTAACTTACATTTCCTATTATACAACATTTTTTTGGTTTTGTCTACATAAAAAGTTAAATTTATTCAAAAAAGTTTGATTTTTCCAATGTTTCATTAATTATGGTTTTGTTTTTTGTTAAAAATATTATATAAATTATTAAAAATTCATATGTCTTTAATTTATTTTCTTCAGCTTTTTCGATTCTTTTTTCTCCTATTTCTATAGTATTTCCTTCCTTATTTTTAAAGTTTTTTTGTAAATATATTAATATACTACTTTCTGTTACACTAGATATTGTAACAGTTGCTCTTTGATTTAGCCCATATGTTATTATTTTATTTTTCTTATTTTTTAGGAAAGTAATTTCTTTATTGATATCTGTATTTATTGCTACATAACTAGCATATTTACACATATTTTCTATTAACAATATTTCTTCTTTAAACTTTTCTAAATCACTATCTATTATTATCATATAAAATCTTATACTTTTCATATTACTAATGTTTTTCTTATTTATATATATTAAATTAATTTCATCTTTTAAGTTTTTCTTTAAAACATCTCTTACCTTTTCAAAACTTTTATGTTCTGATATCATACCAATAAAAGTCATTTTTAAACCTCTTAATTTCTTTATAATTTTATCTTTCCCAATTTTTCCAAATATATACATATTACTTTGTTTTTTCCATTTGAGTTCCATTTATATTTATTTGGTAATTTTCCTTATATATTAAATCAGATATTTTTACTATTTCAAAGCCTTCTTTTTTTATATTTTTTATCAACATATCTAAACTATCTGCTGTATGTTCTGTTCCATTATGGCTAAGTATTATATCTCCCGGCTTTAGTTTTCCTTCCAGCCTTTTCCACATTTCTTCTCCTGTTAGACCTGTATAGTCTAATGTATCTAAGCTCCATTGTATTGTTATCATTCCCACATCTTTTGCTGCTTTTATTGCAGTATTATTATATTCCCCATATGGAGTTCTATATAATTTATTATCTATTCCTGTTATATTTTTAATTTTTTCATTTGCTAGTTTTATTTCTTGCACATTTTCTTCATAACTCAAATTATTTACGTGTTTGTGCGTATTACTATGATTTGCTATTTCATTTCCTTCTTCATATATTTTTTTCACCTGTTCTTCATATTTATCTATCCAATCTCCAACCATAAAAAATGTTATTTTCACATCATTATTTTTTAATATTTCTAATATTTTATCTATATCACTATCGTTCCAGGCACAATTCATTGTAAGTGCTACTTTCTTCTCTTTTGTTTCTACATTATAAATAGGAAGTAGTTTTTCGTTTCCAGCTGATGTTTCTACTGTCTCTTCTTTTTTTAGATTACCAGCAACAAAGAACAATGTTAATACTGTTACTAAAGATACAAAATATGTTATTATTTTTTGTTTATTAAATACAAAAAACATAAAAAAACCTCCAAGTTCAAGCTATTTAAATTATATGCTTGTTCTTGGAGAATATTCGTTATTTTTTATTTCTAAAACTTTTATTTAATTCTTCTTCCTCTTCTAAGTTTCTCTTTTCTTCATCTACATATTCTAAGAAAATCTTACATTTGAAAGCTCCTTTTTTATTTCTTTTAGTCTCCATTGATTTTATAATTTGTTCATTATTATAGCCTTTTAATATCATTATAGCATTAATAACTTCCATTAAATCGCCTAATTCTTCTATACTATTTTCTTCTACAAACTCATTTGCTTCTTCTAACACCTTTTTGTTTAATTCTTTTAAATATTCTTCATCATTTAAAACTCTGTATTTACACTTTCTTCCTTTTTCATTATTAATTTCTTCTGGAATTCTATCTCTAACTAATTTATTATAATTATATCTAACCATTTTTTACCTCTTTATATTTTCTATTTAAACATTTCTATTAGAGCTCTTTCAAATATTTATTAAATCTTGTTTATACACTCATCTAAATAATTTAACTTCTCTAATACTATAACTCCCCCTATATTTTCTCCATTTTTTACACATACTTGTTTTAAATCATAAGCAGTATCATACAGATAAAATCACGTAAATATATAAATGCTTCTTTACTTGTAATTTAAATTGTTTTTTGATAAAAAAATACAAAGCTTAAGGAACTTTGTATTTTTTATTTTTCTATTAAAGTACATCATCATAATAATCTTCAAAAGAATTATAATGATAATTATAATTATAATCATCTTGATAATCTTCAAAATTTTCTATTATTTCTTTAACTCCTGCAGATGTTCCAACACCTATTAAAACAAAAACGATTACATAAAGTAAAATCATAAGTATTGCTCCAACTGCACCAGTTGAAATACCAGCGATTGCCATACCTCTTTTGCTTGATTTTATAGCTATTATACCAAATATTATTGCAAGTATTGCACAAGGTAATGATATATACCAAATACAAAATAATACTAATGAAACAATTCCAAGTACCATTGCAGCAATTGCTAAACCTTTTCTATCTTTTTTTGTTTCTTCTTTAGCTACATTTTCTGTTGCAGTTTCTTTTTTGTTTTCTTCTGGTGTTATATCTATTGCTTCTTTTTTTTCGTTTTCATCCATTTACATCTCCTCCTTACATATACTCATTATACTATATTTATGAGTATATTACAATATTTATTAAAAGTTTTTTTGTCTAAAGTTGTCAAATTAGCCCTGTTTTTTACATAATATATATAAACAACTAATATGTTGTTTAGAAAGAAAGGATGAGTTTAATGGATAAAGATTGTAATAAACCTTGTTGCCCTATTTTAGATGTTGATGGCGTAATATCTGGAGGAAAACAATTTGACCTTGATATAGTTTTACCAGAAGACAATAGAGATGTAATTTATGGTGTAGTTAAAAATTGTTTTAAAGAGCCTGTAGATAATGCTGTTGTTAAATTGGTTGAAATTGTTTGTGAAAATGGTAAAGAAGAAAGAAGACCAATAGGTCATACTTTTACAGATGAAGATGGAGAATTTGTTTTTGGCCCTTTATGCCCAAATAGAGAATATGCTATTCAAATATGGGTAAATAATACAAAGAAAATAAAAATTTGTGCTAAATGTCATCACGAAGGTAAATGTTTAAAAGGTGAAAAAAACGATAAATGTGATTGTTATCTAACTGATAAAAAAGATGATTGTTGTAAAGAAGAAACTTTTTTAAAAGAAGAAGATTTTAAAGATTTAAATTTTTAGTTGACAGAATTTTTTATTTATGTTAATATTTTTGTAAGGTTGCAAATTGCAACCTAAAGTTTACCAATAATTTGGAGATTGATAAAAACCTCTCCTATGCCATTCGCCTTATGATCTTTCTCCAATTATTGGGAACCCAAAGCTAATTGGCTTTGGGAAGGGAGGCATCAGATTCATTGATGCCTCCCACTTTTTTACATAATACCTATTTTTTTAGCCATCTTTTTACCTTGTTTCATCATTGTTTTTTTGTTCATTTTACCACTTTCAGCATACATTAAAACTAAACCTGTCGTAATTAAACCACCTATCATAACACCTTTAATAAATTTCATTTTACTTCACCTCTCCTTTTTATTTATTATTGTTTATTTTTAACTTTTTTATTCTGTTTTATAATGGAATATATTTCATTTATTGTAATTAAAATAAGAAAAATACCAAAACTCTTTTTTAAAATATTTACATCCATATTAAGAGAAATATTTGCACCAATAATTGCTCCTAAAACTCCGAAAATTGAGATTATCGTTCCGTTTTTTAAACTTAAATTATTATTTTTTATATTAACAAAAATAGAAGCCAAAGATGCTGGAATAAAAAATATTAAATTAATTCCTTGTGCTATATGTTGCTCTATTCCCATAAAAAAAGTAAGTAGAAATATTAATATAGTTCCTCCTCCCATACCTGTACCACTCACAATTCCAGAAATAAAACCAATTAATATATATAACATATTTCTCCCTTCTACTTTAACATATTATAAGAAGCATAAATTAAAAATATAATAAACATTATTTTAAAAACTTTTACAGGTAATTTTTTTAATAATTTAGCACCTATAAAACCACCTATTGTTCCTCCTATTGCACAAAGAATAGCAATTTTCCAATCTATGAAATTATCTTTATAATAAAATAAACTACTTGTTATAACCATTGGTAATATACAAAATACAGAAGTACCTCTTGCTCTCGTTTCTTCTACATTTAACAAATATACAAACGCAGGAACTAATATCATACCACCACCAGTTGAGAATAACCCACATATAATTCCAGCACATATTCCAATTAAAACTTTTTTAAACATAATAAAAACCTACTTTATAGTAGGTTCTCCAATTTTTATTTTTTTATTTATTTTAATTTTAATTTTTATTATTTTTTGTTTTATCTAATTTGTCTGGAATATCTGTATCATCATAATATTTGGTTCCAACCATCTTATCTGGAAGATACTGTTGTTCTACATAGTGTCCTGGGTAATTATGTGGATATTTATATCCTTCACTATACCCAAGTTCTTTCATTTTTTCTATTGGCGCATTTCTTATATGCATTGGAACTTCTCCAGTGTCTTTGTTTTTTACATCTTCTAACGCATTGTTAATTGCCATATATGATGCATTTGATTTTGGTGATGTAGCAATATAAATTGCTGCTTCTGAAAGTAATATTCTAGCCTCTGGCATACCTATCATATGTACTGCTTGCATTGCACTATTTGCAACAACAAGTGCCATTGGATTAGCCATACCAACATCCTCTGATGCACAAATTACTATTCTTCTTGCTAAAAACATTGGGTCTTCACCACCATTCAATGCTCTTGCTAAATAAAATACAACAGCATCAGGATCTGACCCTCTCATTGATTTTATAAAAGCACTTATATTATCATAATGTTCTTCTCCATTTTTATCAAAAATAGCTTTTCTTTCTTGAACACTATTTTTGATTATTTCATCTGTTAAATGTATATATCCATCTTCACTCATATTAGTAGTTAACGTTGCAACTTCTAAACCGTTTAGAGCTGTTCTTACATCTCCATTGCTAATTTTGGCAAGTTTTCTTAATGTTTCATCTTCTATTATTATATTATATTCTCCGAAGTCCTTCTTTTTTTGTAATAGCATTTTTTAATATTTGATATATATTATCCTCTGTTAATGGGTTTAGTTTTATAACCATAGACCTAGAAATTAAAGCTTTGTTTACCTCGAAGTAAGGGTTTTCAGTTGTCGCACCAATCAAAATTATTGTTCCATTTTCTACATATGGTAAAAGTGCATCTTGTTGTAATTTGTTAAATCTATGTATCTCATCAATAAATAATATGCTTTTTCCAGTAGGGTTTAACATAAAATTCTTTGTTTCTTCAATTACTCTTTTTATATCTGCCACACCTGCTGTTACTGCATTTATTTTATAGAATTTGTATTTAGTTGTTTCACTAATTACTCTAGCAAGTGAAGTCTTACCACAACCTGGAGGTCCAAATAATATTATACTTGATAATCTATCTGCTTTTATTGTTCTATATAGCACTTTGTCTTTTGATAAAATATGTTCTTGACCTACATAATCATCTAAAGTTTTAGGTCTCATACGAAAAGCTAGTGGTTCATTTGTATTCAAAACTCCTCACTTCCTATCTATTTAATAAGTTTAAACCTTTTTTTATTAATTCTTCTGTTGTTAATTCTTTTACATCTAATTTTTCAAATACTTTTTCAATTTCTTTTTTATTGTATCCAAGAACTTGTAAAGCTTGGATTGCTTCACTTACTTTTTCTTTCACTTCAGCAATTTCCAATGTTCTATTATTACGTTTTTCATTTTTACTTATTTCTTCTTTAATCCCTTCAACAACTTGTTCTTTCTTAATTTTATCTTTCAATTCTAATATTATTCTCTTTGCAGATTTAGGACCAATTCCTGGTATTTCTGTTAATACTTTTACATCTTCAGACACTACTGCTAAAGCAAATTCTGAAGGTGTACAAGTTGCCAGCATAGCTAAAGCTGTTCTAGCTCCTACTCCGCTTACTCCTAGCAATAATTCAAACATTTTAAGTTCTTCTTGTGTATTAAACCCAAATATACTTATATCATCTTCTCTTACTCTATAATAAGTATGTATCTTTACTAAATCTCCAATGTTACCTAATTTTTCAATACTTGATTCTGACATATATATTTTGTAACCAAGTCCTCCAACATCTATTACAACATATTCTGTCATTTTCGCTTCCAAATTTCCTTTGATATATGCTAACATTTTAAACTCTCACTTTCTAATTATTTTTCTTTAAGTATCATAAAAATAAGTTGCTTCTAAATCAGCTTCATGTGTTAATAATGCTATTGGATATTTTGTATACGTTGCTCCTATTGCATTATAATTTTCTTTAGGTTCAGTATAGCCCATATGCCATCTTATTGAGTATTTTTCTTCTGGTGTTAATTTCATATATTCTGTAATCATCATAACAGACTTTTCTCCGTGTCCATATGGTATTGTATCGTCTACTGTATAATATGGTACTTTTTCCCATACTCCTAGTGCATTTTTTGCATTACGGTAATCTACTTTATAAAAATTTGTCTTACAAATATCGTGAAGTAAACCAATTATTATTATTGATTCTTCTGGTATGTTTATATCTACAATACATTTTCCCACTTTATGTTTTAATATTTCATATACTTTTAAACTATGTTCAACAAGACCACCTTCATGGCTTCCATGAAATCTTGTACTTGCTGGTGCTCTAAAAAAATCCGATTTTTCTAAAAAGTTTATTAAATCTTCTATTCCTTCTCTTTTTACTTTTCTTAGTATCTGTAAAAATTCTTCTTTCATTTTATCCCTCTTTTCTTGTTTCTCATTTTGCTAATTATATAGAAAAAGAGAAAAAAAGTCAACCAATTTATAGAACATTTTTTTGGTTTTGTTAAAATCTTCTGTAGAAAAATTATCTAAATGTTTCTTCTTTTTCTTTTTCTTTTTCTTTTGCTTTTGCTTTTTCATTTTCACTAATATACTTTTTAAGATTTCTTACTCTACGCTTAGTTTTAAAATTTCCTAACTTTAAACCTTCATTTTCTAGTTTTTGTAAAGTTTCTAAATCACAAGGTATCATCTTTCCATTTTTTACAGAATAGATATATGGCGTAACTGTTCTATAATCTCCTGTGTCTGGAAAAATACAAAAAGTATAATCACTTTCATTTCCATCTTTATCTATTTTTGCACAAGAAAATTGAAAAATCTTTTTAGATGTTTGTTTATCCAAAACTTCTTCTCTTAAAGCCACATAATATTTATAAGCTTCAGAAGTTTCAACACCTTCCATACCACCATATGTCTCATTACTTTCCATTATTATTTTTAAAGCATCTTCTGGTGGTAAATCCTTCACCCTTTCTTTTAAATTTGAGACAATGCTATCTCTATAATCTTCAACACTATCTATGTACCCTATTTCCACTAACATACTGTCTAACTTTTCTTTTGGTAATATATTATTTTTCCCTAAAGCTTTAAAAAATCTAGGTCTCATTTTAGTATGTATGCAATACAAATCTAATTGTAAATCAGCTATAATTGCTTTTCCGTTTCTTAAAACTATTACATTATTTATATGATCATCAAATTCATTATCTTGTTCTATAAAATTTTTTATTCCTAAACTTTCAAGTATTTCTCTATATAAATATGAGAGTGTTACACATACAACCTTTCTTTTTTTTGCGACTTTATCAATATCTTTTCTATCTTTTTTTGCTTCATCTATCGTTTTTCTTCTTGTAAAAATATTTCCCAAAAAATATCTTTCATCAAAAGACTTCATTTTACCAAGGGTAATATAAGCATATAAAGCTCTTTTAATTTCCACATCTATATCTGTACCAGTAAAATCTGGCATTTCGCTTTTTATTTTATCTATTATTTCATTTTTTGTCATATCATCATCCCTTATATTATGTTATTTTATATTTTCTTACTTTTTATTTATATTTTTTAGGGAGTTCTTATATAGAACTCCCTTTTAGTACTTTAGCTTACCTACAAGGCCACTTAGCTTTCTTGCCATCTTCTCCAAACACAGTGTTTATGTCAAGAGTTACAGTTGCAAGAATAGCACAATCTGTTCCTTCATTTTTGCCATCAGAAGTATACAAAGTACAAGTATTAATCTTCTGATTTTCAAGATACCTAATCATAAACTCTGTTCTTGCACCATTTGCAAAAGTGATTGTAGGCATCCAAATCTTACCTTCTGGTTTCTTATTTAGATACCTAAGCTCGAACTCCTTAACACTTCTTACAACCGCAAGACCTGGTTGTGAAAGAAGTACTCTCGGAATTTCATCCATTTGAGATGGTCCATTAAACCAACCTTCTCTACCCCAAAGATAGAATCTTTTATTCATACAAACAGTAAGATATACTGGATGTATCTCTTCATTTCCAGGATCTTCCTCATAATGAAGGAAAATACCAGGAATTTCTTTAGGATAGTCATAACTTGTAAAAGTCTGCTCTCTAAAACCATTTATGTGGCTTTTAACTACATACTTTCTACTTACTTCTCCTTCCTGCAACCCCGGGTTTGGAATAATAATTTCTTTTGGCACTTGGTCTCTTGTAAGTGTACGTGAAACTTTCATTTTTCACCTTTCTCTAAAGTCCTATACAACCATAGTCATATGACTATAGAAATTATTATACTACACATAAGCATATTTTACAATGAGAATTTTGGGGACGGGGCATTTTTTTCTCATTTTGGTAATAAATAGAAAAATGAGAAAAAAATGCCCCGTCCCAAATTTGTCTCACAAAATTACTTCTATATTATATATTCTTCTTTCTCCATCTAGTTTTATTTTGTTTTCTACTTCAATATTGTCAAGTAATACTTTAGTTATCCCATAATTTTTGTTGTTTTCATTTTTTACTTTTATATTATAAATACTTTCTTTATATTTATATTGCATTTGATATTCTTTCCAATCTCTAGGTATACAAGGTTCTATTGTTAAATATCCTTTCTCTATTTTTAGCCCCAATATATATTCAATTCCTGCTTTATAATACCAACTGCTAGAACCAGTATACCAAGTCCATCCTCCTCTTCCTACTAAGTTTCCCTGTCCATATATATCTGCTGGCATTACATATGGTTCTACTTTATATTTGTTTACTGCGTCTTTTGTCCTTGTGTGTTCTATTGGATTTATCATCCTATAAAATTCTAATGCTTTTTCTCCAAATTTTAATATGCTTTCTGCTATAATTACCCAAATTGCTGCATGTGTGTATTGTCCTCCATTTTCTCTAACTCCTGGCATATATGCTTTTATATATCCCGGCTCTAGCTTGCTTTTTTCAAATGGTGGATCTAATAATTTTATTATTCCATTTTCTTTATCTACTAAATGATTTTCTAAACTTTCCATTGATATATATTTTTTATCATTATCACCTGCATTTGAAATTACACTCCAGCTTTGTGCAATGCTATCTATTCTGCACTCTTCATTTTCCATTGTACCTAGAATATTTCCATCATCCATGAACGCTCTTTTAAACCATCTTCCATCCCAAGCTTTAGTGTTTAATGCTCTTTTTAATTCTTGTTTTATTTTTTCATATTTTTCTGATAAATAAGAATTATTTTTATCTACTTTTATTTTTTCTTCTTTCTCTTGTACTTCTCTCTGTTCTTGTGCCTGTTCTTTTTCTCTAATAATTGGTATGAATTTGTCTAAAATATAATATAAGAAGAAACCAAGCCATACGCTTTCACCTTTTCCTTTATTACCTACTGTGCTAAAACCATCGTTCCAATCTCCTGAACCTATTTTAGGCAAACCATTTTCTCCAAAGTTTAATGATTTTTCTATTGCCCTTATACAGTGTTCATAAATAGAAAACTTTTCTTCTGTTTCTTGATATTTATCATATTTTTCATCTATGCCTTGCTGTAATTCTTCTCCCTTTAAAAAAGGTGTTTCTATCTCTAAAATACTTTTATCTCCTGTAAAATTTATATATTCAATCGTTACAAATACAAGCCATAATAAATCATCTGAAAATCTTGTTCTAATTCCACGTCCTGTTTCTTCGTGCCACCAATGTTCTACATCTCCTTCTATAAATTGATGTTTGCTGTGTTTTATTATTTGATTTTTCATAATATTTGCATCTAAATATTTTAAACCTAAAGTATCTTGCAATTGGTCTCTAAAACCAAATGCTCCTCCCGACTGGTAATATCCGCTTCTTCCTATCAGTCTGCTCATAATTGTTTGATATGCTATCCAACCATTTAATAAAATATTAGTTGACTCTATCGGTGTATAGATTTGAAGCCTTCCTAGAATTTCTTTCCATTTATTTTTTACTTTTAATAATTCTTGTTTACAATTATTTATTTTACTATATTTATAAGAAACATTTTTACAATCTATTAAATTTTCATATGCACCTAATATAAATGAAATCTCTTTATTTGAAAAACTTTCTAATTCTATTTCTATTTCATAAGCCATACAAGATTCTTTTCCTAAGCCTAAATCATTGTTCAACTTTCCTTTTTTTATTCCATCTGGGTTTGCTAGTCCTCCCAAACCTAAAAATGAGGTTTTATCTCCTGTAAATGATTTTATCTCTTCACTAGAAGATATATAAATTAAATAATCTTCTTCTTCTCTTTTATACAAGTTTTTACTATATACAATATTATTATTTTTATCTAATTTAGTTTCTATATATTTACTTGTTTTTATCTCATCTTCACCAATTACTGGTTTTATATAATAATATAATTTAAATTTCTTTCTATTTGGTGTAGTATTTTTTAAGTTTAAAATGCTAATTTTACAAGAATCTTCATTTGGAACAAATACTTCTAATTCCTGCTCTACTCCAGAACTTTTATGGATATATTTGGAATATCCAAAACCATATATAATATTATAATTTCTGTTATCTGGCATTGGATTTAAACCTAATGACCAAGTTTTTCCTTCTTCATTTTTTATATATATTATTTCACTTGGTATATCTAAAACAGGATTATTATTCCAAGCACTTACTCTATTTAATCTACTATTTTTATACCAACTATATCCGCCATTATTTTCTGTTATAACTGTTCCAAATTTCTCATTTGCAAGTATATTTGACCATACTGTTGGAAGTCTATTTTCTTTGCTTACTCTAATTAAATATTCCTTACCATCTTCTGAAAAGGCTCCATATTCATTATAATATTTTAATTTTTCATTATTTTTTAATATATCTATATCTTCATCTTTTTCTTCTTCATAAATAATATTATTTTCTTTTTCATTAAAACTCTCAGTTTTTTCTAAATATTCTTCTTCTAATTCTCTTATATTATTTTCCAAACCACCTTTTTTGCTATCTATTATTACTTCTGCTACCAATTCTAATAAACTTATATCTTTTTTGTCTATTTCATTTTTTGAAAGTAAAAAGATTCCTGCTCTTGTATTTTTTAAATATGCCATATGTTTATTTAATATTTGATTTTCTATTTCTTCTCTTACATAATTTTCATAACTGTGTTTTTCTTCATCTAGAATAACTATTTCAGTTTCTACATTTTTGCTCCTAAAAAACTCATATGCTTTTAAAACTTCTTTTACAATGTAACTATCATTTACATCTTGTAATTTTACTAATATAATTGGCAAATCTCCTGATATTCCGTATTTCCATAAATCACTTTGTTTATATTCTCCTGTAATTAATTTTTTTAATTTTACAGATTTTAATGGACTTCCAAAAATTATATATGATAATATTTTTTGATAAATTACTGTTTCTCTTCCCTTTACTCCTAAATATCTATTTTCAGCTTCTACTCTTGCTTTTGATAACTGAAATTCATTTTTTACATTTTCGAATATCAAATATTTCTCTAAATTTTCCTTTACCTTTTTCTCTTCTTCTCCTACACTTAATATTAAATCAACATATACTGTTTCTTGTGGTTTTATTTTTAAAGTTTTTTTCAAAGCTATTATTGGCTCTGTAACTAAACCTGTTTTTTTAGATAATGGTATAGAATTTTCTATCATTTTAGGTATTTCAAGATTTCCTCTTCCTATAAACCTTGATTCATTTATTTCATATTCTAAATCACCAATTGTTTCACTATTTGTGGATAAATTTACAGCTAAATACATTTCTTTTTCTTCTTTTTGTCTTTTCTTTCTTTTTATAATTAAACTTTTATTTTCTTCGTCATATTTAGTTATTAAAAATAAATTATTAAATACAGGATGTGCATAATCATCTTCTTTTTTAGAAAGAATTGGCTCAAAATATGATGTTATTTCTATTATTTCTTCTTCATTTCCCATATTTTCTAATTTAACTCTTCTTAGTTCTACTGGTTCGTTTGAGCATATTGTTGTTTCTATTTTTGTTTTGATATTTCCTTCTATTATTTCTTGTTCACATTTATCTGGCATAAAACTTATTTGATAATTGTTTTTATTATTAAACAAATAATTTGAGCTCCATATCTTTTTTGTTTTGATATTTTTCATAACAAAAAAGATACCTTGTGAATAATCTTCTGTTCTTTTAAATCTATTTATATAAATATTCTTATATTTACTTAAACCTTCTCCTTTTTGATTCATTGCAACTACATAATCATCACTAGCTATTATATTTCCTGTAATTATCTTTCCGTCTATTTTATTAAATGTAAGTTTTATATAATCTTCATAATCTTTATATTTTAATTTTTCTACCTTTTCTTTGGTTTCCTTTGTTATAACTCCTGTTTCTGGCATTTTTTCTTGTAATAACACAGTAATTGCTTGCATTTCTGGGTTTTTTAAAAATCTTTGTACCAATATTTTATTATTAAATAAATTATTAATAGAAAGTAAAATAAGTCCTTGATGGTGTGCCATATAAGTTTTTACAACACTTGAAGTTTTTCCTTTTTCTACTCTTTCTGGTGTATAGTCTATTGATTCATAAAAACCATATTTAGAAAGCATACCTTCTTTTTCTAATCTTTTTAAATTTTCTATTTCTTCTTTTGGTAAATCTCCAATTGCTAAAATACTTCCATAACTTGATACAACAAGTTCATCTCCAAGCCCTCTTTTTAAACCAAGCCATGGGATTCCAAATGCTTTATATTGGTAATTTGATTTTAAATCTTTTACATTAAAAGCTGCTTCTGATATTCCCCAAGGTATATTTAATTTCTTGCTATATTCTTTCTGGCTCATTATCATAAACTTGCAAGATTCATCTAGTAAACTTCCTACATATCTTGGTATATTAATATCTGGCATCAAATATTCAAATGCTGTACCTGACCAAGAAACAAGCCCTTTATAATTATTTAGAGTTGTTAGAGTTCTACTTAAATTATTCCAATGTTTAGACGGTACATCTTTTTTTGCAATTGCAACTAAACTTGCTTGTCTTGCTTCAGATGCTAATAAATCATAATATGAATCTGTTAACTTATTTTCTTCTAAATTATATCCTATAGAAAACATTTGTAATTCATTATTATATAATAATGAGAAATCTGTATTTTTTATTAAATTGTCTACTATATTTTCTAGTTCCTTCAGCTCTACTATTTCTTTTTCTTCTTTACTTTTTTCTATACTTTCTAAAAGAAATGTTTTTACAACAAATAAATATCCTACAAAATTACCACTATCTACAGTTGATATATATCTCGGCATAAGTGGTTCTTTGCTTTGTATTTGATACCAATTATATAAATGTCCGTTCCATTTTGGTAGACTTTCTATTGTTAAAATCATTTCTTTTAATAATTTTAGTGCTTTTTGTTTTTCAATATACCCCAAGTCATTTGCTGATATTACTGCTAAAAGTGATAATCCTATATTTGTTGATGACGTTCTTAAAACTATTTTTTCTTTTCTATCTTCTTGGTAATTATCTGTAATTAAATAATTATTTTCTTTAACCAAATACTTATCAAAAAAGTTCCAAGTCCTTTTTCCTATATCTTTTATATATTGTTTTTCTTTTTCATTTAATTCTTCTACTGTTTTTATTTGTTTTTTAGGTCTACTTATATACCACATACCAAAAGGCGTTATTATCCAAATTAAACCAAAAACTGTTAAAATAATATTTTTACTAAATATAAATATTATTCCAAATACAATATTTATTAACATTTGTTTTAGATATGCTAATAAATCTTCCTTTGCTTGTTTTTCCGCTTCTTCTGATGTCATCCACTCTAACATATGCTTTTTTGATATTAGCATTCTATACAAACTTGTTGTTATAGATTTTAATGATATATATGCTTTGTATGGAATACAACCTAAAGTAATTATTCCTCTTAAAAAACTTCCCTTCAAACCTGTTATTTTAGGGGTAAATGTTTTTTGTTTCTTTTCTCCATTTTTCTTGGAACTAATATGATTTATAAATTCTAATATAAATGGTATTAGTACTATTAATACTAAACTTAAAATTGTCATATAAAATTTTTTATTATAAATATATCCACAAATAGTAACAAATATTAGTGATAATATTATACTTATTTCAAACAAGCTTCTACGCAAGTTATCTATTATTTTAAATTTTGATAATAAATTTATTTTACTGTTCTTAGATAACCAACTTAATATTTGGACATCTCCTCTTATCCACCTAGATAATCTATTCATAAAGCTATTATATTTAGTTGGATATCCATCCATAAGCATTATATCTGATACTAGCCCACATCTTAAATAACATCCTTCTAACAAGTCGTGACTTAACACTACATTTTCTGGTATTACATCTTTTAACACTTTTGAATATGTTTTTAAATCATATATTCCTTTCCCTGTAAAAATTCCTTCTTTAAAATTATCTTGGTATAAATCTGAAATTGCATTTGTATATGGGTCTATACCGACCACTTCCTGCAAATATTTTTGTGAATAAATTATAATTACTTACACTTAAATTAATTCCAACTCTTGGTTGCATTATTCCATATCCTGATGTTACTATATTTTTTTCTTTATCTATTATTGGTTTATTTAAAATATGTGCCATTGCTCCCACTAAGCTACTTGCACTGTCTAATACTAAGTCTGTATCTGCATCTAATGTTATTATATATTTTATTTGTTTTAAATTTTCTTTTATTTCTTCCTTATTTTGATATAATTCAAATGTGTTTTCTCTAAAAGGTGTTTTAATATTTCCGAAGTAAATATTCGTTGAATTGTGAAAGCATACCTCTTTTTCTTTCCCAACCTAAGTATGATTCTTCTTTTTCGTTCCATATTCTTTTTCTATATATAAAGTTAAAAATAGGTATTTTCTCATTTGGATATTTTGTATTTAAAATTTCTACTTGTTTTTTTCCTTCTTCTATTACTTCTTTATCAAAGTCTTCTTCTTCATTTTCACTTTCTGAACAATCTCCAAGCAAACAAAAATATAAGTTTTCAGATTTATTTGCTAGATAAAATACTTCTAATTTTTCCATTAATTCTTGTACTTTTTCTTTAGATTTTACTATTGTTGGTATTACTACCATTGTACTATTTTCTTTATCTATTCCGTTTAAAAAATCCATTTTCGGTATTAATTTTGGTTTTACTATTTTACTTAATATATATGATATTACTTGATTTACAATTTCTGTAGCTGGTATAAAAAATAAGATAAATGATATCATTGAAACATATATGTTTTTTACATTTAATTTTGTTGCCATAAAAAAGGATATTATTATACTAAGTAAAATTATAGATATTATATAAATTTTCGTCTTTGCTTTTGTACTTATGTTTATTTTGGGTTTATATTTTAGTTCTTTATATAATTCTAGAATTCCTTCGTCTATTAAATAATATCCTATATGATTTTTCTTTTCTTCTTTATTTTCTTCAATACTACTTTTATTTGCTAAATCTAATAGTTTTCTTGTTATATATATTTCTGATATTTTTGTTTTTCTTGATATCTCTTTTATTTTATTTCTATAGTATTCTTTTGATTTACTATCCATTTTACTATATACATTACTTGGATCTTTTTTTAGTAACTCTTCTACTCCATTTACTTTTTCAAATATCTCTAAAAAGTTTATTCTTTGTATCTTTTTTATACTTGTTATACTATTTCCTATTGTTACTTTTCTTACTGCTATATCAAAATGTTCTTTTTTTATAACATCTGATACAGTAGAGCCTGTAAGTTCTATTGTTTCTTCTAATGCTTTTAAATAACTATATCCTTTTTTTCCATATCTTTTTAATATATATGACATATATTCTACAAATGAATATTGGATATCATTTAAAAGATTTTTTTCTACTTTTTTAAAACTATTTCGTTTAAATACTTGCTCTTGTTTTGTTTTATTTTCTACTAATCTTTCTACTATGTTTTCTGCTTTATATTTTTCTATTTGTGATACATAGATTTTTTCACACACTTCTCTTATATTTTCTATAATTGATATTTCTAAAAATAAACCTATATTCCATATTTCTTCCATACTTAAATTTTTGTTTTCTTGGTAACTTTTTAAATAATCTTCTAAGTCTTTTCTTTCTATTTTGTTATCTGTAAATGCTACTATATTTGATGCAAGCACATAAATTCTAGCAAAACCTTTATATTCTCCATTTGCTATGCCTACAAAATTTATATATTTTTTTAATGTTAATTCTTTTTCTATTTGTTTTACTGTTTCTTCTATTATATATAAATTATCTAATAACCACTCTCCTGCTGGATGTATTCCTATTCCTAATTTTAAATGTTCATTTAATAAATTATAAACTTCTTTTATCACATTAAAACTTTCTTTTAAATGTGGTACTGGATATGTTTGTTTATCTGATTTATTTACTAGGTTATGCCCTGATGCTATTTTTTCTAAATGACTACATAATTGTTTTTTATCTAAAGCTATACCATTTACTTTTAAAACTTTATTTGTTTTCAAAAAAATTCCACTCCTTGTTTTAATATGTTTTACACATATTGTTTACAAAGAGTGGTAATTTTATGCATTTTTAATTTTTATCTTTCTTCTTCATCTTCCATTGCTTTGTCTATATCCTCTATTGATACTTGGCTTAAACTCATATTTCCATTTTCATCAATTGATAATTCTTTTGTAGAAACATCTCTTACACTTTCTATTGCTCCTCTATATTGTTCTAAAGCATCTTGTTTTGTTATACTTCCTTCTTCTAGCCTAGAATTTGTACTTTGTGTTCCTGCAATTTGTTTTATATAATCAGCCATTTCACCAGAAATGTTATCATTATGGTCTAGAAAATCTCCTTCATTATAACCCTTTCCATCTATGATTGCACTGGCTTTTGGTACGTGGTCAGTATAACTTACTCTTAATTCTATACTTTCTACTGGTACTCCCATTTCGTTTGATATTTTTTCTTTCATTGTAGCAAGTTGTATATCTTCCACACGACTTCCTAAACTTAATACATCTTTTTCACTTAAGTTTTCTATATCTGCACTATTTAATTCAGAATACAAGTTTTGTATCTCAGTTGCTGTTTCATTACTTATTCCTAATCTTGCTAATTCATCTTGATTTCCTATTACTTGTTCTAATGCTACTCTATCTTGTGTTTCTGCAGCTCTAGAATTATTAGAAGCAATTCCATATGCTCCTACTGCAATAGCAGCACCTATAAAACCTACTAACAAAAGATTTAAACCTTTTCTACTTCCTTTATAGTTTCCAGAACTTCTTGCTCCTGTTACTCTTGTACCTTTTCTTCTTTCTTTTGTTTCCATATCTCTTCTTTGAATTTCCAATCTTTCTTCTGGTGATAAACTAAAATATGTTTCTGAAGCTCTTTCTAATGCTTTACGATTTGCTCTTCTTTCTGGCGTATCATTTACAAATCTTGTTCTATTTCCTATATAACTTACTCTATCCTTATCTGTTAATTGTATTCCTTTCATAAAGTTTTTTCTTCTTTCTTCAAAACTTATTACTTCTCCCATAACAGTTTCCTCCTTTGCTTCTACTACACTTCTATTATACCACTTTTAGACAAAAAAAGCAAAAAATTTCAAGAAACCTATTTTTACATATCTAAAAAATATCCCATTATGCCATTATAAATACCCCAAGCTAATCTTTCTTGGTAACTATCCTCTAGTAATTGTTTTTCTTCCTCTTGGTTAGATAAAAAACCACACTCTACAATAGAAATAGGTATTTCAACATTTTTCATAATATATACTGTATCTAATTTCATAGGAACTCTATCATTTTCTTTTTCGATTGCTTTATTTAAATTTTCTTGTATCTCTTTTGCTAAATCTATACTTTTCTCATTTTTAGTATTATAAAAACATTGCCAACCATAATACTGGCTTTGTGGTATTTTGTTTAAATGTATAGAAACAAATATATCTGCAGAAGACTCATTTCCTATTTTAACTCTATTTTTTATATCAGAAACCTTTTTTTGTCTTAAAGTTTTACTATCTAAATCATAAATGGCATTTTCATCTGAACGTGTTAATATAACCTCACACCCACTTTGTTCTAATAGCTTTTGTAACTTTAATGTTATTTTCAAATTAATATCCGCTTCTGTAACACCATCTTTACTTTCTGCACCTTCATCTGGCGAACCGATGCCCTGCATCTAAAATAACAGTTTTACCAGATACTGGTGTTGCTGTTGCTTCAACTGATTTATTTGTTTTATTTTCATCTTTAACATACGCACAAGAAAAGGCAAATAAAGATATTAAAACAAAACCTAATATAATTTTTAATCTTTTTAAATGTAAAATAAACATATACATACCTCTTTATATATGTATATGTTTATAGGTTTGTTTTAATTCATATTTTATAATTTCTTAATATAATTATGAATATCTAAAATCTCTAGTGGATAACCAATATTATTTTTTATATTATAAATAATATTCTCAAAACCATCTCCACCTCTTATACTCTCTTTTGGCAAATTTTCCATCTCTTCTATTGTAAATCATTTAACATTTTTAATTTCATTTTCCCTATAATCTAATTGTTTTTCATCTTCTAAAACGCCATTAAAATAAATAATTAATAAAACTCCTTTATTTGTAACGTAATTTTGTATAAGTAAAATACTATTTACATTTATTTTAAAACCAGTCTCTTCCATAATTTCTCTTATTACCGCTTCTTTTATATCTTCATCTATTTTTAATTTTCCACCTGGTAAGTCCCATAAATTTTTTACTTCTTTTTTATTTTCCTGTACCATTAAAATTTTATCTTCCTTTTTAGCACAAGCAGAACAAATAATATTAATACATTTTTCCATAAAACCACCTACTTTTCATCTTTTATTATATCTTCTAAAATTCTAATATAACTATAATATCTATCTTTACTAATAATACCTTTTTCCAGAGCTTGTTTTACTATACAATCTTCTATTTTTTCTTTATAATGTAAACAATTAGAATACTTACAATTTCCTTCTAGACTTTTAAATTCTTGGAAATATTCTTTTATTTCGTTTTTATTAAAATTTGAAACATCTAAACTCCTTATCCCTGGAGTATCAATAATTGATGAGTTTTTATCCCATATATAATATCTAGAAGATGTTGTTGTATGTCTTCCTTTTAAACTTTTTTTACTTGTATGTGAAGTTTTTATTTTCTCTGTCCCAATTAACAAATTAGTTAGTGATGACTTACCAACACCACTATGACCAAGAAAAATAGCTTGTTTCCCTCTTAAAATATCTTTAAGTTTCTCTATTCCTGTACAATCTACAGTTGATGTTTCTATTACTGGAATTTTTATTTTTCTATATATATCTAATATTTTTTCATCTTCATTTGTCTTCAAATCAGCTTTATTTAAACATATTACAAAATCCATATTATTTTCTTGTAAAATTAATAAATATCTATCTATTAATTTTTGATGTAAAGGTGGCTCTTTTGCAGATACAACAATTACTGCTATATCAATATTTGCAGCAATATTATTTTTAATACCAATATCATCTTTTTTTGTACTATCTTTTTTAATTCTTGATAACAAATTTTTTCTTTCTATAAGATTTTCTATATAATATTCTTTTAACTTGTTTTGTTTTATTGTTACTACATCACCTGGAAATATAATTTTATTACAAGGTACATTTATTTCTTTTCTTAAATGTGCCTTTATTAACTCATTATCAAAAAGTATAATAGCTTCATTATATTTTGTTTCTATAACTATTCCTGTACTTTCATTAGTACTTTTTATAATAAAATCTTCATATTGATTTATTGTATTTGTTTTTGCTTTTTTCTTTTCTTCTATATGTCTTTTTGTATATGTACTTTTATATCTATTATAATGTGGCATTTACATCTCCTTTTATTTTTTCTTTATTATACTATATTTTCTTTGTTTTTTGTTATATTTTAGTTTTCTTTTTTATTCTTTTTCTTTTTTATTCTTTTTCTTTTTCATTTTTTATTTTTTCTTCCCTTCATTTCTCCACATAAGCTTTTTCAATACTATTTAAATTATCTAAACTATTCAAAATATTAAGTAAGCAATCTCTAGGTTTTATTTGAGCAATTACCTTAATATATGCTTTTTCTTTATCAACTTCTGCTTCTAAGTTTTCTATATTAACCTTATTTTTTGAAAAGACATTGGTAATATCTAAAGCAAGATTGTCTCTGTCTTTAGCAACTATTTTAAAAGTTTTTGTTCTAATATTTTTATCTTTATTTTTATTTAAAATTTTCATAATATTAGTCTTCGCTTTTGCAGTCTTAACTTCTTTTAACCACTCTTCTTGGAAATTAGTTTCTTTATCTCCTGTTTCTATTTCAACAATATTACCAGTTTTCAACTTAGTAATAAAAGGCATAGAAATGCTATTTACTATACACCTATTTATATGGTTACCAATATTTGTATGAATAGAATAAGCAAAATCAATAGCAGTCGAGTCTTTAGGTAAAACTTTTATATCACCTTTAGGAGTAAACACATATATCTCATCATCCAAAATTTCATCTTTTAGAGTTTTAAGAAAACCTTTTGGATTTTCTATAATTTTTTCTAGTTCTAAGCTATCATAAATGCCAGATAAATTTTCTTTAAAATTAATTTTATCTTCCTTTTCTCCATAATAATTAAAATATGGAAAATAAGCTGTTATTCCATATTTATCTATTTTATCCATAATAAAAGTACAAATTTCTAATTCGAAAATAATACCATTTTCACCAATCACAATTTCTTCAATTGCTTGGTATTTATTATTTTTAGGAGTTGCAATAAAATCCTTAAAACTACCTGGTAAGAAAAAATACATCTTATTTATAATCCCAAGTATTTTATAACACTCTTGTTTTCTATTTGTAATTATTTTTATTCGAAATAAGTCTTTAATTTCATCAAAATTAATATCATTTTCAGTTATATTTTTATAAACACAATATAAACTTTTAGTGTCTATTACTACATTTTGGTAAATTCTTTGTTTTTTTAGTTCAATTTCTATTTTATATTTGGTTTTCTTTAGTAATTCATCATTGTTAGTTATTTTTTTATTTACCCTATCTTTTATATTTATATAATCTTCTGGATATAAATATTTAAAAGCTCCATCTTCTAATTTAACTTTCATATCATACATACCAAGTTTATTAGCAATAGGAGCATATAATTCAATTGTTTCTTTGCTAATTGCAATCTGTCTATCCCTTTTTAGATGTTCTAAAGTCATTATATTGTGCAATCTATCTGCTAATTTTAAAATAATAACTCTAATATCTTTTTCCATAGCAATAAACATTTTCTTGTAATTTTCAGCTTTAGTTTTCTCAGTTGTTTTAAATAAAATACTAAGTTTAGTTACACCTTCAACTATATTTGCAATATCAGTTCCAAACAATTCTTTAATATCGTTATATGTACTATCTGTATCTTCAACCACGTCGTGAAGAAGTGCAGCACATATAGTTTCTGTATCTAAACCTAGTTTTGCTAATATATATGCTACATTTAAAGGATGAATAATATATGGCTGACCAGATTTTCTTTTTTGGTCTTTATGTTTTTCTTCTGCATATTTATATGCTTTTATTATTTTATTTTTATTTATATTTCTATTTTTTATCTTAGAAATATAGATTATATCTCTAAGATTTATATCTTTAGTATTATCCATACAATACTTTCTCCTAACCATATTTTACTTTACTAGAATAATATCTACAAACATTATGTAATAATTCTTTATCAATTAAAAACTCTTTTCCCTTTTTTCCAATAGACAAATTTTTAACTTTACTATCTAAGCATTTACTACAAGCTAAACAATTATTGTTTTCACTATTTAATATTTTTGGTTCTTCTTTTTCCAAATCAAATGTAAAACTAGGTACTATTTCTGATAGAACAGGACAAAATGTAGCTTTTAATCCATCTTCTTGCATCCATATTTGTATACCCTTTCCACCATTTTGACAGTAAACTTTATTTTCTTTTTTATAAACATCATATTCTTTATTATCCAAAAATATTTTAGGTATTTTAATTTTTAAATCATTTCTGATTGCTAATTTATTTATATCATTAACAATTTCAACCCATTTCTTTGGTGTTACGTGTTCTAATTTAATGTCTCTTCCTTGTAAACTTTCAAAACTACCTGCGTGAAATGTAAACCATTTTATTCCTAATTTTGAATAATAATTAATAATATCTTTATAATCATCTTGGTTAATTTGCCATACAGTTGGCTGAATTTTAACAATTATATTTTTATCCAAACAATATTTTATTGCTTCATTTATCTCATCTAAGTTTATATTTTTTGTTCCTTTTAAATATTGTAATTTTTCATTATTGATTGTATCAACACTGTAACTTATATAATTTATATCTTTAGCATCTATTCCTTCTGTTAATATTTTTATAACCTTTTCTCCATTATATCCTGATGTTGAAAACATTACTTTTTTCCCACTTTTTATAAATTCTTTTGCAGCTTCATTACAAAACTTAGTATCGACAGATACATCTGGGTTTCCTAATATATATGCATTTTTCAAATTTGGTAATTTTTCTATTATAGTTTTTATTTGTGTTATATTACCTTGGTAATCTTTGTGTTTTTTACCGTAGCTTTCCTGTGTACAACCAATACAAGAACATGTACACCTTTTTCTTCCATAGGTTCCTGTATATAAGGTTAGTTCCTCAACATCATCTAATAAACTATTCTTGTCCATAAATACCTCCTAAACTTTTTTCTTGTAATAGTTTATGAAGGTTATTTATTTTTTAGAACAAAAAAATAAGATTTTAGTAAAAAACTAAAACCTTTATTTTATTATTTTAATTATCTTCTTTTATCAATTGCATAACTACTTCCCATAACAGATTTAGCTGCGTGTTTTACTTGTGCTCCTACTTCTCCTATTTCTAATATATTATGGAATCTTCCAACATCTGCAACAACAACACCTACAGATAAAGATGTCAACGGAAATTGTTCTATTATTCCCTTTCTATTTGCTACTTCTATATACCCTTTTTCTAAATCCTCGTCTGTAAAATATTTACCCACATTATTATCAAAATGTGAAATTATATTTTGACATAATTTTTCACAATTTGTACCAGGTACAATTGCTACAAAATCATCGCCCCCAATATGTCCTACAAATGTATTTTCGATTTCATCACTATGTACTGAAGAAATTATTGTATCTGCTGTAAACTCTATTATTTGGTCTCCTTTTAAGAAACCATATACATCATTATAAGCTTTAAAATTATCTAAGTCTAAATATAATACTGAGAAAGGTTCTTTTCTTTCCAATCTCTTCTTTAATTCTGCGTGTATTTGTACATTACCAGGAAGCCCTGTTAATGGACTTACTACTCTGTTGCTTGCAAGTAATCTATTTAAATTTTTAACTGTATAATAGAGATATTCTTCATCTACTGGTTTTTTAATAAAATATTCAACTGACTCTCTTAAAATTCTTACTCTATGCTCTCTTGAACCTTTTGATGATACTACAATTACTGGTGTTATATAGTTATCTTCATCTTTTCTAATTTTTCTACATAAATCTATTACATCTCTATCAATTGCATCTTCATTTATAACAATTAATGCTGGTATATTTTTTAAAGCAATATCTATTTGTGCTGTTTTTACACTAATAAATTTATATTCTGGGTCATTTTTAAACAATTCTCTAAATATTACAATTGAAGAATCATCATCATCAATTATATAAATTTCTTGTACCATTTTTTTCTCCTTTTATTTTGTTAAAATAATTATATACAAACGTGTATATATTTTTCAAGTATTTTTTGTTTTTTATTTATCTTTTTTCTTATATTTTTTATTTTTTATTAATTAACTTTCCTTTTTTCTCTCTCTTTTTTTATCTACTTTAACTTTCTTATTTTTAGGAAATTCTATTTTTTTATTTAGAATTTCTCTTATTTCTTTAGTATCAATAGCTGGGAAGGCCTTTTTTAATCTATATACATTTTTATATAAATGCGTTGTAATTCTTTCTTTTTTCTTATTTAATTGTTCAATCAGTTTTTGTATATTTTCTTTAACATCTATCTTTTCAGCATTTTTCTCCATATCTGTAATCTTTTTTATTTCTTTTAATTTTTCTTTTATTTGATTGTTTAATTCTTCTACTTTTTCTAATGCTTGTTTGATATTTCTAACTTTTACAATACTTATAATTGCATCTATTATAAAAATAATAGTTGCAATACTTATTACTACATAAATTATAGTTATATCTATTTTTGATACAATGCTTATCATAAATGGATGTATAAATTTAACAAAAGCAACACCTAAAATTCCCCAATAAATAGAATTTGATAAACAAATTCTCCCTTGGAAATTTATTTTATGGTCAGAATAGTCCCAATATTTTGTATGAAATATTTTTTCTAATAACACTCCTACTATATATTCCCAAAGTGTCAATACAAACATTGATACTATAAACAGTAATATAATATTATTTTCTAAGCTTTTCAATGCAGTTGCCATTATAAATGCACCAATTCCATATATTGGGCACATTGGTCCTTTTAGGAATCCTGTATTTATTATTTTCTTTTCTATTATTGACCTGAAAATTGATTCCATAAGCCATCCTAAAAATGAATAGATTATGAAATATGTTAAAAAATTGTATATTTGATTCTCCATCTTTCTTCCTTTTTTAAGCCTCCTATTCAGGAGGCTTTTTATTATTTATTTACTAGAACACCTGCTTCTTCACTTACTCCGTTTACATTATATACTGTAACTTCTAGTGTGTTCCTTCCATCATGTAAAGCAAAACCGCTATATTCAAATTGTTTTCTATCTTCTACATTAGGATATACTTTTTCTAAATCTATTAAGAATTGTTGATTATCATCTTGGTCTACTCTTACCTCTATTCTTGTTAGTCCTTCTTCGTCTGAAGCATTAATTACAAAATTATTTTCTGTTCTATTTATTGTTACAGTTGGTTTTGTAACTCCTTTTACTTCTTGTTCTTTTGTTTCTGTGTTATTATTCACATCTACTACAGATACTGTTAATGTATGTTGTCCCATTGGTATTTCTATTAATTGTTCTGTAGAAATATTATTTATATCTATTCTTTGTTCTTCATTTTCGTCCCATCTATATGTCATATATGATAATTGGTTAATACCATTTGCAGTGACTTTTAAATTACTTCCTTCTACTTCAAAGTTTATTACTATATCACCTTGTCTTGTATATATTCTTGATAAATTTGTTTCTTTTCCTTGCTGATCTACTGCATATATGTTTAACGTATTTTCACCTGTTGGTATTTCGATTGTCTGTTCAACACTTCTCTTTCCTGATGCATCCAATTCTACTTGTTCTTCACTATTCCAATTATATGTTACCCTTCTTAATGGTGAATTATGTGTTATTTGTAAATTTAACTGCGTTTCTGATATTTCTTCAACATGAATTGTTGGTTTTACTTGGGTATTTCCTACTTGCGAGCCTTTATACATTGAATATGACCCACTTCCTACCATTATAATTCCAAACACAATTAACACAATAGCAAAAAATCTTGCGATTTTATCTATTTCTATTGGTCCACTACTATTATAAGAATTATATGAATTATTCACCTTTTGCTTTTTTTCTTTTTGTTTTTTTGGTTGTGGTGGTTCTACACTTAATATTTGATTCAAATTATTCACCTCTTCTGTTTTTTACAATAAAATTATAACATATCAATTTTAAAAAGTAAATTGATATTTTTATTAATTTTAAATTTATTATAAGAGTCTCTTTTTTATTATTTTTAATACTTATTTAAAACTAGTTTTGTTTTCTTTTTATTTTATTATATTCTTACTTGATTTTTTTTAAAGAAGAAAGTAAAATATTAATAGGCTATTTTACATCAAAGTGTTTTTCGGAAAAAGAATAAAACTGTTAAACAAATAGAAACAATAATAAAAATTAAAGTAAATTTAAGAGCTATTAAAATAATAATTAACAGAATAATAATTGAAATATAGGCAACCGCAATCCCATTGGCTTTAGACAATGGGTAGTTCACAAATATTAAATAATATACTAAGAAAGGAGGAAATAAATGATTGAAAACGAGATAAAAGAAAATAAAGAAATGGTTTTATTTGAAAATAATAAAATAAGAAGACAAATGTATAATGGAGAATGGAATTATGCTATTGCAGATATTATAGAAATATTAACAAACAGCAAAGACCCTAATACTTATTGGAGAGTATTAAAAAAGAGACTTTCAGAAGAAGGAAATGAGTCCGTTACAAATTGTAACGAACTAAAAATTCCTTCAAAAAAAGATGGAAAAAGATATAAAACAGATTGTGCTAATAGAGAAACTATCTTTAGATTAATTCAGTCTATCCCTTCTCCTAATGCAGAACCTTTTAAATTATGGTTTGCTAGGTTAGCAGAAGAGAGAATACAAGAAGTTATCGACCCTTCTCTCGCTATTGAAAGAGCTAGACAAACATATTTAAAAAAAGGTTATAATGAAGAGTGGACAAATGCACGAATAAAAGGAATTGGAGCTAGAAATGATTTAACAAACGAATGGAAAAACAGAGGTGCAGATACTAAAGACTATGCTATATTAACAGATGAAATTAGTAAAGGAACATTTGATATTACAACTCAGCAACATAAAAATATAAAAGGGTTAAGTAAGCAAAACTTAAGAGATAATATGTCTGCTATGGAATTAGCTTTAATGACGCTTGCAGAAGTTACTACAACAGAACTACATAAAAGTCATAATTCTCGAGGCTTTAATGAATTAGAAGATGATGCAAAGACTGGAGGCAATATTGCTGGACAAACAAGAAAAAATATTGAAAAGCAACTTGGTAAGCCTGTGGTTACAAAAGAAAATGCTAAAGATTTTAGAACTACAAAAAAAATAAAGTCACCAAATAATAGAAAATTAGATAAATAACATATAAAATAGCTATAACTATTATATTTTTAATAGTTATAGCCATTTTTATTTTATTCCTAATTTTGTGTATATGGTAATAAGGCAATATGTCTTGCTCTTTTTACTGCTGTTGTAATATCTCTTTGATGTTTACTACAAGCACCTGTTGTTCTTCTAGGTAATATTTTTCCCTTATCATTTATAAATTTCTTTAATTGTTCAGGGTTTTTATAATCTAATACAAAGTTTTTATCACTACATAATAGACATACCTTTTTTCTTTGTTTTCTAAATCTTGGGTTGTAGTCATCATCATAATTTCTGTTATTTTTCTTATTTTGTTTTTTATCTGACATTATTATTCCCTCCTATTTTTAAAATGGTAAGTCATCGCTTGAAGACATTTCAAAGTCTGAACCCATACTACCTGGTTCTGTTGTTCCAAATGTATTTTCAAAAGTAGAATTATTTGCATCTTGTTCTCTTTTACTGTCTGCAAAATAAGCTTCTTCAGCAACTACTTCTGTAACATAATGTTTAACACCTTGGTCATCATCCCAAGTTCTTGTTTGAATTCTCCCGATTATTCCTACCTGTTGTCCCTTTTTAAAGTATTTGCTACAAAATTCTCCTAATTTACTCCACGCAACAATATTTATAAAATCTGCTTGTCTTTCTTCTCCTTGTCTAACAAATCTTCTATTTACAGCTAAGCTGAAAGAAGCAACTAAAGTATTGTTTGTTTGAGTATATCTAACTTCTGGATCTCTTGTTAATCTTCCCATTAATATAACTTTGTTCATTTTTCTCACCTTTCTTACTTTAAATTTTAGGACTTTTATTATTTTTTAAATAATAAATTTTAATCATTTTTGTTAACTGTCATAAATTTTAAAACTTCGTCTGTAATTCTGTAGTTTCTTTCTAGCTCTGCAATAAGTTCTGGTTTTGCTTCAAAATTAAATACTAAATATGTTCCTTCACCAAACTTTTTAATTTCATAAGCTAATTTTTTCTTACCCATATTTTCTACAGATTCAAGCTTACCATTTCCATTAATTAACCCTGTAAATTTTTCTTCTAAAGATTTTAAACCTTCTTCATCTACATTTGGGTTAACAATGATTATACTTTCGTATTTATTCATCGTTTTTCACCTCCCTTTGGATATATAACCTACATTCTCTGTAAGTAGAGACTTTTGAGAAAATTTCAAAAGCATAAATATTTTATCACATTTTTTTATTATGCGCAAGCAATTTTTTTGATTTTTTATGTAAAATTTTCCATTAAAGCATTTCTTACGACTAAAATGTCGTTCTAATTTAACTAAAACTATCATATAATATTTTTAATCTTAGATTGGAGGTAAAAAATGCTTAAAAAATACCGTAAGAAAAACAAATTATCACAAGAAGAACTTGCTGAAGAAATAGGCATTAGTACAAGACATTTACAACGTTTAGAACAAGACGAAGAAAAAACAAGAGTTTCTACCTTCAAAAGAATTGTAAAAACTTTAAATATACCAGATGATGAAATAATAAAATTTATTAAAAAATAATAAAAGGAAGTTTTATTTTTTATTTTATAAAACTTCTTTTTATTTTTATTATCAAATATTTTGTTTTTCTCTGTAAATTACTTTTCCAAATTTCACTTCATTTATCTTTTTTTGTAGTTCCATAATAGGAATTGGAAGTAATGAAATAACAGCTACAATAAGCCATTGTGTATTATTTAAAGCAACTAAATTAAATATATTCGCAAAAGTTGGTACTAGTACCACAATAGTTTGTACAAAAATTCCTAAAATGAAACTTCCTATTAAAAATTTGTTTTCAAAAATTCCAACTTTAAAAATAGATTCATCGCTTTTAATATTAAAACTATGCACAAGTTCTAAGGCTCCTAAGGCTACAAAAGCCATTGTTCTTCCTACTTCTAAACTATAATATTTGTTACCTATACTAAAAGCCACTAACGTAAGCATACCAAGCATTATACCTTCAATAATAATTTTATTCCATAACCCATCTGTAAAAATTCCTTTTCTACTGTCTATTGGTTTTCTAGACATAATTTCTTTTTCTGGTGGCTCTAAACCAATTGCAATTGCTGGAAAAGAATCTGTAACCAAATTTATCCATAATAGTTGTATTGCAAGAAGTGGAGATTTAAAACCTAAAATCAGCCCCATAAATATAGTTACGATTTCTCCTATATTTGTTGCAATTAAAAAGTGAATTGCTTTTTTTATATTATCATAAATATTTCTTCCTTGTTTTACAGCTTTCACAATTGTAACAAAATTATCATCTGTAAGAATCATATCAGAAGCATTTTTAGCAACATCTGTACCATTCTTTCCCATTGCTATGCCAATATCTGCTCTTTTTAATGCTGGACTATCATTTACTCCATCACCAGTCATAGCAACAACTGCTCCTGTTTTCTGCCAAGCTTTAACAATTCTTACTTTATGCTCAGGCGTTACTCTTGCAAAAACAGAATAATCTTTTATTTCTTTTTCCAATTTTTCTTGTGGCATCTTATCTAATTCTTGCCCTGTTATAGCTTTATCATATTTACTTAAAATATTTAATTCTTTAGCTATCGCCTTTGCCGTAATTATATGGTCTCCTGTTATCATTACAGTTTTAATGCCAGCTTTTTTACACGTTTCAACAGCTTCTTTTACACCTTCTCTTGGGGGATCTATCATACCAATTAAACCTACAAAATTTAAACTATTTTCTATAAAATTGGTTTCCAATTTTAGTGGTAATGTATTTACATCTTTATATGCAATAGCAATTACTCTTAAAGCTCTTTTTGCCATATTATCATTTTCTAATAACATTTTATTTTTCTTTTCATTAGATAAATTGCATCTATTTAGAAGTACATCTGGAGCTCCTTTTGTTATTATTCTATATCCGTTATCTATTTTATGAATAGTTGTCATCATCTTCCTATTTGAATCAAAAGGAATCTCATTTATTCTTGGCATAATTTTGTATAATTCATTTTTATTTTTGTTGTATTTTAATGCTCCTTCAACAATTGCACTTTCTGTTGCCTCTCCTTTTACAATTAATTTATTTCTGTCATATATAATATCACAATCTGTACACATACTACCAAGTTCTAATAAAAACTCTGTATTATTATTTGTTATCGTTTTAGTTTCCACAACTGTCATTTGGTTTTTAGTTAGAGTTCCAGTTTTATCCGAACAAATCACTTTGCTACTTCCTAATGTTTCAACTGCAGGAAGTTTCCTTACTATACTATTGTTTTTTGCCATTTTAGTAACACCAATTGATAATACAATTGTAACAATTGCAGGTAAGCCCTCTGGAATAGCTGCAACTGCTAGTCCTACAGATGTCATAAACATTTCTATAGGATCCATCTTCTTTATCATACCTATTACAAATATTAATACACAAATTGCTAAACAAACTAAACCTAAAATTTTTCCAACCTGTGCTAACTTTTTTTGTATTGGTGTTTCAGGCTCTTTATCTTCTATTATCATATTTGCAATTTTCCCTACTTTAGTATTCATCCCAGTTTCAGTAACAACGGCTTTTCCACTACCATTTACAACTATACTTGTCATAAAAGCTAAATTTTTCATATCACCTAATGCTATACCTTTTTTAGCAATCATATCTGCATCTTTGAGTACACCTTCTGTTTCTCCTGTTAAGCTAGACTCTTCTATTTTTAAATTATGGCTTTCTAACAACCTACTATCTGCTGGCACATAATTTCCAGCTTCTAAAACAATTATATCTCCTGGCACTAATTCTTCTGCATTTATTTCTTTACTCTTCCCGTTATCTCTTATAACTTTAGCTTTAGGTGGTGTCATCTGTTTTAAAGCCTCTATTGACTTTTCTGCTTTTGCTTCTTGTACAACTCCCATAATTGCATTTAATATTACAATTGCAATTATAATTATAGAATCAATATAATCATTTTCTCCTTGTAAATAAGAAATACCCGCAGATACGATAGACGCTAATATTAAAATAATAATCATAAAATCATTAAATTGTTTAAAGAATTTAATCATTAACGTTTCTTTTTTCTTTTCTTCTAATTTGTTTTTACCATACTTACTTCGCCTAAAATCAACCTCCTCTTCACTTAAACCTGTCCTTAAATTTGTCTTAAGTTTTTTTAAAACCTCTTCTTTTCTAAAAGTTTCCCACATATTTTCCTCCTTGTCCAATTGGGAACGTTTCCTTTTGGACAAAATGTCCATTTAGGGACACATCCTCAACTTTTCATTTGTTTCTTTTAATATCTATGTGGGACATACTGTTTTTATTACAAAAACATATTACTTTTTTACCTAACATATTAAAAAATTTGTCATAATATGTAATAGGGGGGATTTTATTATGTTTTTATCAACTATAATTTTAGCAATCACAGGAAGTATTGACTCACTTCGGAATTGGAGTTACATATGGAATTAAAAATACAAAAATATCTAGTTTAGGAAAAATAGTTATATTTATTATTTCTTTCTTTACAACCCTAATATCTGTTTATTTAAGTAATATAATAGAATTTATTCTTCCAAACTTTATAACCGAATATTTAGGAAATTTTGTTTTTATATTAATTGGTATATTTATTTGTTTTCAGGCTTTAAAGAAAGATAACTCAAATAATAACATAAACAGTAAAAAAACTTTAACAATTAATAAAAAAGTTCAGAAAAAAACATATTCTTTTTTTATAAAATTTCTTGGAATTACAATAAAAATTATAAAAGACCCAATAAATTCCGATTTAGATAAATCAAATAAAATAGATAGTAAAGAATCATTATTTCTTGGCTTAGCACTATCACTTGACTCTATTTGTATTGGAATAGGAAGCAGTATTATTGGAATTAGTAATTTAGTTTTTCCAATTTTAATTAGTGTTTTTCAAATATTGTTTTTAAGTATAGGCTCATTATTAGGAAAAAAGATAAACAAAATTTGTAACTTACCTCAGAATATATGGTCAATTACATCTGGCATTTTATTAATAATATTAGGAATTTTAAAATGAGAATTTTGGGGACGGGGCTTTTTTGTCTCACTTTTACAAATATTACTAAAATGAGAAAAAAATGCCCCGTCCCCATTTGTTTCAAAAATTGAGACAAAAAGAGTGTGTCCCCTATTGTCTCAATTTCATTGATAATAATTTTGATATTCCGTTTTCTTCCATTGTTACACCATAAACTGTGTCTGCTGCCTCCATTGTTCCTTTTCTATGTGTTATTACTAAAAATTGCGTTTCTTTAGAAAATTTCTTTAAATAATCTGCAAATCTATATACATTTACATCATCTAATGCTGCTTCTATTTCATCTAATACACAAAATGGTGATGGGTTTATTTTTAGTATTGCAAACAATAATGCTATTGCTGTAAATGCTCTTTCTCCTCCTGATAATAACATCATATTTTGTAATTTTTTTCCTGGTGGTTGTACATTTATATCAATTCCACACTCTAAAATATTGTTTTCGTCTTCTAATTTTAATGATGCATTTCCTCCACCAAACAATTCTCTAAATACTTCTTGGAAATTTTTATTTATTAATGTGAACTGTTCTTTAAATTGTTCTTTCATATTCTGTGTCATATCTGCAATTACTTTTCTTAATTTAGCTATTGTATCTTCTAAATCAAGTCTTTGTTCACTCATAAAATCATATCTTTCTTTTATGTTTTTATATTCTTCTATTGCATCTATATTTACACTTCCGAAGTTCTTTTAACTCTTTTCTTAAAGAATTAACTCTTTTCTGCGTTACTGAAACATTATCTGGTTTTTTATAATCTACAACATTATTAGGTGTTAACTCATATTCTTCCCACATTTTGTTTATAATATCATTTATATCATCTTCTATTTTTGTTTTCTTAACATCTATTTTTACTATTTGAGATTTTAAATCTTCTATAACTTTAAATTTATCATTTATTTCTTGTTCTTTTGTATTTAATAATTCATTTTTATTTATTCTATCTTGTTTTAATTCTTCTATTTTGCTTCCACTTGTTTTTACGTCTTCTTTTATTTGATTAATTTTTTCTTCAATTTCTTTTATTGATTCTTTTAAAGTTATATTATCCTGCTTGATTTCTTCTATTTGTTTTATTTTATTTTCAATACTTTTATTAGTATTTTCTACTTCTTTTTTTATTCTCTCCTCAATTTCTTTTATTGAGCTTTCACTTTCATCAAATGATGTTACTGATATTTTTAAGTTTGTAATATCAAAATTTAAATCATCTATATATTTTTGATCATCTTTATTTAATTCAGAAAATTCTTGAATTATATTTGTTAATTTCTCTGTTTCTTCTGTTAGTTTTTGTATTTCTTCTTTTATTTTTTCTTTGCTTTTTATTGAATTTTCTTTTTCTCCCTTTAAATTCTCTTTTTCTTCTTTTAATTTATTTACTCTTTGTTCTATCTTTGTAATATTTTCTTCAATTGAAACTAGCTTCTGTTTTTCTGTTGCATATGTTATATCTATTTCTTGTAATTCTTTTTCTAGACTACTTGCTCCTTCTAAGATATCTTCTATCGAATTTTCAAATTCTTTCTTTTCTTCTTCTTGTTTTTTTATTTTTTCTTCTAAAGTTTTTATTTCTTTTTGAAGTTTCTCTATTTCTTTTCCTCTTCCTAAAATATTTACAGTTTTCTTAGTAACAGAACCTCCAGTAATTGCTCCTGAAGGGTTTATTATATCACCTTCTAGGGTTATTATTCTAAATGTATAATTGTTTTGTTTCGAAACTTTTATCGCAGTATCCATATTATCTACAATTACTGTTCTTCCAAGTAGATTAATTATTATTTGTTCATATTTTTTACTGTATTTTATTAAATCTGATGCTATTCCAATTACACCTTTTTCATTTCCTTTTATTTTATCAATTTTTTTACCTTTTACAGATGTTATTGGTAAAAATGATGCTCTTCCTAAATTATTTTTTCTTAAATGTTCTACTAATCTTTTAGCATCTTCTTCTGTTTCTGTTACAATGTTTTGAAGGCTTGCTCCTAAACACATCTCTATTGCTGTTTGGTATTTTTCTGGAACTTCTATTATATTTGCTAGAACTCCGTTCATACCTTTTCCTAATTCTTTGATGTTTTCACAATCTTTTAAAAGAGATTTTACACTTTTTATATATCCCTCTTTTTCTTTTTCTGTTTCTATTAAGAACTTTAATCGTGATTCTTTAATTCTTTTTTCACTTTGATATGCATTTATATTGCTTTCATATAATTTTATTTTTTTGTCTGCTTCTTCTTTTTTAGAATTTATTTCTTCTAGACTTTTTACTATTTTATTACGCTTACTATCTATTTCATAAAATTCTTTTGAAATATCTTCTTTCTGAAGCCTTGTACTATCTAATTCAGATATATTTGTTGTTATTTCATTTTGAATTTGTCTTTCTCTTTTTTCATAGTTTTCAAAATTAATATCTTCTGTATGTATATTTCCTTGTAATTCATATTTTTCATCTATATTTTCTGATACTTTTGTTTTATATCCTTCTATTTCTAATTCTTTACTAGATAGTTTTTCTGTTATTTTTCTTAATTCTTCTTCTTTTTCTTCTAATTCTTTTTGGAATTTTTCTTTATTTTCTTTTAAGTTATCTTTCTTTTCTTTCTTTTGCTCTAATTCTTCTTGTAAATCTTTTAATTTTTCTTTTGACTCTTCAATTTCTTTTTCATATCTTTTGCTATTTTCATTATTATTTTCTATTCTTGTTTTTGCAACACTAATATCAGAATTTAACATTTCTATTTCTTTTTGACTCTCAAAACCTATATTTGACATTTCTTCTATTTTAACAGTTATCTCATCTATTTGTGATTTCAACTCTTCTTTTAAAGCTTTTACTCTTTCTAGCCTTCCTTCTTCTTCATTACATTGTAATTTATAGATTTCTTCGTCTTTTACTATTTCTTCCAAGCTTTGTTTGTATTTTTCTATATTATATATAAATAAACCAATTTCTATATTTTTTAGTTCTTCCCTTAAATTCAAATACTTTTTAGCTTTTTCTGAACTTTGTTTTAATGGCTCTATATTTGCTTCTATTTCAGATAAAATATCATTAATTCTAAGTAAATTTAATTTTGTTCTTTCTAGCTTTTTCTCAGATTCTTGTTTTCTAACTCTATACTTTACAATTCCAGCTGCTTCTTCAAAAATATTTCTTCTATCTTCTGATTTATTACTTAAAATTTCATCTATTTTTCCTTGTCCTATTATAGAATATCCATCTTTTCCTATACCTGTATCCATAAATAATTCTAATACATCTTTTAGCCTACAAGGTACTTTATTTATATAATATCCTGTTTCTCCGCTTCTATATAATTTTCTTGTAATAGTAACTTCTGTATATTCAATAGGTAATTTTCCATCAGTGTTATCAAATACTAACGAACCTTCAGCAAAACCTAGTGATTTTCTATTCTGTGTTCCAGAAAAAATAATATCTAAAGATTTGCTTCCTCTTAATGATTTTATACTTTGTTCTCCTAATATCCATCTTATACTATCTGATATATTACTTTTTCCAGAACCATTTGGACCTATTACCGCCGTTATTCCTGGCATAAATTCTAATACTGTTTTATCTGCAAAAGATTTGAATCCTTGTAATTCTAGTCTTTTTAAATACATTTTTATCACCTAAAAGTAGTTTATACTATTTTTCGACTTTTGTAAAGATTTTCTTAAATAAAACTCACCCCAGCAACTATCCTTGCTATATTATAAATTAATTTTTGTTTATCTTTGGAACACTCTTTTAGTAAGTCTGAAAACTCCTTATCTAAATAATTCTCGCTTTCCACTACAATACCTGTTATTAATTCTTCTAATGGTACATCTAAAATTAAAGATATTTGTCCAAGTCTTTTTAAATTTATTGGTGTTCCAGCTCTTTCTATTCTGCTTAAATATGCAACAGCAACATCTATTTGTTCAGCAAGTTTTTGTTGTGAATATCCTTTTTTTGCTCTTGCGTCTTTTATTCTTTGTCCTATTAATTTAAAATCAATATTTGCTTCTACACTTTCCATTTCTCTCCCTCCTTTGGAAAAATTAACATATTACTTTGTTTTTTGTCAAAGTCTTATTTTTCTTTATTTGTAAAATTTGAATTATAAATACTCGCATTTGCTTTATTTTTTTCATTTTTTCTACTTTTTTTAAATCTTGCAATATAAACTTTACTTATAAGTTATTTTCAAATTACTTTCTTAGCTAAAAAACTCTATTTACTTTATTTTTTAATTTTTTCGTATATTTTATTTTCAAAGAATTTTACTTCTTCTTGACAAAATTGTTTATAAGAATTTTCTACTATTTCTTTTAAGTATTCTTTTATTTTCTTTAATTTTTTATCATCTGCTATTTTTATTATTTTTGTTAATATTTCTTCAAATTCTTTATAACTTTTTACTTTTTTAAGTGCAATTATATTAGAAAATAAATCTTTTTTTTGAATTAAATTATTAAGAGTTAACTTATTGATTTCAATTAAATTATATTTAAAATATATCTTATAATCATCAAATATGTAATCATCTACTTGCATTTGACTAAAATCATTTGTTATTTTACATTTCTTATTATCATCATAAATAAGTATAGGAACTACAATTGGATATTTTATATTTTCTTTTATTTTCACATTTACATTCCAATCATATATAATATCTACACAATAATTTAACATATTATATAAAATATTGTCATCTTTTTCATCTTGGTATTTTATTAGGAAATATATATCTCTACTCTTAAATTTATATAATATATCATCTCTTCTTAATTTATATCTGTTACTTGCAAATTTACTTTCATACCTTTCTAATTCTTCTTTGTTTACTTTTTCTTCTATTTCTATATAATTATTTATTAATTTTGTAATCTCTTCTGTGTCTTCTAAGATAATATGTATTATATCTTTATAAATATTTTTATCTTTCTTTTGTTCATAATTGTATTCAGCTTCATCTTCTGCTAATTGAAATACACTATTAAGACGCAAAGTGTGTATACACTTTATATAATCTTCATATGTAAATATGTTCATCTATTTCTTCCTCCTTTTTCTATTTTACCTTATACTTTTTGGGATTTTTTAGAACCTAGATTTTTGATCAAAAATTTCTTGATTAAACAATTCAAATATATTATCTCATAAAATTAGAGAAAAGCCAAGCTTTCCTCTAATTTTTTTTTAACTTTTCATCGCAAAATTCGACATTTTTCTTACTTTTTGTCGAAATAACTACTTATTTCTTCTAAATTTTCAAATTCTTTTTGTCTTAAAACCTCATATACAACAATAGCTACAGAGTTTGATAGATTAAGTGACCTTAGATTATTTCTCATTGGTATTCTAATTGTTTTGTCTATATATTTTTGTAAAATATCTTCTGGAAGTCCTTTAGTTTCTTTTCCAAATAATAAAAATACTTCTTCCATTTTACTATAATTTGGTTCTGAATATACGTGTTTTCCCTTTGTAGTTGAAAAAAACATATTATTTTCTTCTGGTTTATATTTTTCTAAAAACTCATCAAAAGAATTGTGTTCTTCTATTTCTACCTTGTCCCAATAATCAAGCCCCGCTCTTTTTACAGCTTTTTCAGATATACTAAAACCTAATGGATGTACTAAGTGTAATTTTGCTCCTATTGCAGCACAAGTTCTTGCTATATTTCCTGTATTTTGTGGAATTTCTGGTTCTACCATTACTACATTTATTTTCATTTTATATTCCTCTTTCCTATTTATTATTTAATTTTTGCCTTACATATTCATATAATATTATTCCTGTTGCAACAGATGCATTTAAGCTTTCTGTTTTTCCAAGCATTGGTATTTTTATTTTTTCATCAGCTAATTTTATTATTTTATCTTCAACTCCATTTGCTTCATTTCCTATTACTATAACTTTTTTATTATATTTAACATCATAAATACTTTTACTATCTTCCAATGATGTTACTAATATTTTAAATTTATTTTTCTTTACTTCTTTTAAAGTTTTTTCTAAATCTTCACACTCTATTATTTTAACTCTATAAATTGCCCCCATAGTAGAACGCACTACTTTGGGGTTATATGGGTCTGCTGTTCCTTTTGATATTAATATTTGTTTTAAACCACAACTATCTACTGTTCTTAAAATTGTTCCTAAATTTCCTGGGTCTTGTATATCATCTAATGCAACTATTATATCTTCATCATAATTTATTTCTTTATCTTTATTGTTTTTTTCTATTATTGCCATAACTCCTTGTGGTGTTTGTACTTCTGTTATATATTTAAAAACTTTATTTGTTACATATATACACTCATATTTTGCTATTTCATACATTAATTCTTTAGGTATACTATCAGATTTTTCACAATCATCACATATGATTATTTGTCTAATAGAAGCTTTTTCTAAAATAGCCTCCTTTACCATTTTTATCCCTTCTACTATATATACATTTTCTAAGTCTCTATACTTTTTTTCTTTTAATTTTTTTATATTTTTAATAGTTTCATTATCTTTACTAGATATTACGTTCATAAATCTCTCTCCTTAAAAAATACAATAGTACATTTATTATTTACTGTACTATTGTATTTTATAACTTTATTCAGATTTTAGCAATATTTTATTTAGATTTCATTTTTTAATCTTTCTATTTCTTCTTTTGTTAATTTTGTTATTGTCTGTATTTGTTCTATTGTAAAATTATTTTTTAACATTTCTTTTACCATTTTTTCAGTTTTTCGCTTAGCTCCTCGCTCCAAACCTTCTTTAATTCCTTCTTCTTTTGCTTGTTTTGTTTTATACTCTATTGCATCTGCCTCATCTCTTATTGCTCTTAATCTGTATTCATAGTTTTATAACTATTATAAAATATTTTAAAATAAAATATTTTAGGAGGCATTAATGCTAAGATTAAAAGATTTAAGAGAAGATAGAAATTTAAAGTAAGAAGAAATAGCCAAAATGCTAAACATATCACAAACAAATTACAGTAAATATGAATTAGGCAAAATAAACATACCAATATCTTCTTTGAAAAAATTAGCAAAATATTATAACACAAGTCTAGATTATTTATTAGGCTTAACAAATGAAATAAAACCATATCCAAGACAAAAATAAAAAGTTATTTTTTTAAAAAAGAAATAACTTTTATTTTTTAATATAAAAACAAAAATATATAAGTAAGTTTTTAGATTAAGCAATTTTTCGTAGGGAATAAAAAGGGTAGAAAAATTGCTGGTAAGCATAAGCTTAAATCTAAAAACTTACTTCTTTTCCCTAATAGCTGTATCCTAAACGCAACTAAAAATTCGCAAAAGAAACGTCCCTAAAACATTTTTAAAAACTCTTTAATATTTCTAATAAGTTCTTTTTCTGTCTGTCTATTCAAAAATAGCGTAATATAAGGCAGGATAGCATCTGAAAACTTAATATCTGTGCCATATTTTTTAATAAGAGAAGAGATAACATTTGGATCAAACTTATCTTTTTCAAAATAAAACACAACATTTTGAGAACCAGTTTTTCTATTCTTCTTCTCTGTAATTTTTATAACTGGTGTATTTCTACAAAGCTGTTTTATCCTTGCAATCTCAAGCAAATTATTTAACTCATCAGGCATATTTCCAAACCTATCTATAACCTCATCAACAACATTTGAAATATCTTCTTCAGTTCTACATAAAGCAATTTTTTGGTAAATATCGATTTTTTCGCTACTATCTTCTATATAAGTATCTGGAATATAGCTTGAAATATCAATATCAATTTGGATATCTTTTTCTTCAGTACCTTTTATTCCTTTAGTTTCTTTTACAACTTGATCTAATAACTCGCAATAAGTATCATAACCAACTTGCTCTAGATGTCCTGATTGAATTTCACCGAAGTAAGCTTCCGGCTCCACGAATTTCCAAATCTCTCATAGCAATCTTAAATCCAGAACCAAATTCAGTAAATTCTTTTATAGCCTTTAATCTTTTATCAGCAACTTCTGAAAGTAGTTTATCTCTTTTATATGTAATATATGCATATGCTTGTCTTTCAGACCTTCCTACTCTACCACGAATCTGATACAATTGTGCAAGTCCCATCCTATCTGCATTTTCAACAATTATAGTATTCGCATTTGGAATATCAATACCAGATTCAAGAATTGTAGTACAAACTAAAACATTTGACTTACCCTCAACAAACTCTTGCATAATATCCTCAATTCTGCTACCAGTCATTTGCCCGTGTGCAAAAACAACATCTGCTTCTGGTACTAATTCTGATATTTCATCTGCTTTTCTTTCTATATTTTCTACTCTATTAAAAATATAGAATACCTGTCCCCCTCTTTCAAGTTCTCTAACAATTGCTTCTCTTACAACTTCTTTATCGTATTCTAATACATAAGTCTGAACTGGTTTTCTGTTGTATGGTGGCTCATATATAACAGACATATCACGAATCCCTACAATTGACATATGCATTGTTCTAGGTATAGGAGTAGCTGTCATTGTTAAAACATCTATACTCATTTTCATCTGTTTTATCTTTTCTTTTGCTTTAACTCCAAATCTATGCTCCTCATCAATAATAAGTAAACCTAAATCTTTAAACTGTACATCCTTACCAAGGATTCTATGAGTTCCAATTAAAATATCTACTTCTCCAAGTTTCAATTTTCTTATCACTTCATTTTGATATTTCTGAGTTTTAAATCTATTTAAGATTTCAACTCTTACAGGAAAATCTTTCATCCTTTTTTTGAATTCCTGATATTGTTGTTCTGCAAGAACTGTAGTAGGTGCTAAATAAGCTACTTGTTTTTCATCCATTGCTGCTTTAAAAGCTGCTCTCATAGCCACTTCTGTCTTACCATATCCAACATCACCACAAAGTAATCTATCCATTGGTTTAGATTTTTCCATATCACTTTTTACTTCTTCTATACATCTTAATTGATCATCTGTTTCTTGATATGGAAACTTATCTTCAAACTCTTTTTGCCAAGGAGTATCTTCACTAAAAGCAAAACCAACAGCATTTTCTCTTTTTGCATATAATTCTATTAATTCTTCTGCAACTTCTCTTAAATTATTTTTAACTTTAGCTTTTGCCTTTTCCCAATCTCTAGTTCCTAATTTATTTACTTTAGGTTTAATTCTATCTCCACCAATATATTTTCTAACACTATCTAAGTCAGAAGTAGGGACATATAATATTGCGTCATCTGCATATTTTATTTTAATATAATCTTTAACAATTCCATCTGCTTTGATTGTATTTACACCAATATAAATACCAATACCATATCTCCTATGAACTACGTAATCACCTTGTTTTAAATCTGCAAATACAACCTTTTCTCCTTCTTTAAAAGCTGTATTTGTAATCCTTCTTCTCTTTTTTTCTCCGCTAATTAATTCATCGGCTACTATTACTATTTGGTTTATATCATAATTTTTAAATCCAGAAGATAATGTTCCAACAGATATTGTAACAACATTTTCTCTAGATTTTACAATTATTGTTTGATTTAGTTTTTCTTCGATTTTACAAGGAATTTCCTTATCTTCTAATAATATTTTTAATTTTTTTGCTTTTTCTTTTGTTTCTATTAAGATATATACACTTTTATTTTTCCTTAAAAATGTTTTTAAATCTTTAAATAAACTTTCAATTTCACTTTTATAATAATTTATGTTTTTATAATCAAATTTATATTGTTCACAATCTATTTTTAATGAATTATCTTCTTTTTCTACATACACCAATTGTTTTTTATCTAATATCTCTTCTATATTATTAAAATCCAATTCATTATTTATAGCTTCTGGCACTTCTTTTTCTTTTGATATTAAACTTTCTATTAAATTTTCTCTATCTTTTTTTATATTTAAAGAACGTGTTTTTATTTTTGATATTTCATCTAAAAATATTACATAATTTGAATTCAAATATTCTAAAACACTTTCCCCTTTTTCATAAAAACAGTCAAAATATTTATCTATTTTAGATGTATAATTTCCTATTTTTATTTGCTCTATATCTTCTTCTATTATTTCTTGATTAGAATAAAGTTCATATTTTTTTCTTATCTTTTGACATACTTCATCTAGTTTTTTCTCTAATATATATTCATTTGCAGGATAAATTGTTACTTCTTGTTTATTTGAAATAGACCTTTGGCTTTCTATATTAAATTCTCTAATTGAATCTATCTCATCTCCCCAAAATTCTACTCTTATTCCAGTTTTTTGATTTATTGATATATCTACAATATCTCCTCTTACGCTAAACTGCCCTCTTCCATCTATTAAATCATATCTTACATATCCTAAGTCTACTAGTTTCTTTTTAATATCTTCTAAATTATAAATATCTCCTACTTTAAATTTTATCTCATTTTTATATAATGTGTTTTTTGAAGGTAATTTTTGTAATACTGCTCCTATTGTTGTTACAATTATTTGACTTCTTTTATTTTTTATTTTATTTAAAGCTTCTATTCTTTCATATAAATTTTCTTTACTTTCTGCAACATAATCATATGTTACTACTTCTTTTTTAGGAAAATATATTACATTTTCTGTAAAATATTTTATATCTTGAAAAATTCTTTTTGCTTGTATTTCATTATATGTTAAAACACATATTGGTTTTTTTGTATATTCGTATGTAGCTGTAAGGACTTCTACCATACCAACGTCATTTAAGCCCGATATTGCTATCGGACTTTTTTTGTTTTCTATATTGTTTATTAATTTAACGAAGTTTGAACTTTTCCCAAGTTCTCCTAAGATTGTATTCATTTACTTTCTCCTGCCTATTTTCAAGTGTTTTCTGTTTGTTTTTCTTCTTTTTCTGGTTGTTTTTTATTTTCTTTTGCTATAAATTTTAACATACCTGCACAAGATATTATAAAACAAACACCTGCTACTAAGTTTACAATACTAATAAATATATTTGTAAAGTTAAAATTTAATATGTAAATTGCTCCAAGCACAATTCCTATTATTGGTCCAGCTTTCTTCTTTTTTAAAGATAGACCTATAAAAATTATAACTAATGCTAATACTATTAATGCTACAAGTGATGTTATTAATTTATATAGATATGTATATGCAAATGGTCTTAACCCTACCACATTAATTAATGATAATGTGTGTAATACTAAAAAAATTACTCCCCATATTACTATAACTGATTTGTATCTTTTTTCGTTCATATGTATCTCTCCATTCTTTCGTATATATATGTTATAGCAAATTTTTCTTTATTTGTCAATTGTTGACAGATTTTTTATAAAAATATATAATCTAAAAAATAAACAAAAAAAGGTGATTTTTTTGAAAAAGTTTATTAAATTTCTTTTTTGTAAATTGTTATTTAGAGTTAAATATTATAATTTAGAAAATTTAGAAAAATATGATAAATTTTTAATTTGCCCAAATCATTCCACTGTATTTGACCCTTTCTTTATATATTCAACAGTAGATGATTTATCTATTATGGCAAAATCAGAAATTTTTAGAGATAAATTATTTTCTAAAATTTTAAGACATTATAATGTTTTTCCTGTAAATAGGAAAAAAGTTGATGTTAATAGTCTTTTAAAATCTATTTCTATCTTTAAGGAAAGTAACAACTGTAAACTTTTAATTTTTCCAGAAGGTGGAGTTATTAAAAACAAAGATGATATTGGAAATAAATATCATAATGGGCCAGTTTTTATATCATCTAAATTAAATATTCCAATTGTTCCTGTTTTTATTACAAGAAGGCCTAATTTTTTCTCAAAAGTAAAAGTTGTTTTTGGTATTCCCTATTTTATAGAAAGTGATATTAAGAATAAAAATGAATTTAAGCAGGCATCAAAAAAATTAATTGAAAAAATCTATAATTTAAAAGATAAGCCCTCAAATTAATGAGGGCTTATTTTGTACTATGCCATTGCTAAAACTTTTCTTTTGTTTCTTGCAAAAGCTCTTGGTCTTAGTAATACTACAGGTCTTACTGCTTTTGGTTTTCTTATTGGTAGATTATAATAATCTACTACCTTTTTAATCACATTTGACTCACCTTCACTTTCACAAATTTCATAGTAATATCCACCAGCATATACTACATTTGTTTTAAAAATTTTACCATCCTTAGAAAAACTTAAACTATTTACATCTTCTGGTGTATAAAGCCAATATTCTTTATTAGTATCATCTTGTGTAACAAACTCATCCTGTGGTGTACTACTTCTTACACCATACATATATGGTTGTGAAATCAAATTGCAAAGTCTATTTATACTTTCTACATCATAATTTTCAAAACCATATGTATTACACCTACCAAATATCCTTAGAGCAAATATTGGCTCTACTACATATTTTACAAGAGTAAACTCTCTAAATACTCCTTGTCTAGTCTCAAAACCCACAAATCTTGCAGTCAAAGTACTTGGCAAATCATCTGTTGAAAACTCTTGAGGTGTACCACTGGTGATTGTACATTTCCTTTCTATTGGAATTTCTATTTCAATTTCTTTCGGAAAGTCAGTTTCTTTCACAATAACTCCCATCTACTAGCCATTAGTACAAAAAACATATGACTTTTGCCATATGTTTTTTATTTTACCATTTTTGGAAAAAATTTACAACTAATATTTTATTTTTTCCTTCATTTTCACAAAAAATTCACATTTTAATTACTAATTTATTAAATTTAGAATTGATATAATTTGTTAATTTTCCCATAAAAACTTCTGGTTTAATTTCTTTTTTTGCAACCATCTCTAACCCTTTTTCCCAACTCGCTGTAAGTTTCGGATTTAACATATCTGGCATTGAGCCAAATACTATGTCATATATACTTTCACCTTTTAGAGTTGGTGTTATTATTTGTGTTTTTTTATTTATTTCTATATATTTTATTTTCTCTAATTTTTTAATAATTTCCGCTCTTGTTGCACTTGTTCCAATTCCAGCACCTTTTATTTGTTCTCTTAATTCTTCATCTTCTATTAACTTTCCTGCATTTTCCATAGCTAAGATGATAGAACCAGAATTATATCTAGAAGGTGGTGACGTTTCCGCTTCTTTTAATTCATAATTTTGTACTTCTATTTCTTGACCTTTTTTTAGATTTTTTAATATTTCAATATTATTTTCTACATCACTATTTTCTTTTTCACCTTTTTTATTATTTTTCTTATCTGGTTTTAAAATTTCCAGAAATCCTTGTTTTACACAGACTTTTTCACTAGCAGAAAAGCTTTCTTTCTTACCATCATTTTCAACCTCAATATTTACTTGTATTTTTTGATATTCTGCAGGTGGATAAAATATTGCTAAAAATCTATGTACAATTACTTTATAAACCTTTTTTTGTAAATCTGGTAAATTATTAAAATTTTCAAACCCTTGTCCTGTTGGGATAATTGCATAATGGTCTGTTATTTTACTGTCATTTACATATTTTGTTTTCACTAAGTTGGTAGAATACTTCTCATCTACCATTTTCTTTATAAATTCTTTAGTTTCTTCATCATTATATCCTCTTGCTATTCCATTTAAGTTTTTTGTAATTTCCTTAGCAACTGCCGTTGACAATACCCTTGCATCTGTTCTTGGATAAGTAACTAATTTTTTCTCATAAAGATTTTGTATAATTTCCAAAGTTTCATCTGGTTTTATCTTAAATCTTTTTGTACACTCATTTTGTATTTCTGCCAAATTAAATAAAAGTGGTGCATTTTCTTTTTGCTTGGATTTTTTTAATTCCACTATTTTAGCTATTTTTCCTGCTAAACTTTTAATGAAATTTTTTGCATCTTCTTCTTTTTTAAAACCTTGCTCATTATAAAGCTTTTGAGATTCAAACATTGATGAATTCTCACTTACTTTCCAATCTGCATTAAAATTTGATTCTTCCTTTCCAAATATTCCTTGTATTTTATAATATTTTGTTTTCTTAAAATTTCTAATCTCTCTTTCTCTAGAAACAATCATCCCAAGTACACAAGTCATAACTCTACCTACTGATATAGATGCTTTATCTTCATTTATTCTATTTGCTAAATTTCTTCCATATATTATGGAAAGTAATCTTGAAAAATTTATACCTATTAAATAATCCTCTTTTGCTCTTAAATATGCACTATCTGATAAACTATCATAATATGACGCATCTTTTGCTTCTCTTATCCCTCTTAAAATTTCTTCTTCTGTTTGTGAATCTATCCACACCCTTTTCATTTTAGCCTTTGGGTTAGGTTTCGCCATCATAAATACAAGCCTTTGTATATATTCTCCTTCACGCCCAGAGTCCCCAGCATTATAAATTTCTTCAACATCCTCTCTTTGAAGTAAATTTTGCACAATATTAAATTGTTTTTGAACTTGTGGTATAATTTCGTACTTCCACTCCTCTGGTATAAACGGTAAGGTATCTAGTCTCCAATATTTTAATTTTTCATCATACTTTTCGGGATAACTCATAGTTACTAAGTGACCTACACACCAAGTTATTATCCAATTATCTGATTCTAAATAACCATCTTTTCTTTTAGTTGTAATCTTTAATGCTTTAGCAAATTCCATAGCAACTGATGGCTTTTCTGTTATTAATAATTTTTTACCCAATTTTAAATCATCCTTTATATCTTTTTCTTAATCTTAATATTATATTTCTTTGTAAAATTTCTTCTAGATTTTCCATTTGTTTTTTTGTTTTTTCATCTTTAAAATCAAATTTATCTAAAATTCTTTCTACAAAATTTTCTTTATAAATTATTGATAAACTTTCTTTAAAATTAATATCATATATATATGATAAAAGTATTAGTACCCCATCTACTGTATCATTTTTTTCACATCCACACTTTTTTACTTGTCTTTCAACTTTAAATTGTTGTTCAACTTTAACATTAATCTTTGAATTTTCAACTCTTTCTACTTCTTCTTCACTTTTCCAAAAAATTTCCGCACCTTCATATAAAATATCTAATTTATCAGCATCTCTGATTATTTTTGAGAATAATATTTCTTCTTTGCTTAACATTTCCTCTTCTATTTTATATTTATTGTGATTTTCTATTGCTTTTAATATTATTGGAATATAATGTTTATCATTTATATACTTTTTAATGTAATCATCTTTTTCTAACACCTCTACACCTAGTTTTGCGTGGTCTACAAGCATCTCGTTTAAAAATCTGCTGTCTAGAGTATATTGTTTAAATCTTCCTATGTCGTGTAACAACCCTATTAACATAGCAATCTCTTTTTGTTCATCACTTAAACCTAATTTTTCTGATAAATTCTTACTCTCTTCCATTACTCTTAATGAGTGTGATTTTTTTCTCTCTATTCCTTCGAATTCTTTTTCATCTTCATATTCTTCTTCATATGGTGCAACATATTTTAAAAACTCTTCTTTACATTTATTTAAATTAATCAATTTAAATTTCACCTCAAAAGTAATTTTAACATTTTAATTTTTTTTATGCAACTAAAAATTCACATATTTGATTATTTTTTTGTAATTAAACTGTAATTAAGATTTAATACTTATGAAATATATTTTTTGTTTTTTTATAGTATAATATTTAGTGATAGATTATATAATCAAGGAGACTAAAAATATGAGTGTAGAATCAGATTTAAGAAAAGATGGAATAGAAGTAACAGAAAAACTAGATACTTTGAAAATAAATTCAATTGCAAGAAATGTTTCTAAAAAACTATGTGATACATTTCCAGAATTTAATTTAAACCAAAATGAGTTATTCATAAAACTTTCTAGATTAAATATGTATAAAGCAAAAATGCCAGAAGGTATGGCAGAAGCCAATTATTTTTACAAAAATACTTCTATATATTTTAATGAACATATTCAAGATGAAGATTTAGAAGAATTTGCAATTCACGAGTGTATACATTATATACAAGAAGTTAAAGATAAAAGAAATTATTTGCTTAGGATGGGACTTTGTGATTATACTGAATTTAAAATTTATGGTTTAGGATTAAATGAAGCTTCTGTACAACTTATGGCTTCTAAAGTTAATGGTATTCCAAAAGAATATGTTAAATATTTTGGTATAAGTTTTGAAACTAATAGCCCATCATATTACCCATTAGAGTGTTGTTTAGCTAATCAGCTTGCATATTTAGTTGGTGAAAATATTTTATTTGAAAGTACTTTAAACAGCAATGATAATTTTAAAGAACATTTTGCAAATATAACATCACCAAAAACATATATGGCAATTCAAAATGCATTTGATGATATTTTAAATAATGAAGAAGAAATTATTAAATTAAATAATAGAATTGCAAGTGTTGATGATAGAAATAAAAAAGTAGATGGTATGCTAGAAAAAATTGAAGAATTAAAATCAGAAATATCATTAACTTTTATGAGAACTCAAAACTTAATCATCTCTAGCTATTTTGATAATACTTTTAATAATATTTCGACTCTAGAAGATGTTGAAAATTATAGAAGAAAATTATATAACTTTAAAAATTATCTTGGCTCTATGGAGGGTTATACATTTTTCAATGATTACTATGTAAATAAAATGATGGAACTAGAAAAAAAATATAATGCTATAGAAAACGGAGAGGTTGAAACTGCAATTAAGGTTATTACTAAAAAAGAAAATATTTTTGTTTCCTTATTTAAAGCTATTAAAAAATTACTTTTAGGAAACAAAGAACAAGCAAATATAAATGAATAAAGAAGCTTCAAGTTTAAGCTTCTTTTAATTTTTCTACTATTTTTTTTACAGCTTCTCTTCCTGAATATGCAGCCCAAGCAACCGTTCCTCTTACTCCCGCTAAATCTCCTCCTGCATATATTTTTGAATTTGATGTTTCATAATTTTCGTTTACTTCAATATTTCCCCATTTATTTAAAGAAAGTCCTAAGTCTTTAACAAATGTAGCAGGACTTGCACCTAGTGCCATTACTACATAATCTGCATTTATTATATAATTGCTATTTTCTATATTTACTGGTGAAAGTCTTGTATCACCTTCTTTTTGAACTAATTTTGTTTTAATTAACTCTAATTGTTCTACATTTTTATTTCCAAGTATTTTTACAATATTATTTTGGAATAAAAATTCTATTCCTTCATTTATTGCATCTTCTACTTCCTTTGTTTCTGCTGGCATTTGCTCTCTTGCTCTTCTATATACTACTTTAACTTCCTTTGCACCTAACCTTTTAATTGTTCTTGCACAGTCCATCGCAACATTTCCACCACCTGCAACAACTACTGTTTTTCCTTCGTAATTTGGATGCATATTATATTCTAAAAGTTCATTTCCTCCATATACACCTTTTAATTCTTCTCCTTCTACACCCATTTTAGAAGAGCAATTTGCTCCAAATGCTAAAAATATTGCATCATATTCTTTTTCTAATTTATTTAAGTTTAAATTTTTACCAAGTTCTTTTTCATATTCCACATTTATTCCTAAATCTAAAATATTTTGGACAGTTTTTTCTACTATTTTTTTATCAAGTCTAAATTCAGGTATTCCATATATTAAAAGACCGCCTAAAAAATTATATTTTTCATAAATTGTAACATTTATGCCTGCTTTAGCTAAAAAAGCTGCTGCAGTTAATCCTGAAGGTCCTCCACCTATTATTGCTACTTTTTTATTACCTAAAACTTTTTTATTTTTCTCTATTTCTTCTTTCCAAACCTTGGATAAAGAGTTTCCTTCTTCCATTGCTTTATCAAAAACAAATGCTTCTAAATCTCCAATTGCTACTGGCTCACCTTTTATACCTCTTACACACAAACCTTGACATTGCTTAATATGTGGGCATATTCTCCCACATACTCCTTGAAGTACAGTTGTTTTACACAGTATTTCATATGCCTTAGTAAAATTGCCTTCTTTTACTTCTTTTATAAAATCTGGTATCTCATTATGTAATGGACAACCTTTATTTGAACAAGGTTTTATCTTACAATTCAAACAGTAATTTGCTTTTCCAATTATTTCTTCCATATCCTACTCCTAATTTCTTTATATTTTGTATATTTCTATTTTATTATATATATTTATTTTAAGTCAAACTATCTGACTTGTTGTCCAATTCTTTTAATACTAATTGTAGATCATTTACAAAATCTATTTTTTTAGTCTCATCTCTTAAAAGAGCTGCTGGATGCCAAGTAGGCATATATTTAATGCCTTTCTTTTCAACCCATTTTCCTCTTGAAGCTGTTATCCCGTATTCTTTACCTAAAATATGTTTTAGTGCAACACTTCCTAAAAGTACAATTATTTCTGGTTTAACAAGTATTACTTGATTTCTTAAATAATTCATACAAGCAATGCACTCATCTTCTTCTGGGTTACGATTTCCTGGTGGCCTACATTTAACAATATTTGCTATATAAACTTCTTCTCTTTTTAACCCTATTGCTTGAAATGCTAAATTTATAAGCTTACCTGCACGTCCAACAAAAGGCTCTCCGAAGTCTATCCTCATCTGCTCCAGGACCTTCCCCAATAAGCATTAATTTAGCATTTTTATTACCTGTTCCAAAAACAATATTTTGTCTACCTGTACATAGTTTACACTTTTTACAATCAATAATTGATTTTTCTAAATCTTCCCAATTGTCAAACATATCTTACTCCTTTTATTACAATATTTATTTAACACAATTTTCCAATAATACTATTTTTTCTTCTGTATTTGTATCTATTTTAGCATTTGTTCCAATTGGTATAACTATCTTTTCTTCAATATGACCAAAATTACCTGATTTAATAATAGGAAAATTATACTCATCTCCAATAACATCAAAAACAATTTTCTCTAAAGAAATATTACTTTCGTGATTGTAACTACCTATCCATAAACCATTTATTTTATCAAAAACACCGTTTTGTTTCATATAATATAAATAATTATAAGCAAGGGCAGGTCCTGTTTCAAAACCTAATTCTTCTATAAATAATATTTTACCATTAAAATCTATTTTATATTTACCTTCTACAAGTCCTCTTATTAAACTAAGATTGCCACCAACTAACTTACCAGTTGCAATACCTTTTTTTAATATTTTATAATCACTTATTTTTCCTAAAGTAACATCACCATTAACAAAACGTTTTATAGCTTCATTAAAGCTAAAATCAGTTTCATCAGTTGCAATTGTTTTAAAATTAGTACCACTGAAAGTAATCAGTCCACTTCTAGCAGTTATAACATTTGTAATTGATGTTATATCACTATAACCACATATAATTTTAGGGTTTTCTTTAATTAAATTATAATCTAAATAACCAAAAGTAGAATTTGAATTTTCTCCACCCTTAGCACACCATATCATTTTTATATCTTTGTTAGAAAACATATAATTTATATCTTCTGCTTTTTCTTTGGCACTACTACTATAACCCAAACTATTTGAAAAAAGATTTTTAGAAAACTCTACATTAAAACCTTTTTCTTCTACCTTATTTTTAGCTAGCATAATTTCATCTACATTTTCACCAATTATAGGATTAGAAGGTGCTACAACCCCTATAGTATCCCCTATTTTTAACTTGTTTGGAATAATCATATTGTTCTCCTTTATTTTTTATATTTTTATTTTCCTTTTTTATTTTTTATTTTAACCCAATCAAAGCAGTATTTAAACCATAATTTTCTTTTTCTGCTCTATATGAGTGTAAAATTTCTGAATTACAAACAGTACATATTTTACTATCAATTATATTTTCTTCTTTTATACCAATATTTTTTAAAATAATTTTATTAATTAGAACAGTATCAATATTCCATTTTCTATTTGGTATCTTTTCTTCAATTATAGCCCTTAAATTCTCTTCACCTAATTCTTGGAATTCTTCCAAAAACATATCTTTAACAGTTTCTTCAACCTCAAAATGACATTTTCTAATAGAAGGACAAATACAAATTATAATGTCTTCTGGATTGCAAGAAAAATCATTAAGCATCTTTTTTACTGTTCTAATACAAATTCTTTGAAGTGTACCTTTCCAGCCAGAATGTACATTTGCAATTACTTTTTTTACAGGGTCAAAAAATAATAAAGAAATGCAGTCAGCACTTGTTGTACTAAGAACTATGTTTTTCTTATTTGTAATTAAACCATCTATGTTTTCATATTCTTTCATATTAAAATCTGGTTTATCTTTGTTAACTTTACCATAAACAGATGTAACATTATTAGTATGCCTTTGAATACCTTTAACTAAATCTCTATAATCTAAGCTTATATTATCACATAAATTTTTATAATTACTAATAACTTTTTGATATTCAGATGTATTATTTACATTAACCATATTAAGCTTATTAGTTTCATTAGCTTTATAAGAAGTTCTAAAATTAACATTTTTTCCTAGAGAATAGCAATGTGAAATAACATCACTATATTCTAGCAATTTTCTAAACTGTAGATATTCTATATTACCATTTTTAATATGAATAACCTTATCATTAGATAAATCCATTTTTCCTCCTTGAGACATTTTAGGGACGGGGATTTTTTTTCTCATTTTCGAATTATTTTACATTTGAAACAAAAAATGCCCCGTCCCCATTTTGTCTCATTTTATTTAATATATCATCTTTTGTTTTTTTGTCTATGTAATTGTATTTATTATTGTTTAGTTTAGTGTTAAAACCACAAATCGTTTTATATTCGCAATATTCACAAGGTGTTTTTCCTTGCTTATTATATGGTTTTAAATCTATTTTTCCACTTAATATTTCCTTTGATATATCTTTTATTGTTTTATAAATATATTCTTGTAAAATTTTAAATTCTTCTTGTTTTACCCCATTTGTATTTCTTTGGTTTATTTCTCCTTTTGTTGTTATTCCAGCAGGTACTAAATTTGATGTTCCTGATTTTAATGTGTTGTCGTTCATTTTAATTATTTTTACATCTGCAATAATTAGCCCTTTCATCTTGAAATTTTTTCTTATCATTTCTTCAATTTCATCTTCATTTAATCTCTTATCTGCATTTGCCATTTGTTCTAATAATGAAAAATAAAATATTCCTGCTGGCATTATATCTTCTTTTCTACATATTGCATCTGTATATGTTAGAAGTTGTATTTGAAGCCCTGCATATACTTCGTTTAAGTCTATATTTTTTGCTGATGATTTATAATCTATTATTCTTAAGTATTTTCCATCTTCATTTTTAGCAGTATCAATTCTATCTATTTTTCCTGTTATTTCTATCTTTTTACCATTATCCAGTTCTAAAATAATTGGCTCATATTTTCCTTTTTCTCCAAATTCCACTTCTGTTCCACTTACTTCAAAATCACTATTTACAATTGTTATAATTATATATTTTAAAGCCTTTGTGATTATTCTTTTTAATCTTCTAACTAGCACTTTATATTTAGCTGTTGCTGTAAAGATAAAGTTTTTATTTAAATTTAAACTCTCGTCTATAATATTTGATACTATTTCTAAAATCTTATCTTCTTCAATTTCTGCTAAATCTATATCTTCTTCTCTTACTACTTTAAAGAAACTATCTATTGTTTCGTGCATAAATGAACCTGTATTAAAACTTTGTATTTTTAACGTTTCTTTTTCTTTTAGTCTTAAACCATATTGTAAATAATATGAAAATGGACATCCTCTATATTTTTCTAATCTTGATATACTTGTTTTTAAAGTATTTCCATATAATTTATCTATATTTTCTTGTTTTATTCTTTCTGGCAAATTTGTATAATTTAAACCTTGCATATCACTTGTAAGTTTTTTGTTCCACTCTTCCTGCTCTTTATAATAATTATATATTTGATACCATATTTCATCTATTTTTTCTCTGTTCTTTATTTTTGCTATATTTTCTATTAATTCTTCATATGTTACTTTTTTATTTACAATTTCGTATTTTTTATTTATAACATCACTTTCTTCTTTCATTTCAGGAAACATTTTCTTTATTTGACTTACTAATACAGAAGGTCTAAGTGATTTTCCGTCTTTATCTGATGAACTATATGATAAATACAATTTTTCTTCTGCTGTTGTAAATGCTTTATAAATGTTAAATTTATCTTCATATAAATTATCTATTGTTCCATTTGCAAGTTCTATTCCATCTTGTTTTAATATTTCTCTATCACTATCATTTAAGAACCCTTCATCTTTATTACTACTTGGAAACACGCCATCGTTTAAACCTAATATAAATACCACTTTTACTTTATGACTTCTTGATCTATCTATATCTCCTAATATTACTTGATCTGCTGTTCCTGGTATTTTACCAAGACCACTATTTTTTAAACCTATTTTGAAGATTTTTTGATATTTATCAACAGTAATTTTTTCATCATCAAATATTAAAACCATTTTATCAAATATATCAATTATTATTTCATAACTTTCTTTATACTCTTTTGCTAAATCTAATAAATCTTTTTCCTCTAATTTAGAAATCTTTTTAGATATTTTTTCTTCTATATTTTGATTTATTATAAAATTATATAAAGCAATTGTTATATTTTTAACAGTTCTGTTTTTCTTTATCTCCTCTTGTAATTTAAGTAATGGTTCTATTATTTCTTTTCTTATTTCATTTAATCTTTCAACTTCTTTTTTCTTACTTTCAATTTCTAATTCATATGTAAAATCTTTTTTCCACTTATTTTGTTTTATTCCCCATTTATTACAATAGTTTTCTAATTTAAAAATCTCTTCTTTTTCATAATCAAAAAAACCTAATTTTATATAGCTAAAAACCGCTTCTGATGAAAAGTTTTTACTTAAAACCTCTAATATACTAAGTACATACTGTACTATTATATTTTGGTTTAAATCTCTTTTTTCATCAATAAATACTGGTATATCATATTCTCTAAATATTGCTCTTACTAATGATGAATAGTTTTCTATATTTTTAGTAATAATTGATATATCTCTATATCTCATATTTTCTTTTCTTACTAACTTTTCTATTTCTTTCGCTGTATTTTCAACTTCAGAATATTCATTTTTAGCTAAAAATAGAGATAAGTTTTCCACATCTTTTCCATAAATTGTGGAATTGTTGCTGTATAAATTATTACTCAAAAATTGTAATTCTTCAGTTTTAAAACGTAGACCTTTTTCTAAATGTACGAAATCATCTAACCCAATATCATTTTCTTTTGCTAAATTAAGTAATTTTTTTACAGTTAATTTATTTGGATAATATATATCGATATCTGGATTTGTATTAAAATCTAAATTATCAACACATATTGTTATATTAACTTCTTTTGCTAAACGTAAAAATTCTTTTATTACCTGATATTCCTGATATGTAAAACCAGAAAATTCATCTATATAAATTATACTATTTTTTACTAAATCTACTTTATCTAAATTTTCTACAAGTAAAGTTAATAAATCTGTATCCTCTATATAAGTTTCGCTTATTTTATCTTCAAATTCTTTATATATTAAACTCATATCTTGTAGCTTATTTTTTAAATATAAATCTTCTACACCTGAAATCTCATTTATTAAATCATTTACGCTTACTCCGTGTTTTTTAAACTCTGTAATTGCTCTCATACTTAAATCTATATTTTCATCTGACTTACCTAAAAATTTTAAGTTTTTTTGATTATTACTTAAAATAGAATAAACAAGCATAGCTTTTCCGCATTTAGATAAACTTTCTAAACCTCCACCAACTTCTTGCATTGCTCTATATGCCATCCTACTTAAAGTTAAAACCTCAGCAGAAATAACTGCACCACAACCTATTTTTTCCATTTCATCCATAAGTTTTCTCTCTGCTGTAAATGAAAACTGTTCTGGTGTTATTATATATATTTTATTTACCTCTCCTTTTTCAATTAACTTACTAATTTGAGTAAAGCAAAAACTACTTTTACCGCTTCCACTCTTACCGTAAATAAGTCTTAACATTTTTACCTCCTAAGTGACGTTTCCTTTACACACATTTATGTCACATTTGGAACACACTTTCTTTTTCTTTCCTTAGATTTTATAACAGAAAAAGAAAAATAGCAAGCAGATTGCTTACTATTACCTTTAAATAATAAATATTTACTTTTAAACAACTTTATAATAACAACCTTTCTTTTATTATTGAAAAACTCCTATAAATATTGTAAAATAAAACTGGTGATATTAATGAAAGAACAAATATATGAAATAGAAAATTTAGACTCATTTGAATTAAAAGATATATTTGACTGTGGGCAATGTTTTAGATGGAATATAGAAGAAGACGGAAGTTATACAGGCGTGTTTAAAGGAAATGTCTTAAATGTAAAAAAACAAGGAAATAAAACAACATTTAAAGGAATATGTAATGTAAATATAAAAGAAATTGTAGAAGATTACTTTGATTTGAAAAGAGACTATAAAAAAATAAAAGAAACATTGAGTAAAATAGATACATTTATGGAAGAAAGTATAAAATATGGAAGTGGAATTAGAATATTAAATCAAGATTTATGGGAAACAATAATATCATTTATAATATCTGCAAATAACAATATACCAAGAATAAAAGGAATAATAGAAAGACTATCTAAAAACTATGGAAAAGAAATAAATTATAATGGAAAAAAATACTATACATTTCCAACAGCTGAAGAATTAAAAGATGTAAGTGTAGAAAAATATAGAGAATTAGGTTTAGGCTTTAGAGACATTAGACTATATGAAACAACTAAAATGATATTAGAAAATAAAGTAAATTTAGATGAATTAAGAAATAACCCAAACACAATAGAAGTAAGAGAAACACTTTTAACACTATCAGGTGTCGGACCTAAAGTTGCTGACTGTATATTACTATTTTCAGACTTAAAAAGATTTGAAGTATTTCCAATAGACGTATGGGTAAGAAGAGTAATGAACGACTTATATATAAAAAATGAAGATGAAACAAAAGTAAGCAAAAAACAAATAGAAAAGATAGCAAAAGAAAAATTTGGTAATTTAGCAGGGTTAGCACAACAATATTTATTTTATTGGAGAAGAGAAGCATAAAACAAGAAGATAAGTAAAACTTAAAATTACTTATCTTATTGTATAATAAAAAGTAGACACGGGTAGTTAGAAAAAAGTTTTAAATAATTAACATATATGATAAAATTATTTAA